>DAOVTE010000052.1 GCA_030627705.1 Bacteroidales bacterium
AGAAATTACGAACTTAATCCAAATCGAGTATTAATGCAGTCGTTACACAAATAATATATTAAGTGGCAGAAAAGCTAAAAATCTATATATAAAACTACAGCAAATAATCAGTACAGAAAAAAATAAACAAGTAAAAACAAGGCTGCATATTCGAAATAAAAACCGAGAAAGATATGATTTAAGTGCATTAAAAAATTCTAATCCTGACTTAAAAAATTATATCATACTTAATAAATTTGAGGTAGAATCAGTCGATTTTTCAAACCCACTTGCTGTTAAACTCTTAAATAAGGCATTACTAAATCATTATTACGGAATAGAGAATTGGGAGTTTCCAGATGAGAATTTATGCCCTCCAATACCCGGCAGAGCAGATTACATTCATCACATTGCCGATTTATTAGGCGAAAACAATTTTGGTGCTATTCCAATTGGCAACAAAATTACTTGTCTTGATATTGGTATAGGAGCCAGTTGCATTTACCCAATTATTGGAGCTACAGAGTACGGCTGGAACTTTATTGGATCTGATATTGATCCAAAATCGATAGCATCAGCTCAGAATATTATTAGTTCTAATTCATCAATTAAAGATAAGATTGAATGTAGGTTACAAAAAAATCCAAAAGATGTTTTTTACGGCATTATAGGCAAAGAAGATAAAATTGAATTAACTATTTGTAATCCTCCTTTTCATTCTTCAATTGAAGAAGCTCAAAAAGGAACACGAAGAAAAATAAGAAATCTATCTGGGAAAAATGTAAAAACACCTAATCTCAATTTCTCAGGAATCAGCAATGAACTTATTTGCGATGGCGGAGAAAATAAATTTATTCAGAACATGATTAGAGAAAGTGAAAAATTCTCTAAAAACTGTCTCTGGTTTTCAACTTTAGTATCAAAACAATCTAATCTTAAAGGAATTTATAAATTATTAGAAAAGTTTGAAGCTAATCAAGTCAAAACAATTCCTATGGGAACTGGTAATAAATCTAGCCGAATTGTAGCTTGGACATTCCTTTCTAGAGAAGAACAAAAAAAGTGGAGAGAAACTAGATGGAAAACACCACTATAGAATTACTTCTCCTTAAACCAACTCGCATACATAGAATAATTATTTGCAATTTTTTGTATCATTTCTCTAGATTGATTAGGCTCTATAGATTTAATGCGTTTTGCAGGAACGCCAGCATAAATACTATTAGGTTCTACAATCGTGCTATCTAAAATTAGCGAATTTGCAGCAATAATTGAGTTCTCGCCAATTACAGCATGGTCTAAAATTGTGGCACCCATACCAACCAAAACATTGTTTTCTATTTTTGCACCGTGTATTGTAACGTTGTGTCCAACTGAAACATTATCGCCAATTTCTATAGTAGATTTCTCGTATAAACAATGTAGAACACTGCCGTCTTGGATATTTACATTATTGCCAATTTTAATAGAATTAACATCTCCTCTAATTACACAATTAAACCAAAAACTGCAATCGTCACCAATAACAACATCACCAATAATTGTTGCATTTTCTGCTAAATAACAATTGTTGCCAAATTTTGGAACAAAACCCCTAACTTCTTTAATTAAAGCCATATTATATTAATTTTTTAACTTAGTTATCTTAATAGTAAACTCTTTAAGTTCTAATTATTAACTATTTTATTTTACACGAATTTATCAACAAAATTATGATAACAATACTTAATTTGAATTAATTTTTATTTAAAAATCTAACTTTACTTATACATTATACAAAGTTAAATCTAAACGCTACATATAATTGAAAAAATCGATAAAAAAAATACAAAAAGTCATACTTTCTTTATTTAGAATAATTTTAAATAGCTAACACATAGTTAAACAATGCAATTATGTAAATATATAAAAACTTAAAACTGTTTAAAAAAATGTAATTATCTGTTGTTTTAAGTTTAAAATCTTTAATTTTACTGCTTTTAAAATTTAATATACAATTAAAGAAATATTTAACATATAACATTTATTATGGACAAAAAAAGTCGCATAGAAAAAGAAGATGTTGTTATACGATTTGCAGGTGACTCTGGAGACGGTATGCAACTTACTGGAACTCTTTTTTCTGACACATCAGCATTGTTTGGTAACGATGTTGCTACATTTCCTGATTATCCAGCAGAAATACGTGCTCCTAAAGGAACAGTAGGTGGAGTATCTGGATTTCAAGTACATATTTCGCATAACAAGGTTCATACACCTGGCGATTATGCAGATGTATTAATTGCAATGAACCCAGCGGCATTAAAAGCTAATGAAATTTGGGTAAAACCAGGAGGAACAATTATTGCTGACATTGATACATTTATCGAAAAGAATCTTAAAAAAGCTGGTTACAAAACCTTAGATCCTTTTACAGAAGATCACTTAGAGTCTTTTAATGTTATTAAAGCTCCTATTTCTTCTTTAACTCAAGAAACTTTAAAACCTACAGGCTTAGATAATAAAACTATCTTGAGATCTAAAAATATGTTTGCGCTGGGTATTGTGTTTAATATATATTCTAGACCTTTAGATTATGCACACAATTTCTTTGCAACTAAATTTGCAAAAAAACCACAAATTGTTGAAGCTAACGATATGGTTATTAAAGCAGGTTTCAATTATGCAGAGAATACACACGCACTACCTTCTTACAGAGTAGAGCCTGCAAAAATTGAGAATGGTTTATATAGAAATATTAATGGAAATAAAGCTACTGCTTGGGGATTAATAGCCGCAGCAGAAAAAGCTAATTTGCCATTATTTTGTGGTTCGTATCCTATTACACCAGCTACAGAAATTTTGCAATATTTATCAGATAGAAAAGATTTAGGAGTAAAAACTTTTCAAGCAGAAGACGAAATAGCAGGTATTTGTACAGCAATTGGAGCTTCATTTGCAGGGCATTTAGCTGTAACTACAACTTCTGGTCCTGGTTTAGCTCTTAAAACAGAAGCTGCAGGTTTAGCAGTAATTACAGAACTTCCATTAGTAATTGTTAATGTTCAGCGTGGTGGACCATCTACAGGTTTACCTACAAAAACAGAACAAGCAGATCTAATGCAAGCATTATATGCAAGAAACGGAGAAAGTCCAATGCCTGTTATCGCTGCAAGCACACCAGGTAATTGTTTCGATTATGCTTTTGAAGCAGCAAGAATTGCAATAGAGCATATGACACCAGTAATATTATTAACTGATGGCTTTTTAGCTAATGGAACAAGTCCAATGTTAATTAAAAATATGGACACGCTTCCTGTAATTACACCAAAAATAGCAAAAGAAGGTAAAGAATATTTACCATACAAAAGAAGCGACGATGGTTTAATGACAAGAGAATGGGGAGTACCAGGAACGCCAGGTTTAGAACATAGAATAGGTGGACTAGAAAAAATGGCAGTTACAGGTAATGTTTCTTACGTTCCTTCTAATCATCAATTGATGACAGACGAGCGCCAAGCTAAAGTAGAGCAAGTAGTTGCAAAAGTACCAGACTTACAAATAGAAGGAAATCCAGATGGTGGCGATTTATTAGTTGTTGGATGGGGTAGCACATACGGTCATTTACTTGATACTGTTACTGAAATGAGAGATGAAGATGTAAATGTTTCTTTAGCTCATTTTAACTACATTAATCCATTACCAAAAAACGTTGCAGATGTATTTTCTAAATTTAAGAAAATTGTAGTTTGTGAAATAAATAGTGGACAATTTGTGAATTATTTAAAAATTAATCATCAAAACTTTGAATATAATCAATACAATAAAGTACAAGGTTTACCTTTTACTGTTGCTGAGTTAAAAGAAGAGTTTACAAATATTTTGGAGGATAAGTAATCATGGCTGAAAAAAAATATAATTATACACCAAAAGATTTTAAATCTGATCAGGAAGTAAGATGGTGTCCTGGTTGTGGTGACCACGCAATTTTAAATGCGATACAAAAAGCAATGGCTGAATTAGATATTGCAAAAGAAGACTATGCTATTATTTCTGGTATAGGTTGTTCTTCTAGATTTCCTTACTATATGGAAACATATGGATTTCACGGAATTCATGGTAGAGCAGGTGCAATTGCATCTGGTACAAAAACAGCAAACCCTAAATTAAGCGTTTGGCAGATTACTGGAGACGGCGATGCTTTAGCTATTGGAGGTAACCATTTTATTCACGAAATAAGAAGAAATATTG
This sequence comes from Bacteroidales bacterium, assembly GCA_030627705.1. GTDB lineage: Bacteria > Bacteroidota > Bacteroidia > Bacteroidales > JAFGXI01 > DAOVTE01. The sequence continues at coordinate 4,210 of DAOVTE010000052.1, forward strand.
ACTTAAACATTATCTTATTTAATAACGAGATTTATGGTTTAACAAAAGGACAGTATTCTCCTACAACTAAATACGGTCATAAAACAAAAACATCTCCGTTCGGAACAGTAGAAACTCCATTTAAAATTGGACAATTAGCAATTGGTGCTATGGGAACTTTCTTTGCTAGAACTATTGATGGCTATGTTAAAGAATCTGTAGAAGTTTATAAAGAAGCAGAGGCACATAGAGGAACATCATTAGTAGAAGTTCTTGAAAATTGTGTTATTTATAATGACGATACTCACGCAGATATTACTGCAAAAGCTACAAGAAAACAGCGTCAAATCTGGTTAAAAAATGGAGAACCTATGATTTTCGGTGAAAACGACGACAAAGGTCTTGTTTTAAATGGTTTTAAATTAAAAGTAGTTACTATTGGCGAAAACGGTATTACAAAAGATGATATTTTAGTACACGATTCTCACGAAGAAGATCCAATACTACATTTAGCATTATCTAATATGAAATATCCAGAAATGCCAGTTGCTTTTGGTGTAATTAGAGAAACCAAAAAAATGACTTACGATGCTGCAGTTGAAGCACAAATTGCAGAAGTACAAGCAACAGCAAAAATTAAGAATATGAATGATTTATTAACTAGCGGCGAAACCTGGACTGTTAATAATTAATTTTTATCTAATATTTATTAGAAAAGCAGAATCATTTTTAATTCTGCTTTTTTTATTACTATACACTTTATTGCATATAATTTATGTACATTTGTGTTATTAATATTTATGACTAATAACATCCTTAACAACACAACTTAATATGAATAAATTTTACTTATTTTTTTTTATTTTAATTACTTCTGTAAATTTAATACAAGCGCAGAGCAGTAAATTATACTTTGATAAATCAGGCGTTTCATCAACAGATACTTTAGCGTATTATTATAGGGTCAATATTAATGATACTAGTTATAAATCATTCTATATGTCAAATGGCAATATTTATTTTGAAGGAAAAATAAGTAACGCAAGCGTAAGCGATGAAAATACTAATGTTTATTATGGTAAATGTTTATGGTATTATAAAAATGGCAAGAAAAAAACAGAAAAACATTTCAATAAAGAAGGTATTGTTGAAGGTAAATTATACGAATATTACGAGAACGGGAAAATAAAGAAAGAACAAGAATATATTAATGGGAGAATAAAAGACAATAAATATATAGAGTATACTTTTGATGGACAAGTTAATAGAATTATGAAAGATGATTTTTCTAATAATACTAATGATTGGGATCTGTATGTTAGTGATAAAAGTATATCAAAGATACAAAACAATCACTTAACTATTTCATCTTTAACTAAATCAGGAACAGCTAGGAACATTTACTATGATTTTATTAGTAATACATATTCTATAGAGGCTAAAATTGATGTTTTAAAAGCTAAAAATGCTAAATCAGGAATCTTATGGGGATTTAAAGATTGGGATAATTACAACTACTTTTTAATCTCTGGAAATTATATATACATTGGTAGTGTGTTCGAGGGTATTAATTCTATTATTATAGATGATATGTACAGCTCCGACATTAAAGGTAAAAACTTAATTAAATTACTGAGTACAGGAGATAATCTTGTTTTTTCAATTAATGGAAATATCCAGTTCAAAGGACAATCAATGAGAAATTATGGAAGTAAGATTGGTTTTGGCATAAGTGGTAAAAATAGTATCACAATAAGTGATTTTGTTATAAAGCAAATAGGATTTAAAAGTAGTATGACATCTAATTCAGATATGAATGTGAAAGCAACAGGTACAGGTCTAATAATTTCTAAATATGGGTACGTTGTAACTAATTATCATGTAGTAGAAGAAAATAATTTTATTCAAATATTAGTTTCAGAAAATGGAATTAGTAAAACATATAATGCAAAAGTTGAAATAAAAGACGTTGATAATGATTTAGTTATTCTAAAAATTCAAGATGAAAATTTTGAAACATTACCAATAGAATATTCTATTAACTCTAATATAAGTATAGATGTAGGAGAGTCAGTTTTTACTATTGGTTATCCTCATGCGCTAGGAGGAATGGGTCTAGAAGCAAAATTTAATGATGGAAGAATTAGTGCAAAAACAGGATTCGATGGAAATATAAATTCTTTTCAGACATCTATACCCGTACAACCAGGAAATAGTGGTGGGCCTGTCTTTAACAACAATGGGGAACTTATAGGAATAATATATGCAAAATTTAATTCTGGCGATAATGTTTCGTACGCTATTAAATTAAGTTATTTAAAAATATTATTAGATCTTTTACCACAAACTGTTAATAGTGGATCAATCAACAACTTATCTTTAGAAGATAAAATAAAAGCAATTAAGAAACACGTAGTTTTAATAAAGGTTAAATAAGAATTATATGAACAGTATGTTTAAAATATTAACTACTATATTTATTGTATTATCATTTGTAAGCTTAAATGGACAAGAATCTGATTTTTTGATAAAATGGAGCGATAAACAAGAATATAACGATAAAACAAATGGGTATTTAGATGATATTATCGGCGATAATTCGAAATATATTTATGTAATAAATAATATTTCGCGGTTTAACGGAATGAGAAAAGATAAAAAATTGCGAATTGTTGCTTATGACAAGAACACAATGCAAAAAAAAATATCTGTTAATATTAAGGGTTTTGAAGAAAATGAAAATGGTCATATCTTAATAGACCAAATGAAGGTTAAGGAATATGTCATTCTAGAGAATATTATTTATGTTTTTTGGGTTTATGAAACAGCAGAAAAAGATGAGCTTTTTGTTCAAAGTTATACAAGTGAATTAAAAGAAATAGCTCCATTAAAAAAGATATATGAAGTAAAATCAAAAGCAGAAAATAATAAGAAAGCAGAATTATTCGTTTTTGGAACTACTGATGGAAAAGTAATAGTGGGTGGAGAATTATCTGCAAAAGAAGACGAAAATATTCGACTATCAATAAAAATATTAAAGCCTGATTTAACATTTTCATCATTAAATCAGATTGCACTTCCTATCCTTACTAGTGGAAGAGTATCAAACTCATTATCATCAGAATATTTTTTAGGAAAGAATAATAATCTTCATGTTATTTCTAAGGTATCTTTGGTTGAAAAAAACAGCGAGCAATTTCAGAATTACCAAAGTTCATTTTACTATATGTTATCTGTAATTAATCCCGAAAACGGAAAAATTAAATCAGTATTTCTAAAGTATGATAATAAGAAAATAACAAATCTAAATTACCATAAACATAATAAAAGCATATTTTTTTCGGGATTATTTACCAATTTAACTAAGAGCAAATCACCAAATGGTGTGTTTTCAATACAGTATGATTATAAATTAAATACCTTTTTAGAACCGAATTTTTCATCTTTTACACATCAACATATACATTACTTAAAAAATAAACAAAAAGAATATAGTTTCGATTATGATTTTGTAAGCTCTATCACTGATATTAATAAAACAACCCTTATATATTCAAAAACTGAGAGATATTCTGGCAATGGCGGTCCATATCAAAAGAATTATAATATTATTACAATATCATTAAATTCTATAGGTGATATCGATTGGGTTATAAGAACTGAAAGAAAAGCTGTATATAAAGGTTGGCATCATAATGATATTAAAGCGTTTAGTAATAATGGACTTTATTACGTTTTGTATGCCGATGATTATTCTTTTGATCCAAAATTTAATAGAAGAGTTAAGAAGTCAAAAAACGTCAAAAAATCAACTTTTAATTATCTAATACTAAACCCAAAGAATGGCCAAGTAATAAAAAAAATGTATAATACTAACGTGTTAAAAGAATCAAAAGACAATAAAAAGTATATTAATATTGAGAATATTATTAAATACAATAATAATTTATATGTTAATAGTATTAAAATGAAAATGAAACCTCATGGAAAAGTATTATTAGTTATTCTTTTGCCTACAGTTTATGGTACATTTATACCTTTTTTAGTTCCATCATTTGCTCATGGATATGGTTACCTTGGAAAAATTGAAATAAAATGATAAAGAATATAATAGTTATTTCTTGTATACTTTTTGCTTCTTTAGAGGTATCTATAGGGCAAAATAGTAATGATACCAACTTAATAAACGAGTTTGATAAACGTTATACACCGCCAAAAGGCTCTATATTAGGAAGCAAGTTAAGTAATAATGAAAGTTCACGAGACTATCAAATAAATAATCAGTATTTAATTCATTTTAATGCAAGCAAACTGTTAAAAGGGTATGTTACTTTTGCAATAGAATATTACCTAAAAGAAGAGTTTAGTGTTCAAGCTCGTTTTAACAAAAGCTTTATGATAGATTTTGTACAAGAACTTACATTTGTTATAAAAAGTGATTTACAAGGAAATCTAATGATTTATAACAAAAACAATGGTGTTATAGATCAATATGATATATTAGAACATGATAGGCGTAAATCTTTATCTACGTATGCATTAGGCAGTTCTTTTAGATATTATAAAACAATTGAGAATGATAATAACAAGTTTTATGAATTTGGTGTAGATTATTATAACACTAAATTTTCTATTTCTTCTCCATATAGATCTAATAATTCTAATTTTTTATTCATAGGGGATGGTAAGATTAAACAAACTCATTATTTCTTTAATTGGGGAACGCAGTATAAAAGTGATATTATGGTTAATTTAACCCATGAAATTTACTTAGGTGTTGGAGTAAAGTTTATTAAATATAATATATATGATGGGAAAACATATAATGAAATCGATTATTCATTAAAAACAGGTGCTTTTGAAAGATCAATGACTTCTACATTTCAATTAGGATACATATTAAGTTTTGGTTTATAAATTCATTTATTAAAAGATAAATATTATGAGTAAGTTTAATCTAATGTTAAAAATAATATTTTTACATACTATTGTAGTATTATTTTTAATATCCTGTAATAAAACGAATACAGATCCTCCTTCTGCAAGATTTACAGTATCTAAAAATGTAGTGAAATATAGTGAGGAATTTACATTGACAATCGACGATTATAATGAAACTTATTATTATAAATGGGAACCTGAATATTCATTAATAACTATTGATAACGAAGGGAATAATGGAGAATATATTGCTTCATTCTCGCAACTTGGAACAAATACTATTTGTTTAACAGCAATTAATGAATATGGAGCCGAGAGTAGTTGTGTTGATATTAATGTTAGTGGGTATTAATTTATTGTGTGCATGTTATTTATAAATATCTCTCCTTTATTTGAATTGAATATTTATCCCTTTTTTTGCTCCAATATTTGCTTATGAATATGGTTATCTTGAAAAAATTGAAATAAAATGATAAAAAATATAATAGTTATTTCTTGTATAATTATTGCTTCTATAGAAGTTTCTAAAGGGCAAAATAATAATGATACCAATTTGGTAAACGAGTTCGACAAGATTTATACACCTCCAGAAAGCTCTATGTTAGGGTGTAAATTAGGAGAGGTTGAAAGTTCAAGTGACCCTCAAACAGATAAAGAGTATTTGTTAAATTTAAATGCAAGTAAACTATTAAGAGGATATATTACTTTTGCAATAGAATATTACCTAAATAAAGAATTTAGTGTTCAAGCTCGTTTTAATAAAAACTTTATGATGGATTTTGCACAAACATCATCATTATTTATTTTTAATGAGTTTCGTAATGGCTATAACGATCATGGTGGAAGTAGTATTATTGATCAATATGATATATTAATTCATGATGGAAGTAAATCACTATCCACTTATGCATTAGGATTTTCTGTTAGGCATTATAAAATATTAGAATATGATAATAATGAGTTTTATGAATTTGGCATAGATTATTATAATACCAAATATGCTGTTTCGCCTCCTTATAGCCCTATGTTTACATCGTTTTTTTTCGTAGGAGAAGGTGAAATAAAACAAACTCATTGTTTTTTTAACTGGGGTACACAATACGAAAGTAATAAAGTCGCTAATCTTACGCATGAGGTTTATGCAGGATTTGGAATAAAGCTATATAAATATAATGAATATGAGGAACGAATGTTTAACAATGTAGAATATGCATTAAAAACAGATAAAATAGAAGAATCTTTATTTCTTACGTTTCAATTAGGGTACATATTAAAGATAGGATTATAAAACTGTTTAAAAAAGATAAATATTATGAGTAAGTTTTATTTAATAATAAGAGTGGTGTTTTTACACATTATTGTATTTTTTTTTATAATATCTTGTAGTAAAACTAATATTTATCCACCTTCTGCTAAATTTTCAACATCTAAAAATGCAGTTAAATATAACGAGGAATTTACATTGTCAATAGACGACTATAATGAGAGTTGCTATTACAAGTGGGAACCAGAATATTCATCAATAGTTATTGAAGACGAAGGGGAAGGCGAATATAATGTATCAATTCAAGTTCTTGGCGCAAAAGTAATTACTTTAACAGCAATTAATGAGAATGGTGCTGATAGTAGTAGTGTAGTTATTAATGTAGTAAGTTATTAGATTACTGTTTTTTCATATTCTAGAATTCAATAATTATTAATCTTTTTTCATTATCAGAAATTTTTTTTAATATTTAATCTTCTCCCTTCTTTTACTACCTAATAAAAGTTTATAATACAGAGTGTTAATATAATTTTTTTTGCTTTTTTTAATAATCATTTAGATAGGATGATTTGTTATTTAATATAAAAACATAAAATAATAGTACTATGTATTGCATAATACTATATTTTGTATTATGTTTGCAGAGTAAATAAAATCATATATAAATATGGCATTAAAAAATGTACAATCGCAAATGCGAAAAGGCGTATTAGAATTTTGTATACTTAGTATGTTAAAAAACAATCAAGCATACGTTTCCGATATAATAAGTGAATTAAAAAAAGCAGATCTAATAGTTGTAGAAGGAACATTATATCCATTGCTTACTAGAATGAAAAATTCAGGAATTCTAGAATATAAATGGGAAGAAAGTTTACAAGGACCACCGAGAAAATATTATTCTCTAACAAGCGAAGGGGAATTGTTCCTTTTAGAATTAACAAAAACATGGGAAAGTATTAATAAATCAGTTGATATAATAATAAATAATAAATAAAATGGAAAAGACTTTTACAATAAATATAAGCGGACAAATATTTAATATTAACGAAAGTGCATATATTATTTTAGAAAAATATTTAAATGCATTAAAAGCCCATTTTACAAAAATTGAAGGTGGCGACGAAATTATTATTGATATAGAGATGCGCATAGCAGAGCTGTTAAACGAAAAACTTCAAAAACAGAAAGTTGTAGTTAACAAAAGCGACATTAATGATATAATTTCTATTTTAGGCGAACTTGAAGATTTTATTGATAGCGACGACCAAGAAAAAGATACCTCTCATAAAAAAGAGCAAGAAAAGAATAAACAATTGTATAGAGATGTTGATGATAATGTTTTTGGTGGAGTTGCTCGTGGATTAGCATATTATTTGGGAGTAAATGTGATATTTGTAAGACTTGCATTTATAGTTCTGCTTTTTGCTTTTACATCTGGATTTTGGATTTATATAATTCTTTGGTTCGTAATACCAGAAGCAAAAACATCTGTGCAAAAATTAGAAATGAAAGGCGAACCAATTAATATTTCAAATATAGAAAAATCTATAAAAGAAGAATTCGAGAAAGTGAAAAATGATTTAGAAAGCGGAAAAATAACAAATAAATTAAGTGATTTTGCAATAAAAATAAAAGATATAATTGTATTGATAATTACAGCAATATTTAAATTTACAGGCAAAACAATAGGACTAATCTTTATAATATTTAGTGTTTTCTTAATCTCATTATTGGTAAGTAATTTTAGTATAGATTTATTTCCATTAGAACAGTTTGTAGACATAATTTTTGTTGAGCAAAATACAATTTTTGTGATAATAAGTATTTTTGCTGTAATATTCTTCCCGTTAATTATACTACTATATGTTGGTTTAAAACAAATATTTAGAATAGAAACTGGGTACAAAACTTTTTTAATTATTGCATTAGTATTTTGGATGTTTAGCATTGTATTTCTGGGCTTAAATACAGCAAACATAGGTGCCGATTTTAAAGAACAAGAGTTTGTAGAGAACGAATATGTTTTACCTGAATTAGATACGGTTTATGTTCAAAAAAATAATGTTATTTCAGATATTGATTATAGTTTCTCTATAGATGACGAATTATTCCTAAACAAAAACAAATTGTTTTTAGAAACTAGAATAAAGGTAATTACACATAATGAACCCAATGTTTTAATTAAAGTAAAATATAGGGCAAATGGTAAAAATTCTTTAGAAGCAAATAAGATGATTAAATCTATTAATTTTGAGTTTAATATAGATAGCAATATTGTTAATTACGATTCTCATTACGATTTCGAAAATAAATGGAGAAACCAAGATGTGATATTATATATTTACAAACCATACAATACAAAAATAATTTATCGTTAAAATAGAAAAGTATTTTTATTAATAAATTACAATAAACCCCTCAAAACTTGCGAGTTTTTTTTGAGGGGTTTTGTATTTCAATTAAAAGTGTGCTAATGTGCTATAATTACTTAATAATTTTATCAAGTACTTCTGTGGCTACATCTCTATGCACAAGAATATTCATCATTTTTAGTTTTATATAATCTTCTCTAAAATAACGGAAACCTTTGCTATTACCATCGAAAGCACCACTACCCGAATCTTTAATTAAAAACCAATCTTGCTCTTCGTGTTTTTTATAACCAACTATATGAATACAATGATCGTCGGTTGTAGATTTGTTTTGCAAACGCAATTCTCTAGAATCTTGATTTATAAATTCTTGTGGGATATCAAAACTTGGAATTATTCCAATTTCAGCAATAGAGTTATGTCCCGGCTCCGAAACATCACCACAAATACTTACAGTATAACCTTTTTGTATAGAATTTAATATTATACCGTAAAAGTCGTCTAAACTTACGTTAAAATATTTGCTGTGTCTCCAATTATCATCTTCAATAAGTTCGTGTTGTTCGTTAAATTTTTCTCTAGAAGTAGACATAAAACTAAAATATTCATTCATATTTAATTTTAAGATATCGTTTAAAAATTGTTTAGGAGTAATTGTTTCTCCTTCAATAGTAATATCTTTAGGAGGAGTTCCTAAATGTAGGTTAAGAATTGTTTTTACATCTTTTTCAACTTTTTTTATATCCCATTCTGCTTTTTCTTTTACAGAGTTTAAGTATGTTTTTAGTTCTTTTATTAGTTTACTGTGATTATGAAATTTCTGGTTTGCATTTTTACCCATAAAATCTTTATATCTAACAGCACCATATTTCTTATAAATAATTTGAACCTCGTTTGCCTCTGAACCTTGCGAAAAAGTTGTATTTCCTTTTGTTTCTACAAACTGCTTTGCTCGCTCTACGTATTCCCAGTAAACAGTCCACATTTCAGATAACTTAATATCATAACCCGATTTTCTTTTGGCTTCAGACTCCATAAATGATGTTGCAGAATAGCACCAGCATGTACCTGTATTTCCTTGGGATACAGGATTATGAAAGCTTGTAATACTATATTCTTTTTGATAAACAGGGTAATGCTTGCCAGAGAAATCAACAGATAAATATTTTATCTCCCTTTGTGATTTATTTTCTGGAGTTTGATTTGTTACATCGTGTAAGATATTAGTAAAATAATAACTTTTACTTTTATCTAGAACCTTATAAACTGCCTTGTCGTTATTTTGAGAAAAAATAATAACAGGATAAATTAATAATGCAAATATTGTAAATTGTTTTAATTTCATCTTTTTGAAGCTTTATATTATTGAATAAATTTTTATTATTATCATACCAAAATAACTTGGTAGTAAACTTTACTTTGCAATTAATATAAATAAATAATTTATTACTAAGCCTTTAAACTTTATTAAATAGGACTAGTAAAATATCCTAAATAGCTACCATGTAATTCC
>DAOVTE010000101.1 GCA_030627705.1 Bacteroidales bacterium
AGAATAAAATTTGAGAAACACCACTAAAAATTCTAAGTGCTCCTTTCTCTGTACTCTGATTTACAATTGCAAATTCATACGAAAAAGTGGAAAGCTTTGCTAACATTAGCGAAAATGAAACATATATTGATAGCACTCCAAAATTTTCAGGAGAATAAAAATATCTTTGTAAAAAAGGTAATAACAAAAATGGAATAAGTTGAGAAATCCCAGATGAACTAATTAAAATAATTATATTTCTTAAAAATTCCGATTTTAAATAATGCTTAAACATAAATGTCTCGTTTTTTATTTAAACATTCTTGTCGTATAATGATTATGCACAAAGTTATCACATTTATTAAATAATAAGTAAAAAACTCAGATAATATTAAGCACTTAATATTTAAGATATTGTAAAACATCAATATTAAAAATCGGATTTTATCATTAATGATTAACTTAGCGTCATATTTATATACTTTAAAATATAGTTTAATTTAAAATAGTTATTATGAGCGAATTTAAATATCAAGAGCCTTTTCCATTAGAAAAAGACGACACTGAATATAGATTACTAACCAAAGATTACGTTTCTGTTGTAGAGTTTGAAGGTCGAAAAATTCTTAAAATCGATCCGAAAGGATTAGAATTACTAGCAGAAGAAGCAATGACAGATGTTTCATTCTTTTTGCGTCCTGCGCATTTAAAAAAACTAAATAATATTTTAGATGATGATGAAGCTACAAATAACGATAAATTTGTTGCTTACACATTAATGAAAAATTCTGTAACTGCTGCTGACGGACAATTACCAACTTGTCAGGATACAGGAACAGCAATAATTATGGGAAAAAAAGGAGAAAATGTTTACACAGGAGTAAACGATGCCGAACATTTCTCTAAAGGAGTTTACAATACTTACGATAAAAACAATCTTAGATTTTCGCAGGTAGTTCCTATGACTATGCTAGACGAAAAAAACTCAGGAACAAATCTTCCTGCACAAATTGATCTTTATGCAACACCAGGAAACGAATATAAATTTCTTTTCGTTGCAAAAGGTGGTGGTTCTGCAAACAAAACATATTTATATCAGCAAACAAAACAATTATTAACTGAAGATAACTTAACCACATTTTTAACTCAAAAGCTTAAAGATATTGGTACAGCAGCTTGTCCTCCTTACCATTTAGCAATTGTAATTGGTGGTACATCTGCAGAAAAAAACCTACAAACTGTAAAATATGCTTCGGCAGGATATTTAGATAATTTACCAACATCAGGTAACGAAGGCGGTAGAGCTTTTCGTGATTTAGAATGGGAAGCAAAAGTTCTAAAAATTACTCAAGACTTAGGAGTTGGAGCACAATTTGGCGGAAAATATTTTGCTCACGATGTAAGAGTAATTCGTTTGCCACGTCACGCAGCATCTAATCCGGTAGGACTTGGTGTAAGCTGTAGTGCTGATAGAAATGTTAAAGGTAAAATAACAGAAGATGGAATTTTCCTTGAACAATTAGAAAAGAATCCTTCGAAATTAGTTCCTGCAAATCCTCCATATTTAGCACCTGCAGTTGAAATAGACTTAGACAGACCAATGGAAGAAGTTCTAGCTGAATTAAGTAAATATCCTGTAAAAACAAGATTAAGTTTACGAGGCACTTTAGTTGTAGCAAGAGATATGGCTCACGCACGAATACAAGAAATGTTAGATAATGGCGAAGAAATGCCAGATTATTTCAAAAATCATCCTGTTTATTACGCAGGTCCTGCAAAAACGCCAAAAGGAATGCCTTCTGGAAGTTTTGGTCCTACAACTTCTAGCAGAATGGACCCTTATGTTGGACCATTTCAAGCAAAAGGTGGCAGTATGATTATGGTTGCAAAAGGTAACCGTACTCCACAGGTAAAAGAAGCTTGTCAGAAATATGGTGGTTTTTACCTTGGCTCTATTGGCGGTCCAGCTGCAATTTTAGCAAAAGATAATATTCTATCAATTGAAGTTGTTGATTTCCCAGAATTAGGAATGGAAGCTGTTCGTAAAATTAAAATTAAGGACTTCCCTGCATTTATTATTACTGATGATAAAGGTAACGACTTTTTTGAGCAATTATAATTTAGTTAAAAGTATATAAAGTTCTTAAAGTAAAAAAGGTAGGAAGTTAATTGCTTTCTACCTTTTTAGATTATCTATTTTAATTTATTAGTATATTTGTGCAGATTTAAAAAAATGCAAATACAATCTTTAAATAAAACTACATTTGGAATAATCGCTCTAATAACATCAATGTTCTTTGGAGGCAAAATTGTAATTATTGGCATTGGCTTATTTGTCCTATCATTATTTTTTTCTTTCTCAATAAAAAAATTAAAAACAAATTACAGCTTATTCGTTTTATTTCTTTTTTTTATTGCTCATTTGATCTCACTATTTTATACAAAAAATATAGATTCTGGTTGGTTCGATATTGAAGTTAAATTATCAATTATTGTGTTTCCAATTCTATTTTTTTTATCCAAACAAGATAAATTTAATAAATATCAAGTTCTAAAATATTCATATTTTATTACTTTAATATACATAGTATTTCTGATATTAAGAGGGATGTATAATTCATATTTATTTGATAATATTAATTATTTATTTTATTTTAGATTTTCTCATTTTATTCACTCCTCTTATCTTGCTATGTATTTAGCAATATTCTTATTAATAGGAATACATTTTTTGTTTACAGCAAGTTCAAAAGAACGTATTTATTATTTTATTGGAAATATTATACTTGTTAGTGGAATCTTCTTTACAGAATCTAAAATTGGGTATTTATCTTTGTTTGTAATTCTTATTATTGGTCTAGTAAGAACTTTTAAAAACATTAAGTTTAAGCCCAAACACTATTTAATTTCTTTAGCAATTATTACCATTCTTGTGTTTTCTATTTCTCAAAATAGAAGATTTAACAGTATGGTAAATGTATTAAAAACATTTAATGTTAATACCTTAAACGCAAATACCCCAGAAGAAAGCACAGGTGTTAGAATATTAGTTTGGAATTCTTCATTAAAAGTTATTTCAGAAAACTTAATTTTTGGGGTTGGTGCAGGAAGTATTAAACAAAAATTACTAAAAAAATATTATGAACTAAATTACCAAACTCCTTTAAAATTAAAATTAAACGCACACAATCAATTCCTTGAAACTTTTATTGGATTGGGAATTATAGGCGTGACTATCCTACTCTTAATTTTCATAATTCCATTCATAAAAGCGATTAAGAACAAAGACTTTATTCTACAAGGGTTCTTAATTATTGTCTTTATTAATTTTTTAGTAGAATCTATGCTAAATACACAAGCAGGTGTTGTTTTCTTTGCTTTCTTTTATAGTTTTCTTGTTTTTTTTACTAATCAGAAAGAGACTTATAATAAATAAGTTAGATTAATTAAAATAATTAATTAAATAATTTCAGTATAGTAATTTGTAAATTATAAATAATCATTACATTTGCGGCTACAAAAAAAACATTAAAAGGTCTTTAAAAGATATGATTAATAGAAGATTATTAAGAATAAAAACACTCCAAATTTTATTTGCATATTTTAAATCTGGCAACACTTCCTTAGATATATCACGTAAAGAATTATTTTTCAGTATTCACAAAACATATGAACTTTACTATTACTTATTTTTATTAGTTTCAGAAGTTATTGATTATGCTGAAACTAAAATAGATGTAAGGCGTAACAAAAAATTAAAAACTAACGAAGATTCAAATCCTAATTTACGACTAGTAGAAAACAGATTTATTGCAAAACTTAAAAATACAGATGAGTTTTTAAGATTTGTGAGAAACGAAAAATTATCGTGGGTTAATGATACTAAACTAATAGCTAAAATTTATAATAATATTATTGCATCAGATTATTATAAAATTTATATGGAAAAACCCGAAAGTGATTTTACCGAAGATAAACATATTATTAAAAAGATCTTAGAAAATGAAATCACTATTTTAGAAAGCTACTACGAAACCTTAGACGAGAAAAGTATATATTGGGGTTACGATACAGAATATGTTTTAAATATGATGATTAAAACAGTTAAACAATCTAAATCAGAAGATGTTGAAATTAAGTTAATGCCAGAATTTAAAAACAATGAAGACAAAGAGTTTGTAGATTTATTATTCAGAAAAGCAATATTAAACCATAAAGAAAATGTAGACTTAATATCTAAGCATACAAAAAACTGGGATATAGATAGAATTGCTTTTATGGATGTTTTATTAATGGAAATGGCAATAGTAGAAGCTACAGAAATAAACTCTGTGCCTCTAAAAGTATCGTTAAACGAATATATTGATTTATCAAAAATGTTTAGCACTGGGCGTAGCAGTAATTTTATTAACGGTTTACTTGATAAAATTTTTGCAGAACTCAGACGCAACAATAAAATACAGAAAACAGGAAGAGGCTTAGTAGAATAAGACAATAATAGCATAAATTATATATGCACAAAACTTAAAATATATTAATTAATATTGATAATTATTTAAAAATATATTCCTTTGCAAGAAAATCATTTTATGAATAAATATATAATTATAATATCCATAGTATCTTTATTATTCTTTTCGTGTAATAACGAAACCAGCACTAGTGAAATTAACACTGACATTGTTAATAATCCAATAACAGCTAATGATAATAATAACAAAGATAATGGCAGTATACCTGAATTTAATTTTGTTTCGCTATCACACGATTTTGGTGTAATAATAGAAGGCGAAAAAGTTTCATACACATACAAATTTAAGAATACTGGTGGTTCTAATTTAGTAATAAGTTCGGCAAGTGCAAGCTGCGGATGTACAGTTCCTAAATATACAAAAGCACCAATTAAACCCGAGCAATATGGCGAAGTAGAAGTTATCTTTGATAGCTCTGGCAGAAATGGAATACAACACAAAACAGTAACATTAATGGCAAATACACAACCCTCGCAAATAGAGTTGTCATTTATTGCAGAAATTATAAACCCTAAAAACTAACAAGAACATGAACAATTTACTTTATATTATTTTAATGGGAGCTCCAAAAGAAGGAGAAAACCCAATTATGTCGTTCCTACCATTAGTAGCAATAATCATAGTATTTTACTTTTTTATGATTAGACCTCAAGTAAAGCGTCAGAAAGAATTAAAAAACTTTAGGTCTGCCTTAGAAAAAGGCGACAAAGTGATTACAACAGGTGGAATCTACGGAAAAATATCAGATATTAAAGACGATGGAACATTACTAGTTGAAATTGACAATAATGTTAGAATTAAAGTTGATATTAATTCTGTTGTTAAAGATAGTGCTGATTTACAGAAAAAATAATTTGTAAGCTTAGACTTAACCTCCTAGATTAAATAAAATCTAGGAGGCTTTTTTTATTTTTAAGCAAGTAGATATAAGTAAATTAACTATATTTATCTTCTAGTTAAAAAAATATATTTTGAATATTAAAAACATAACAGACGAATTTAAGAAAATCGTAAAGGTAGAGAAGAAAAAACTCGACAAGAACTTTATGACACTTATCGTTTTTATGTTTATATCAACATCTTTTTGGTTCTTAACTACATTAAATAAAACCTACGAAACCGAAATATCTTATCCTATTAGGTTTACAAATTTTAACGAGAATCAAAAAATAATAAACAACTTACCAAAAAAAATAAAATTAAGAGTAAAATCTGACGGTTATACTTTACTAAGATACAAATGGTCGTTTACATTAATCCCTCATATTGTTGATATTAAGAAGTATTTCTATAAACTAAATAATTCATCAGACAAGTATTATTTACTCACATCAAACATTAAATCTAATTTTAGAAAGACATTAGGTTCAGAAGTCACAATTATAGATATAATGCAAGACAGCGTTATATTACAGTACACAAAAACGATATCTAAAAAGGTTAAAATTATTCCAAATATTGAATATGAGCTAGATAAACAATTCATGCTGAAAGAAGATATAAAACTAGTTCCTGATAGCTGTATTATTACAGGACCAATTCAAATTATTGACACAATAGAATTTGTAAAGACAGAACCTTTAGAATTAGGTATTTTAGAAAAATCTATATCAAGAAATATTGGTTTAAAACCAATTAAAGAGATTAAGATATCAGAAAAAAGAACTAGCATTAGAGTTGAAATAGAAAAATTTACCGAAGCAAGTATTACTATTCCAATAATTATTAAAAACTTACCAGATACTGCTACAATAACAATTATGCCTTCTAAAATTGATATTTCTTACTTAGTTAGTCTCTCTGAGTACAATAATGTAAAAGCCGAAATGTTTAAGGCCATTGTTGACTATAACACGATTAATAATACAAATAGTAATAGAATTAAAGTCAGACTAACAAAATACCCTTCGAACCTACAAAGAATTTCATACTCACCTCATCACACAAAATTTATAATTTATAAAAATGATTAAAGTAGGTATTACAGGCGGAATAGGAAGTGGTAAAACTTACGTTTCAAAAATATTTGAGAGCTTAAACATTAAAGTTTATTATTCCGATTTAGAAGCTAAGAAACTAATGATAGAGAGTTCTATTATTAAAGAAGAACTAACAAAGAAATTCGGAAGCAAAATCTATTTCACTAATGGAGAATTAAACCGCGAATATTTATCTAATCTAATTTTTAATAATAAAAATAATCTACAAATAATAAATAGTATTGTTCATCCTATTGTTAAAGAACATTACAATGATTGGGCAAATAAATACAATTCTGAGAAATACACAATAAAAGAAGCTGCAATTTTATTCGAAAGTGGTGCTTATAAGCAAATGGATAAAATAATAACCGTAATTTCAGATTTAGATTTGCGATTAAAGCGCGTTATTACAAGAGACCAAACTTCGAAAGAAGAAATATTAAAAAAAATAAATAATCAAATTTCTGATAAAGAGAAAATTGAAAAATCTGACTATATAATTTATAATAACATTAAAAATTCATTAACTGAGCAAATACATAAAATTGATATTTTGCTTAAAAAATAAAATTATGGGATACGGAAAATGGATAGCAGGAGGTTTAGGTTGGGCATTATTTGGCCCTATTGGTGGTTTAATCGTTTTTGCTGTTGGTAGTTTATTATCATCACCAGAAGTAAAATTGTCTGCACAAAGGTTATCTAAAACAACAAGAGGAGATTTTAACGTAAGTTTGGTTATTCTTGTTGCTGCCGTTATGAAATCAGATGGTAAAGTTCTAAAGTCTGAATTAGATTTTGTTAAAATACAATTTATAAAATTATTTGGAGCATCAACAGCAAATGATGCTTTACTTATGCTTAGAGAAATTCTTAAAAAAGAAATCCCTGTGCAAGATGTTAGTCAACAAATTGGCAGAAACTTAGATAGCTCATCTAAATTACAATTACTACATTTCTTGTATGCCGTGGCAAAATCTGATGGGCACATACACCAAAGCGAAATTAAAGTTATTGATTTTATTTCGCACCATATGGGAATTAGCATAAAAGACTCCGACTCTATAAAATTTATGTTTATTGATAATGTAGATTCTGCATATAAAATTCTAGAAATAGAAAAATCTGCCACAAACGAAGAAATTAAAAAAGCATACAAAAAATTAGCAATTAAATACCATCCTGATAAAGTATCGTATTTAGGTAAAGATGTACAAAAAGCGGCTAAAGAGAAATTTCAGAATTTAAGTGATGCTTACGAAAAGATTAAGAAAGAGCGTGGCTTTAATTAGTTTTAATCGCAGGGCGATAGCCCAATGGCGTTAATTCCCCGTAGCTTGTTGCTTCGAATAAAAAAAACAATTCCTTTTTGATACCTCGCACCCTTGGATTGAGCTAAATGTTATTAAGTTAAGGGTTTTATCGCCATTGCGAACGAGGAACGAGTGTGGTAATATCTTTATTTTGATTAGATTGCTTAGTCATTCTTTCTCGCAATAACGTTTTAAATTAAGATGTATTAACTTAATGACATTGGGGTCGAGGTAGTTCATTTAAAAAACCCATCTAAGACATTTCTTAGATGGGTTTTTATTTTTTAAGCATACAGCCTTCAAATAGTTCTAATTATTTTTTCTGACCTTTTTGTCGTTGTTTAGACATAGTTTCTAGCCTTTGTTGAAATTTAGATTTCTTAACTGGCTTTTTCTTAGACATTTCTAATTTTGCTAGTACTTTTTTATCATCAATACTTTGCTTTATTAAATACATCTGACCAAATGTTATTACGTTAGCAACAAAATAGTAATAACTTAATCCAGAAGAATAATTATTTAAGAAGAACAAGAACATAATTGGCATAAAGTACATCATTGTTTTCATTCCTGGCATTGCGTTATTTGTAGGATTCATTGAGTTCTGCATTTTTGTATAAATTAATGTAGAAACTGTCATTAATATTGTGAATAAACTTACGTGATCGCCATACATTGGTATTGTAAATGGTAAATCTAATACAGAATCGTACGATGATAAATCGTCTGCCCATAAGAATGATTGCTGTCTAAGTTCTATAGACGATGGAAAAAATCTAAACAACGCAAATAAAATTGGCATTTGTAGCACCATTGGTAAACATCCACCCATAGGATTTACGCCCGCCCGTTTGTATAAATCCATTGTAGCTTTTTGGCGTTCCATTCCTTTGTCTTTAGGAATGCGCTCGTTTATTTCGTCTATCTGAGGTTTTAAAACTCTCATTTTTGCTGACGAACTATAAGATTTATATGTTAATGGGAATAAGAATAATTTAATTATTACTGTTAGCAATAAAATTATTATACCATAATTAGAAATATAATTATGTAAAAAATTAAAAATTGGAATTACAATAAACCTATTTACCCAACCAAATATTCCCCAACCAAGTGGAACTAACTCTTCTAGGCTTAAATTTATATCTTTATCATTATAATTTACTTTGCTATATTCTTGTAATGTATTAAAATGATTTGGTCCAAAATAGAAACTAAAGTCCATTTGCTCATTGTTTCCTCCGTTAAATGGTATAGTAATTTCAGATTTTAAATTTTTAATGTACTTATCATTATTCTCATACAAACTTTTTGTTTCTACTGTTGCATTAGTGATATAATCTTTTGCTATAAACACAGAAGAAAAGAACTGGTCTTTGTGTGCAATCCATCTAATTTTTGTTCTTAGTTCTTCAGTTTCGTCCGATCTCTCCGAAACGTAATCTACAGCATCATTTAAATACTTATAATAAGTTGTTGAATAATTATTTTCATTTTCAGCTCCTTTTTCTTGTTTTGGAATATTGTATTCCCAATTTAAAGTTAAGTAAGTTAATGTTGGAGAAACTATTTCTTTTAGCCCAATATACGAAACAGTGTAATCTACCATATAAGAATCAGCAAATACGGTGTATTTATGCTCTATATATTTACCTGGCTCAATCTCTACTTTTAATGATATTATTTGGTTTCCACCAGAATTAGTAATTCCATCAGTCGTGAAATAAAGTTCTTCGGTATTTACATGTTTATTCTTTGCGTCGAAAAAATTAAACGCAAATATTGATGAATCTCCTTGAAATAATATCAAAGGAAGTGAGTCGTACGATTGGTATTCCTTTAATTCTACCGATTCTATTTTACCTCCCCTAGACGAAAATTTTAGTTTTATTTTTTCGTTTTCTACAACAAAAAAATTATTTTCTTTTTCTACAAAATCGGCAAAGTAGCCATATTTTTCAGCAATTTCTGCATTCTTAGCAGAGTCTAAACTGGCTGTCATTTTAGCATTAGAGTTAGAAAGTTCGTTATTACTTTCTTGTGTAGTAACAGCTATTCTGTCTAATTCTTGTTGTAATCTAATGTGTTCTTGTACTTTAGCAATTGAGTCTTGTTTATGACGCAATGCTTGTATCTCCTGGTCGCTAGGACTAG
>DAOVTE010000178.1 GCA_030627705.1 Bacteroidales bacterium
ACAGTATTTGGTCTTGGAATAAACCAATGGCCTTTTATCCAATCGTATACTTTTGCGGTTTTGTTAAATTTCCATTCTCCGGCAACCCATACATATTTTGCGTCTGGTTTAACTGGCTTTTCTATGGCTTTTGGAGCTACTGGTTTTTCTTTCACAACAATTTGTGCATTAGTGGCTGTCCAAGAAATTGACAGAGTAATTATTGTGATTATTAATATCCTTATTGCTTTCATGTTTTTTTAAATTTTAATTAAAAATTTGTACAAGTTAAAAAATAATTCTTACAAATTCGATATTATATGATATAATAAGCATTTAAACATTTATAACAATAGTAATATAATAATAAATTTTACCTTTGTACAAAAATATTAAACTATATAGAATTATGGATACTAAAAATAGTGGTTTTGATACTAAGCTAATACATGCTGGTGATTTTAAAGATGAGTTTGGAAGCGCTGTAACGCCAATTTATCAAACATCTACATTTGCATTTAAGAACGCTCAACACGGAGCAGATTTATTTGCAGGAAAAGAAAAAGGTTACATCTATACCAGGATTGGCAATCCTACAATTAACACTCTAGAAGATAAACTTGCCCAACTAGAGAACGGTTTTAGAGGTGTTGCTTTAGCGTCTGGTATGGCTGCTGTTTCTACTTTATATGCAGCGTTATTAAAAACTGGCGATCATATGGTAAGCACTGGTGCTGTTTACGGGCCAAGTAGAGCTGTAATGGAAAGTATTTTTGCAGATTTTGGTGTTGAGTCTACTTACACAGATACTTCTATAATGGAAAATATAGAGAAAGCAATAAAGCCAAATACAAAGTTATTGTATTTAGAAACACCTGCAAATCCAACTATTCAGTTAACAGACATAAAAGCAGCTTGTGAAATTGCAAAAAAGCATAATATCTTAGTTTGTGTAGATAATACATTCTCTAGTCCTGTTTTACAAAAGCCTCTAGATTTAGGTGCAGATATCGTTCTTCATTCTTTAACTAAATTTATTAACGGACATGCTGATATAGTTGGTGGTGCATTAATAGCAAAAGATGCAGATGTTTATGCAAAATTACGTAAAGCAATGACATTTATGGGTGGCAATATGGACCCTCATCAGGCATATTTAGTTATTCGTGGAGTAAAAACTTTATCTTTACGTGTAGAAAGAGCTCAAGAAAGCGCAATGAAAGTTGCTGAGTATTTAGAAAACCATCCAAAAATTGAATGGATAAAATATCCTGGTTTAAAATCGTTTGCTCAACACGAACTAGCAAAACAGCAAATGACTGGGTTCGGAAGCATGATTAGTTTTGGAGTAAAAGGAGGATTAAAAGCAGGTAAAGTTGTAATGGATAATGTTCATTTAGCAAAACTTGCCGTTTCGTTAGGTGGAGTAGAAAGTTTAATTCAACATCCCGCATCTATGACTCACGCTGGATTGTCTAAAGAAGATAGATTATCTGCAGGCATTACCGATGAGTTAGTAAGATATGCTGTAGGTATTGAAAACGTAGAAGATATTATTTTTGACTTAGATCAAGCGTTAGCAATGATTTAATAATTAACCTGAATTTTACCACAAAAAAGGCATAGCTTTAAAATTTAAGGCTGTGCCTTTTTATCTTTTACCTCACTTATTAAGTAAATACTTATTTTATTAGTAAATAATTTTACTATTTTTGAATGAATAATTTTTTTACTAAAGCTTTAATACAAAGGTATTTATAAAAATACTTATATATATAAATATATGAATAATATAAAAAACACAATATACTCGATAAAAACAGCAATGTTTTTAATTGTAGTTTATGCAATATCTATTGCTATAGCTACATTTATAGAAAATGATTTTGGTACCGCAACTTCAAAATCACTAATTTATAATTCAAATAAATTTAATATTCTGCATCTACTTTTAATATTTGTTTCGGTGGGTGTGTTTATTAAATATAAAATGTTCACACTAAAAAAGTTTGCAGTTCTTACTTTTCATTTAGGTTTTGTTGTGGTAATAATAGGTGCAGGAATAACCAGATTTATTAGTTTCGAAGGAATAATGCACATTAAAGAAGGCCAAACAACCAATATAATGCTAGACACAAAAGCATCAATAATAGTAAATATAAAAAATAATGAATATGTTTATAGTGCAGATATGCCTATAGATTTTAATGAAATTTCTAATAATAATTTCTCCGAAGATTATGAATTCGACAACCAATTGTTCAATATTACACTTAAAAAATTTATTCCTAATGCAAGCGAAGTAATTATTGAAAATAATAAATCAGGAATTCCAATTGTTAATTTAATGTATTTACAAGGCGATTCAAGATATGATATAGCCTTAAAATATGGCGAAAGAAAAATATTTTCTGGACAAGAATTTTGTTTTGGAGTTAAACCCGACAGTAATTCCATTAGTATAGATTTTATTAATGATACACTTTTGCTTTCTGTAAACGACAGCGTATCGTATATGGAAATGTCTGATACAGTAATAGGTGGATATCCTGCAAACTACTCTTTACCATTAATAAAAGGCAGGTTATTCTCATGGACAAATAATAGAGTTGTTTTAACCAATTTTATTCCCAAAGGAAATACAGAACTAAGAACATCATCTAAGCCAGAAATGGCACCACTTAATGCTTTAGTGTTTGATGTGCAAAACAATAATACAACAAAAGAAATTACAGTTTTTGGTGCTAATGGATACGCAATTACACCCACAGAGCTTAACATAAATAATTATAATATTTCGATTGCATACGGGCCAAAAGAAATAGAATTGCCTATATCAATAAAACTTAATGATTTTGTAATGACCCGATACCCAGGTTCACAGAGTCCATCATCATACGAAAGTCATATAAATGTAATATCTAAAGAACGAAATACAGAGCATAAAATATTTATGAATAGCGTTTTAGATGTTGAAGGATACAGGTTCTTTCAATCATCGTATGACACAGACGAGAAAGGAACAATTTTATCTGTAAATCACGATAGATACGGTACTTTATTTACATACATAGGATACATTTTATTATCGTTAGGAATGGTACTTAGTTTGTTTAGTAAAAACACAAGATTTAGAAGATTAAGCACAAAACTAAAAGAATTAGAAAAAACAAAAGCTACAGCAATATTAGTATTGTTAATGCTATTTTCTACATCAACTTTATTTTCACAAGAAAAAATAGAGTTTCCAATAATTGACGCAAATCACGCCGAAAAGTTTGGTAACTTACAAGTTCAGGACCCCAAAGGAAGAATGAAACCTGTAAATTCTGTTACTAGCGAAATATTGCTAAAACTTACGCGCAGAAGCACTTTCGAAGAACAAAACTCTAATCAAATATATTTAAGTATGATGCTGCGTCCAGATTTATGGGCACGAACTCCAATGATAAAAGTTAAACACCCCGAACTTAAAAAATTATACAATGCCATTGATGGCAAAGTTTCTTTAATAAGTTTATTTTCGGAGACCAACGAGTATATTCCTAGGGAATTTGTAGACAAAGCATATCATAAATCTGCAGGGAGTAGAGATAAATTCGATAAAGATGTAATAAAACTAGACGAACAGGTTAGCATATTTTATCAAGTTCTATCTGGCAATTTTTTAAATATTTATCCTATAAAAAATGATGCAAATAATAAATGGACAAATATTATTGCTCTTGCAGAACAAGAATTCGATAATTCTAGCGAAATAAATAAATTGCATGCTAATTATCTAGATGAGTTAGAAGAAGCAATTATTTCTAATTATTGGGGAAAAGCAGATTTAGCTCTAGAAAAAATATCAAATTACCAAAAGCAGTTAGGTAAGGAGGTTTTAATAACTGATACCAAATTAAAAGCCGAAGTAAATTACAATAATTGGCAAATTTTTAGACATTTATTCGAGTTCTATTTTATTATAGGATTATTCTATTTATTCTTTTTAATTGGGAAATTAATTTTCGCTAAAATCAAATTAAATTTTATAGAATACGGTGTAAGATATCTAATATTTATAGCATTTGCAGCACAAACTTTTGGTTTAGGTTTGCGATGGTATATTTCGGGACACGCACCCTGGAGCGATGGCTACGAAAGCATGATATACATTTCGTGGGCAACAATGCTAGCAGGAATTATTTTTTCTAAACAAAATAAAATAGCACTAGCAGCAACAGCCTTACTTTCAGGCGTAATATTATTAGTAGCACATTTATCTTGGATAGATCCCGAAATAACAAATCTAGTTCCTGTTCTTAAATCGTATTGGCTAACAATTCATGTTGCAATTATTACTGCAAGTTATGGATTCTTAGGGTTAAGCGCTATTTTAGGGTTTATTAACCTATTATTAATGGCTATTAAATCAGAGGGTTCTTTAATTAGACTTAATATAAACATAAAAGAGATTTCGTACATAAACGAAAAAAGCTTGATTATAGGTTTGTATCTACTTACTATTGGCACTTTTCTTGGTGGAGTTTGGGCAAACGAAAGCTGGGGGAGATATTGGGGCTGGGATCCTAAAGAAACCTGGGCTTTAATTACTGTACTTATTTATGCAGCAGTTGTTCATTTACGACTAATCCCTAGCTTAAAAGGGTTATTTACATTTAATTTTTTATCATTAATCTCATTTTCTTCGGTAATGATGACATATTTTGGGGTTAATTTCTACCTATCTGGTCTGCACTCTTACGCAAAAGGCGATGCAATACCAGTTCCAATATTTGTATATTACACTATTGGAATAGTATTTATTTTATCGTTTATTGCCTATGCTAGAAATAGAAAATTGCCTGTTATCTAGTTAATTATTATCTGTAGTACAACTATTTTACTAGTTTTTTGTCTTTACGTAAATAAATACTTATGAAAACAAATAAAGCTAATTTTTCAGGTTTTGTAATTGCCACATTTATTACTATTTCTACTTTTTTTAGTATAAATGCTAATGCGCAATGTGAAATTGATCTTTTTTCATCTATTACAATTATAGATGATACAGCAAAAGTATGTGATGGACAAATCGTTTTACTTGGCTCCACAGGAACTTGCGGCACATCATTAATGTATGAAGATTTTAATACAGCAGCTTTAGGTACAGGATGGGAATCAAATTGTAATCCGCAATTTAATAATCCTTGCGACCCAAGTCCACATACCCCAGCAGATCCATATTGTTGGATAGGGAATACAGTAACTCAACCAAGACGCTTAACAACAGTAGCATATAATACAGGGGTTGGAGATTCTGTAAATAATTTATGTACAATTTGCTTTGATATGGATTATGCTACTGAAGGAGGAATATCTCCTTGCGAAGGTCCGGATTTATCAACCGAAGGTGTCCATTTGCAATATTCTATTAATGGAGGAGCTACTTGGACTGATATAAATTATTGGGATCCCAATGGAGGTTACGATACAGTATTGACCTCTTGGAATAATTATTGTGAAAACGTTCCTATTAACCCAACAGGACCTATACGATTTTCTTGGTATCAATATGCAGGAAGTGTTAATAATCATGGCCATTGGGGAATTGATGACATAGCTATTTCTTGTCCCGCATTGTCAGAATTTGTTAGCTGGACTGGCCCAAATGGTTTTGCATACAATGGTTTTAATCCTCCACCGTTTGTAGCAATAAGCGGCTGGTATGTTGCAACAATAATAGACACTGTTGGAAATGCAGGTGCAGATGCTGATTCAGTATATATTGACTTACCACCCTGTGGATTCCCTCTTATTATTTCAGGGTCTACATTAACATCAAGCATAACAGGAACATCATACCAATGGGTATATTGCGACAGTTCGTATCAACATATTCCAGGAGAAACAAGTCAATCAATTACAGCAATTCCCGGTGTAAATTATGCTGTTATTGTTGTAAATAATATGGGTTGTTCAGATACAAGCTCTTGCAATAGTATTACCACAGAAATTGCAAGTATTAATCAATCTCAAAATATTAGTGTTTATCCTAACCCAACAAATAAAGAAATAAATATTACAGGAGATAATATATATAAAATCGAAATTCTTGATTACAAAGCAACGGTGGTAAAAACAATATCATCCAACAGGAAACTTAT
>DAOVTE010000130.1 GCA_030627705.1 Bacteroidales bacterium
GAAAGATATTAGACGAAAAAGGAAATGTAATGCCAGGAGCAAATATAATTTGGCAAGGCACAAAAGAAGGAACATCTACAAATAAAGATGGCAAATTCACTATCAAAAAAAACAACCAAACAGATATTCTAATCATTAGCTTTATTGGCTACAAATCTGTTACTTATAAAGTAAAATCAAATAATTTTTCAATAAAACTAAAAGTAGATAATACATTAAAATCGGTAGATATATCAGAACGCAAATCGGCTATGTTTGTATCTAAATTAGACCCAATAAATACACAGCATATTACAGGTGAAGCTTTTCATAGGGCTGCTTGTTGTAATTTATCTGAAAGTTTCGAGACAAATGCTTCTGTAGATGTAGCTTACGCCGATGCAGTTACAGGGTCTAAGCAAATTAGACTTCTTGGTTTAGAAGGTAAATACGTGCAGTTACTAACCGAGAACATTCCAAATTTAAGAAGCCTTTCTACAACTTACGGATTAAATTATATTCCAGGTTCGTGGATGGAAAGCATACAGATTTCTAAAGGTGCAGCATCAGTCCGAAACGGATACGAAGGAATTACAGGTCAAATAAATACCGAGTTTAAAAAACCAGATAGCAAAGAGGTTGTTTACCTAAATGCACTTACAAATTCTGCAGGAAAATACGAAGGTAATTTTAATGCAAGGTATAAGATTAATGATAAAATTTCTACAATGTTACTTGGCCATTACGAAAACATGTCGTTGTATCACGATAGAAACGACGATGGTTTTGTAGATTTACCTTTAACCATTCAAACATCTTTTTTTAATAGGTGGAAATATAAGTCAGACAAGTATGTTGCCCAAATTGGTTTAAAAGTTTTAGACGAGCAGAAAAAAGGTGGACAAATTGATTATTGGAGTTCCGATGTAGCTCTGCCAAAATATGGAATGGAGATAAACACAAAACGCTACGAAGCATTCTTTAAAAATGGATATATTTTCGATAGAAAAAATACTAGTTTGGCATTAATTACAAATGCCGTTTATCACGATATAAATTCATTTTACGGACTAAAAACGCATACTGCTAAAGAAACAGATTTATATGCAAATTTATTATTCGAATCCTATATTGGTAAAACAAATCATATGTACGCTGTCGGAATAAGTTCTGTAATGGATGATATAACGGAGCAATTAAACGATGTATATTTAGACAGAAACCTAGATCGAAATGAAATTACAAATGGGGCGTTTTTAGAATATTCGTACAAATACAAGAATAATTTATCGCTAATTGCAGGTGCAAGAGTTGATAATTCTAATATTTACGGAACATTTTTTACTCCACGTTTTAATCTTAGATACAGCATAAACGAGGACAATATTTTTAGAGTGGCAATTGGCAAAGGTTATAGGTCTACAAATGTATTAGCAGAAAATAGTTCGTTATTAGCAAGCTCTAGGACAATTAATTTTACCGAAACTTTAGAACAAGAAGAAGCTTTTAATTATGGAATTTCATACACAAAGTTTGTTCATATAAATGGTCGTAAGCTTACGTTAATGGCAGATTATTATAGAACAGATTTTCAAAACCAAATAATTATTGATTTAGACGCAAACACAACGGAAATTCAGATTTATAATTTAAATGGCGAATCGTTTTCTAATTCGTATCAAATTGAGCTAAATTATGAGCCAATAAAAAAGTTAGATGTTACAGCAGCGTACAGATATAACGATGTGCGAATGACAATTAACGATGAGTTACAAGAAAAACCTTTAATTAATCGCTTTAGAGGATTGCTAACATTATCGTATGCAACAAATATGAAAAAATGGCAATTCGATTATACTTTGCAGTATAATGGAAAAGGTAGATTACCAGATAATTATGCTGGTGCTTATACAGGAGAATTTCCATCATTCTTTATAATGAATGCTCAAATTAATAAATTCTATAAAGATTGGAATTTTTATGTGGGAGTAGAAAACTTAACCGATTATGTGCAAAAAGATCCTATTACATCTGCAGACAATCCATTTAGTAATAGTTTTGACGCATCTATGATTTGGGCACCAATACACGGTAGAAATATTTTTGTAGGAGTAAAATATACTCTTAAAGAAAGAGCTAGAAAGAAACCAGTTAAAGTTTAACAAACATCAATAAATAATTTTATAAAATAACCTTTAAACAATAAATTATGAAAAATTCTATATTAAAATTTACAAAATTAGTTGCTTTATTAGCATTTGTATTTACAGCAACAGCTTCATTTTCTCAAGAAAATGTAAAGCAAGAAAAAAAGAAGCAAGAAAAAACAACTAGTAACAAAGACGTTAAAACAGTTTGTTTTAAAAGTAATATGACTTGCAATGGTTGCGCTGGAGAAGTTAAGCGTAAAGTAGCATACGAGAAAGGTGTTAAAAGTGTAGAAACAAATCTAGAAGACAACACTATTACTGTAACTTATAAAACAGATAAAAACAGCAAAGAAGAATTAGCTAAAGCAATTACAAAACTAGGCTACGAAGCTAAAGAAACTACTATTCCTGAAGAGAAGGAAGTTAAATAATTCGAAAATAAAAAAGCCTCAAAGTTAACTTTGAGGCTTTTTTGATGCAAAATATCCTTATCCTAAAAATTTTTCTGCATCAAGCGCAGCTTTACAGCCAGAACCTGCAGCTGTAATTGCCTGTTTATATGTAGAATCCATTATATCGCCACAAGCGAAAACACCATCAACATTAGTTTTAGATGTTCCTGCAATAGTGTTTATGTAACCTTCCTCATCAGTATCTAAATAATCTGTAAATAATTGCGATTGCGGAGAATGGCCAATTGCCACAAAGAAACCATCAACATTAATTTTTACTTCTTTACCTTTATTATCTAAAGTGACACCAGTAACAACATTGGTTCCTGTTATTTCTTCAGTTGTATGTTCGTATAAAACTTCAAGATTTTTTGTTTTTTCTACTTTTTCTATCATTGCTTTTGAAGCACGCATATAGTCTTTTCTAATAATTAAATAAACTTTATTGCATAATCCTGCAAGATAAGTAGCTTCTTCAGCAGCGGTATCGCCACCACCAACAACAGCCACATCTAAACCTTTATAGAAAAAACCATCACAAGTTGCGCAAGCAGAAACGCCTGAACCTTTAAATTTTTCTTCTGATTCTAAGCCTAAGTATTTTGCAGTTGCTCCTGTTGCAATAATTAATGAATCTGCATCTATTTGGTGTTTTTCGTCAATAATTACTCTAAAAGGACGTTTAGATAAATCTACAGAACTAGCAATACCCCAACGGCTGTCTGCACCAAATCTTTCGGCTTGATTTTTTAAATCTTCCATTAAAACTGGCCCAGTAACTCCTTGCGGATACCCAGGGAAATTATCTACTTCTGTTGTAGTTGTAAGTTGACCTCCTGGCTCTAAGCCTTGATACATTACAGGGTTTAGATTTGCTCTAGATGCATAAATTGCTGCTGTATATCCAGCAGGTCCAGAACCTATAATTAAACATTTTATTTTTTCTATATCTTTACTTAATTCTGTTTTAGATGGTTTTTCATCTAAGTTTCCCATTGCTGCAAAAAGTGCCATATTTATTATTAGTTTAATGTTAAAAGTATATAAAGTTTAAAGTTACAGTTATAATTAAACTATAGCTTCTTGTTTTAAAGACTGCAAATTTACGAAGTTCTATTTACTTTATAAACTTTCAACTTTAAAACTTTTGATTAAGTTAATCAACAATTACAGATTCGTCTATAAAAATTGTGTCTAGCGTAACGCCATAACCTCCCCAAATACCTAGCGCTCCGCCTTCGATATTTGATTTTATAGTAACTGGTGCAGCAAACGGATTTCCGTCTGATGAGTTTTGTAATTCTATAGAATACCAAAAATCGTAATGCTTTGCATCTATTGTACAGAATTTTACAACTACCGTTTCACCTTTTACAAACATCCACCTAGGAATATCTTCTTCGCTTTGATCTGATTCTTCGCCAGAAGCAGGGTTATAACCTCTTGATACACCAAGCTCTATTGGTTGACCGTTAAAAAACTGATCATCGGTAACTGAATTAAATGGATGAACAAATATGCTATCTTTGTTAATAGTTTTTGTAAATATTTTATAATAATCACCTAAAACTGGAGGATCGTTTGCATATAACCACAAGAATCCTGTAGAATCCTCTGTGGCATCTGGGTTATTATATTTAAACCTAACACTATCTAGTTCTAATGGCTGAGGAATTGTAGTTACAGCTGAATAACTATTTCCTTCAATAAATGCATTTAATGTGTATGTTTTTCCTATTTCGCCTTTTAGTTTTGATCCTGCATATTTAATTGGAATAAATCCGTTAAAATCAAATCCCAATTGCAAAGTATCTATTATTATTCCGTCGGTTACTGTAATAATTGCAGATGTATCTATTACAACCATATCTACAAGTGTATTTGCATCAACTACATCGAAATATGCGGTATTTCGTGTTATTATTAAACTTGCATATTGATTGTTTTCTATGCTTCCTTCGAAAACAATTCTATCTTCTGGTCTTGGCAAATCTACAGTAACTTCTTTTTCGCAAGAGAAAATTATTACCGAAGCAATTATTAAAATTAATATTTTTGTGAAAACCTTCATATGTATTCTTTTCTTTTTATTACTTGCCACAAATGTTTGTGTTATGCTAGAATGTGGCCAATATTTATCTGAGCTATAAGCTGCTTCATTAATTAAAAATTAAAATTCCAAGTTATTGATGGCAAAATAGGAAACAGCGAAACTTGTGTTGCTGTAATTTCTAAATTACCTTCTGCTATACTGCCTTCTGTGTCATAATAAATAAAATATGGATTATGCCTATTATATAAATTGAATACAGAAAGATTCCAGGTTGAATAAACTCGTTTATTTTTATTTTCAGGTTTATAAGTTACAGACGCATCTGCTCTGTGATACGAAGCCATTCTAAACGAATTTCTTTCGCCATATTCGTTAATTATTCTTCCATCAATAATATATCTTCCTACGGGAAGTGTTAAAGAACTTCCTGTTGCATAAACAAATACAAACGAAAATACCCATTTTTCGTTAAGTTCATGCGTTGCAATAAACGAAATATCGTGTCGCCTGTCGTACTTTGCAGGATATGGTAATCCAAAATTTAAATCCTCGAAAGTTCGTGTAGTTTCCGATAGTGTGTAACCAATCCAACCTGTAGTTTTTCCTAAACGTTTTTTAATAAACAGTTCTACTCCATACGACTCGCCGCTACCAAACACAAAGCTATTATCAGCATTCTGACCAACATCATCGCCTGGTTGTGCTCCATCTTTATATGAGATTTGATTTTGGAAGTCTTTGTAATAAACTTCTATTGAAGTTTCAAAGATATTATCGTTAAAATTTCTGAAATAACCCACAGCGTACTGAGTCCCAAATTGAGGTTTTACTAAACTTGAACTAGGTACCCATAAATCCGTTGGCAACGATGCAGATGTTGACGACGCCAAATGAATGTATTGATAATTCTGTGTGTACGATGCTTTTACAGATGATTTCATTCCTAGCGAATATCTCATAGAAAATCTAGGCTCTATATGTTTGTAAAGTTCTACATTTTCGCCTCTGTCATAATGTACAGTATCTGCCGCTTGCCCAAGCTCATTATCTACATATCTATCGAAAGGTCCAATTTGCTGAAACAATGTTCCTCTTAGTCCTGCTGAAATCTTTAATTTATCTGTTAAATCGAAATCGTCGTTAACATAAATTGCAACATCATTTGCATAGTTTTTAATTATTCCGCCTGTATCGAAGCTCGTTTCTCCAATTTTTGCAGTTACACTAGATGGTTGAAAAATATGATAAATATAATTTATTCCAAACTTTACATTATGTCTAACTGTTGGATAATATGTAAAATCAATTTTTGCGTTATAATCTCTTATTCCCGAAAATAGTTTAAACTCGAAATTGTCTTGTTCTGCTCCGAACTCGAATTCGTAATCAGACATTATTAACGTAGCATTCATAAACAATTTATTGCTAAATAAATGATTCCACCTTAAAGAACCTGTTGCGTTTCCCCAAGCTATATTTGCTCCAAAACCCGCATCTTTATTGTTTAACGAAAAAACATCTCGCCCAAAATACCCGCTTAAGAACAATCTATCTTTATCAGAAAATTTATAATTTACTTTTGCATTTAAATCATAGAAATAATAACCAGAACCTTTTGCTTTTGCGTCTTCTTTAATAAATGGTTCCATTAGCACATCTATGTATGTTCTTCGCCCAGAAGCAATAAACGAACTTGTATCTTTTTTAATAGGTCCTTGAACTGTTAATCGCGATGATATTATTCCAATACCACCTTCTGCTTTGTATTCTTTATAGTTTCCGTCTTTCATTGTAATATCAAGAACCGATGAAAGTCTACCGCCATATTGCGCTGGCATTCCGCCTTTTATAAGATTAATATCTTTTACTGCATCGGCATTAAAAACCGAGAAAAAGCCAAACAAATGTGCAGCATTGTAAACAACTGCCTCATCTAATAAAATTAGATTTTGGTCTGGGCCGCCGCCTCTTACGTAGAAGCCTGTATTTCCTTCTCCTCCAGATTGAACCCCTGGTAAAAGTTGTATTGTTTTAATAATATCTACTTCGCCCATAAAAGCTGGCAGCACTTTAATTTTTTCTACTGGGAGTCTAACCGCACCCATTTGCGTGCTTTCGATATTTATTGTTCGCTCGCTACTAATTACAACTTCTTTAGCTACAATTAAATTTGGTTTAGATTGAATATTTAATCTTATATTTTTATCTAATGTAATTTTTTTTGAAAAATCAATATATCCAATATATGAAACTGTAATAATATATTCTCCCTTGGGTACTGTAATAGAGTAAAACCCATACTGATTGGAAACTGTTCCTTTAGATATTTCCTTTATATATACATTGGCTCCAATCATATCTTCGCCTGTGGAATGATCTTTTACGTATCCACTTATTGTATATTTCTGTGCAAACAGCCCAACAGAAAAAAAAGCAATTAGCAATATTGTTATTAAATATTTATTAGTTATCAATTTACTTATTTTTATATAAGGTGTTAAAAGTATTAAAAAAATCTATTTTTGAAGATAATTAACATTTTAATATTGCTGCTCAACAGATTTTCAGCTAAACGTTAAGCAAAAGCGTTAATTTCTTTCATCAGAAACTTTTTTGTTTTTACTCCAACAAAACGCTTTACTTCTTTTCCATCTTTTAATAATACCATAGTAGGTATATTTCTGACTTTAAATTTAGCAGCTAGGCTTTTTTCGTATTCAACATTTACCTTTGCAATTGTTACTATGCTAGATTCTTTTTCTGCAATTTCGTTTAATATTGGAGCAATCATTTTACATGGGGCACACCATGCTGCCCAAAAGTCAATTAACACTAACCCATTTTTTGTGTAAGTATTATAATTTTTTTTATTTAATCTTTTAACATTCGTACTATCTTTAGCAGGCTTCATATTCTTCATTCTAAAGAAATTAAAAATTATTACACCTATAAACAAAATAAACACTCCACCAACAATCCAAACCACTGTACTCATATTATTATATTTTTTTCTGATTAATAAATTTCTATACTCTTATTGTAAAGTAATATTTGTTGATTTTTATTATAAATAAAAATACTACTTTTATTTAATTATCAAATTAAAAAAATCCATTTAAGAAAACATAGATTAGTTTAGGCTTTATTATAAGAGGAAATAAAAATCCAAATATTGCACCAAAGAAATGTGCATTATGTCCTATATTATCTATATCTTTTTTTGCCATTTTATATTCGTAAAACAAATATAATGCTCCGAATATTATTCCAGGAATTGGTATTACACCAAAAAAATAAATTTTGTGCATAGGTGCAAAAAATATTGTGGCAAACAATACTGCAGAAACAGCCCCTGATGCCCCTACTGCATTATAATAATGATTATTTTTTTGTTTTTCGTAATCGAAAAAACTAGAAAAAATAATCGAACCAACATACAAAGCAACCATTAAAATGCTTACATTATAATCTAAATAATATGCAAAATATTGTTCTAATGCGTTACCAAACGAGAATAAAACAAACATATTAATAAACAAATGCATTGTTCCGCCGTGTACTGCAGCATGCGACAAAAATCTATAATATTGTTTTTTGTGCTTTATTAAATATGCGTTAAATTTTAATTTATTAAACAGCTCGTTATTATTAAAAGCTATTACCGAAATTATTGTTGTGATTGCAATAATTATTACTGTTACCGATATCATTTAATATATATTTTTTTGTTAAGTGTTTTTTCTTGAGTTTGAACACTTACAATATATATACCAGTAGGTAATTCTGACAAATTGAATGATTTTTTGTCATATAAATTAGAAATTTTGCCAACATAAACTTCTGTTATTTTTTGTCCGTATGTATTATGTACAGAGATTTTAACTTCGCTTTCTGATTCTGATTTTGCAA
>DAOVTE010000139.1 GCA_030627705.1 Bacteroidales bacterium
AACGATGGCGGTTGTATATTGGCTGGCTCGCGTCACGCTCCTTATATACAAACCCAAGACGAGGCAGATCTTTACGTAGTAAAACTAACCTCAGACGGTACAATTGCTTGGGAAAAAGAAATAACCATAAACCCAAAAATAAACATTTACCCAAACCCAGGTATAAATATAATAAACATAAATTCCGATACAGAATATAGTAATTTTTCTTTGTTTGATATTAATGGCAAAACTGTAATATCAGAAAATACAAAAGCCAAAACAATAAACACAAGCAATTTGCAAAACGGTATTTATGTTTATAGAATTACAAATATAAAAGGCGAGGTTTTAAAAACAGGTAAGTGGGTTAAGCAGTAGATAATATTATTTTTTTTTAGAATACGATTAAAGGAACTATAACAATAAGTCTTAATAATTTTAGATTGCTTTGTTAGCTACAACTACGAAAATAAGAAATAAAAAAACACTTGCGATTAATACCAATAGTTGGTATCTTTGTGGAAAATAATAATTATGGCAAAAAATACTTCAATATTATTAGGTGATTACTTCAATAAATTTATAAGTGAACAAGTAACAACCGGTAGGTTTTCTTCTGCAAGTGAAGTTGTTAGGTCAGCGTTAAGGATGTTTGAACAAGAAGAAAATAAAAAGAAAAAGTTAATTGAAGAACTTAAAAAAGGTGAGAAGTCTGGATTTATTGAAAAGTTTAGTAAAGATGACTTCTTAAGTTCAATGCATCTTAAATACTCAAGTAGTGAATTATAAAATAAGTATTGAAGCAGAAATTGACCTTGAAAAAATATGGGCATATACATTTGAAAACTGGTCGGTTGAACAAGCAGATAGATATATAAATCAAATATTTGATGAAATAGAATACATATCTATCAAGCCAAAAAACGGAAAAGATTTTAGTTACGTTAGAAAAAGTTATATGAGAACTAAAGTTAAATCTCATTTTATATTCTATAAAGTTTCTAAAAAGACTAATATAATTGAGATTATACGTGTTCTTCATCAACAAATGGATGTAGAAAATAGATTAAAATAGGTAGTATAGTAGCTAACAAAACCTAAACGTAATGTGGGTTTTATAGGTTAATTAAATGGAGTGCAAGAAATAAACAACGCCAAATCTTTGATTTGGTTTAAAAAAAAAGTGTAAATTTAAAAACAAAATAAGATAAAAGGTTTGGCTAAGTAGTGGATTGTGAAGATTGCTTTTCAAAGTTTCGCACTATGTCTAGCTCAGTCGTTATATTTTAATGGTATTTATCTATTACCATAACCATATATTACATCAAAAATCTCCTCAGGCTCATCAATAATAAATTTAGCACCCGATGAATTTAATTCAGCTACTTCTCTAAAGCCCCAACTTACACCAATGCCTGTAATTCCTCCATTTACAGATGTTTGCATATCAGTAGCAGTATCTCCAACAAAAAAGAAGTTCTCTTTTGTAATATTTAATTCATTAATAATTTCGTATACTGCTTGCGGGTTTGGTTTTTTAGGAACATTAGTTCTCGAACCTAAAACAATATCGAATTTTATATCAGCAAAAAAATGGTTTACAACTAGCTTTGTAAATTCGTCGGGTTTATTCGATAATATAGAGATTGAAATTTTACGCTTATTAAGTTCTTTAAGCATTTCTGTAATTCCATCGTATGGTTTTGTTTTTAATATCTGACGCTTTTTGTATTCTGTTTTTACATCAGTAAGAAAACTGCTAAAATTATTCTTGTCGAAATCTTTTGGTAAAGCATTCTCTACAAGTTTTTCTATTCCGTAGCCCACAAAATAATTGTATGCAGAAATAGGATGCTCTGGTAAATTATTTTTGCTTAGAATTGAATTTACCGACTCGGCAATGTCTGTAAGCGAGTTTAATAAAGTGCCATCTAAATCGAAAATTATAGCTTTCATTTTCTTTATTTTAAAAGTTATAAGGTTTAAAAGTTTATAAAGTAATTTTCTCTTTTAGCTTTATAAACAGTATAAACTTTCAACTATGTTTTACTTCAAATAATCATCGAAATAATTGGTAACTTTTTGCATTAGATGTATTCTATCCATTCCTCGTACATTATGCTCGTGACGTGGATAAACAAAATAATCTACTTGCACGTTTTCTTTTACACATTTGTTAACAAAAACAAGACTATGTTGCCAAACTACAGTAGGATCTATGCCGCCATGTATTAGCATTAGTTTCCCCTTTAGGTCGGTTACGTAATTTGTTAAAGTGTTTTCTTCGTATCCATCAGGATTTTCTTCTGGAGTATCCATATAGCGTTCGCCGTACATAATCTCGTAATATTTCCAATCTATAACGGGTCCACCAGCTACTCCAACTTTAAACACATCGTTATGTTTTAGCATAAGCGAAGTTGTCATAAATCCGCCATAACTCCAGCCATCTGCTCCAATTTTATTCATATCTACATAACCTAAAGTCTTTAGTAGTTCTATACCTTGCATTTGATCTTCAATTTCGTTTACACCTACATTACGGTGAATAATGCTCTCGAATTCGAAGCCTCTATTTGCAGAACCCCTATTGTCTACAGTCATAATTACATAACCTTTTTGTGCCATATAATATAACCACATTCTTGCTCCACCTAACCACGAGTTTGTAATCATTTGTGCATGAGGTCCGCCATAAACATAAACTATTGCTGGATATTTTTTTGATTTATCGAAATTCGGAGGTGTAATTAGTCTGTAGTATAAATCTGTTTTTTTATCGGCAGTTTTAATTGTTGAGATTGTCATTTCTCCTAAATCATATTCTGTAAGTGGATTTTCCGCCGTAAGAAGATTCTTAATTACTTTTCCGTTTTTGTCTACAATATTGTAAACTCTAGGTTCTTTTGTGCTGCTATAGCTATCAATAATATAATTTTTACCAATTTTTACAAGATTATGTGTTCCTGCTTGCGTAGATATTGTTGTGATTTTTCCATCAGTCATGTTTAGCTTGTAAGCCCGTGTTTCTAATGGACTATCTTTTGTTGCATTAAAATATATAAACTTATCGTCGTTAGAAATTTTAATAATATCTAAAACCAACCAATTGCCTTTTGTTAATTGCTTTAACATTTTTCCATCGGTATTGTATAAATACATATGATTGTAACCATCGCGTTCGCTAAAGAAAATAAAATTATTAGTAGTATTATTTAAAAATGCTAAATGATGCTCAGGCTCTACATATTTGTCGTTTTTTTCTTCGAAAAGAGTTTTAACAAAATCGCCTGTGTTTGCGTCGTATTTATTCAATTTTAAATGATTTTGACCTCTGTTAAGAACAGAAATATATATAAATTTCTCGTCTGGACTCCAGCTCACGTTTGTTAAATATTGTTCTTTTGGCTCACCTGTTTTTAAGAAAATAGTTTTCTTAGATTTTAAATTATAAACACCAAGTTTTACTTCTTCGCTTTTCATTCCTGCCATAGGATATTTTGTATTGTTTACCTCGGCAGATCTTGCAGTTACATCAACTAAAGGATAGTCTGTAACCATAGTTTCGTCTTTTTTATAAAATGCTAAAGACGTTCCTTTTGGTGACCAAAAGATTCCGCCTGTAATTCCAAATTCGCTACGGTGAACAGTTTGTCCGCTAACAATTCCTTTATTATCTTCTGATGTAATAGCGAATTCTTTTCCCGATTTATCAGTAATAAATAAATTGTTTTCTATTGTGTAAGCAACGGCTTTGTTTTCTTTACAGTGAGTAACGTTTTCGCCTTTTTCGTTATAAACTAAATACGAATCAACTTTTTTGGTTTTTAAATTTACACTAAAGATTTTTCCTGCTGATTCAAACTCAATAATATCTTTATTTATCCAACTATATTGGTATAAGCTTTTTACTTCGTCTTTACCTGCTTTTTTAAGAATCTCGTTTAAACTTTCGGTAGTTAAAATAACTTTATCCTTTTTTGATTTAACACTTCCTTGTTTAATGTTATTGTCTGTAGCATTGTAATAAGAATAATTACTTGTTTCGCCTATCCATTTAATATTGTAAATTCTTTCTGGATATAAACTTCGGTACTGACCAATTACAGCATCTTTAATTGTTAATTCTTTTTTTTGTGCAAAAACTGAACTTGCAGTTACAAATAACAAGATAATTAAAAGTAAACTATTTCTTTTCATAATAAAATATTCTATATCCTATACAAGGATTGTTAAACCTAATTAATATTTGAATTCTACTTAAATTTATATACTTTTCGAAAAATTTTTGATTAATGCATAGCTCAACCAAGAAAAATATCATCAAAATTACAAAAATAATAATGTTTTTGGGCTATATTTTGTTTTATAATTGCTCTAATAAAACTACAAATGCTCTAATTACTCCACAATTAGACAGTTTATTAGTAGATTCTGTAAATATTAAGACTTTAGATATCAAGCAAAGAGATACAACGGATTTCGAGCGAATAGTAATTAATCACGGTATGGTTAATATTGCTGATTTAGATTCAACGATAAAAGTTGAT
Source organism: Bacteroidales bacterium (assembly GCA_030627705.1). Taxonomy (GTDB): domain Bacteria; phylum Bacteroidota; class Bacteroidia; order Bacteroidales; family JAFGXI01; genus DAOVTE01. The sequence continues at coordinate 4,533 of DAOVTE010000139.1, forward strand.
ATTAAATATGCAACAGTTAATAATTTTATGAAAATTGATATGTATGGCGATTTCGATTTAGCATATCTTCAACCCTATGTAGCAAATAAATTAATAAATGCACAGAAGTTTCTAAAAGACAGTTTTCCTGATTATAGTTTAATAGTTTTTGATGCAGTTCGCCCGTTAAGTATTCAGCAATTAATGTGGGATTCTATAAAAGTTCCTGCAAGCTTACGTCCAAAATATTTATCTAATCCTAAATATGGCTCGTTGCATAATTATGGTGCTGCTGTGGATGTTAGTATTATTGATGAGAATAACAAAGAGTTAGATATGGCAACACCTTTCGATAGTTTCGAAGAGCTTGCATACCCTGTCTTAGAAAAAGAAATGTTACGAAAAGGTAAAATTACTCAGCAGCAAATAAATAACCGCAAACTTTTACGTTATGCAATGATAAAAGCTGGTTTTTTTAATATTCAGACGGAGTGGTGGCATTTTAACTCTTGTTACCGAAAAGTTGCTAGAACCAAGTATGATAGGGTAGAAAACCATATTTATCTAAAAGAAATTACAGAAAATAAAACAGTAGATTTATTAATTGATAATAATGATATTAGATTTAAAATTCAGATTAAGTTGTCTAAAAGAAAAATACTTACAAACGATATAAGTTTTAAGGGCTTAAAAGTTGAACGATATTATCATAAAGGATATTATAAGTATACTACTGGTAGTTATAAAAATTATAAAGACGCAAGAAAACTTCAAAATGATTTAAAGTCAAAAGGCTATAAGGATTGTTTTATTGTAGGGTTTAATAATAATAAACGTATAGGTATTAAGTCTGCTATTGAATTAATACAGAATTAAGATAAAAAAAGAGAGGCTACAAAGCAGCCTCCCTGATATTGAACAAAACACATTTGTATTATTTTACAAATTTTCTTGAAACAATAGAACCTTTGTTTGAATAAATATTAATAAAGTAAACACCATTTTTAAGCTCTGAACTAGGAACAGTAATTTTGTTAGAACCGTTGCTTACAGTAATATCTTTAGCGTAAATACTTTGTCCCATAATATTAGTAATAGAGATTTGTGCATTTACACTTTCTTCTGTAGTAAACTCTATAAAGAAATATTTTTTAGTATTTTTATAAAAAATATTTTATGAAGCAGTCTATGGCTTACATAAATATTGAGCCACATAATAGATTTCATTAAATATTGTGGCAAATATTAATAATTAGGCACAAAATATATGCGTATGAAAAATACAATTTATAATTGGAAATCGTTTGATAATCTAGATTTCTTTGCACAATTATGGAGTAATGATAATAAACCTAAAGCAATTGTTTGCTTAGTTCACGGAATAGGAGAACATAGTAGTAGATATAACGACTGGGCAGAAAAATTTGTAGATAACAATATTTTTGTTCTTGCTTTTGATTACAGAGGACATGGTAAATCAGAAGGAAAACGTGGACATATTAACCAATACGAAGATATAATGAAAGATATTGATATGTTATTATCAAAATCTAAAGAATTATTTGCAGATATTCCAACTTTCTTATACGGACATAGTCTAGGAGGAAATTTTGTTTTAAATTATTTGTTGCAAAAAAAATTTCAACTAAAAGGAGCAATTGTTACATCACCATGGATTAGACTTGCTTTTGAACCACCTAGAATTAAAGTCAAAATTGGTAAATTTATAAAAAGTATTTTCCCTGCATTTATTCAAAGTACAGGATTAAAAACAGAACAGATTAGTAGGGATATTAATGCTGTAGAAAAATATAAGAAAGATAAACTTGTTCATGGAAAAATATCAGTACAATTATTTTTTGATGCTTTTGATGCAGGCTTTTGGGCTTCGGAAAATATAGAAAAATTAAATACAAATTTATTATTAATGCATGGTGGTGGTGATAGTATTACCTCACCAAAAGCAAGCGAAGAATTTGCTAAAAAATCAGAAGGCCTAATAGATTTTAAAAAATGGGAAGGTGCGTATCACGAGCTGCATAACGAAATTAATAAAGACGAAGTATTTAGTTTTATTAATACATGGTTAAATAAACAAATAGTAAAATAGTGAACTTTAGAACAGAAATAGAGCAAATTACTACATCGGTTAAGATTGATTACGCAAGTAATTTGTTTTTAATTGGCTCGTGTTTTACCGATAATATTGGCGATTTTTTAAAATCATATAAATTTAATGCTCTTACAAATCCTTTTGGTGTTTTATATAACCCAGTTTCAGTTTCTAAGTCGCTTAAAAATATTATTAATAATAAAAAATACATAGAACAAGATTTAATACTAAATAATGATACTTGGGTTAGTTTAGACCATCATGGTAGTTTTTCCAATTCTGATAAAAACACCTGCTTAAATAATATTAATTCTGCTGTTGCTAAATCTAACGAGTTTTTAAAAAAGGCAGATACAATTTTTATTACTTTGGGAACAGCTTGGGTTTTCGAGCATATTGAACTAAAGAAAACTGTTGCTAACTGTCATAAAATATCTGCAAAGAAATTTAAACGAAGGTTATTGTCGATAGAAGAAATAGAGACTGAGCTAGAAAACTTATTTCAGGAAATAAATAATTTTAATAATAAAGTAAATATTGTAATTACAATTAGCCCAATAAGGCATATAAAAGATGGTTTGCATCAAAACCAAATAAGTAAATCAACACTTTTGTTAGCTACAAATATTTTGGTTGATAAATTCAATAATGTAAGCTATTTTCCATCCTACGAGATAGTTTTAGATGATTTACGAGATTATAGGTTTTTTACAGATGATTTAGTGCATCTATCAGAAATGGCAAAGCAATATGTTTGGAATAAGTTTGCAGAAACATATGTAGATAAAGCTAATTTAGATTTAATGCATAAAATTTATAAAATACGCAAAGCTTCTCTGCATAGACCTTTTAATACCGAATCTAAACAACATCAAGAGTTTGTAAAGGCACAAATAAAATACATAGAGCAAATATTAAAAGATAATTCGGCTATAAATTTTACTCAAGAAATAGATAAATTTAATTCTCAGCTTGTTTAGTGCTTAAATTATTAAAATTATTTAATATAATTTCTTCTAAATTATTAATTGAAATATTCATAATATCAGCTGCTTGGTTATATATATCGCTTATTTTGTAATCAGAATTATCAGTTTCTAAAAATATTTTGTTTTGTGGAATTTCTGCAATTACATTTTTGTATTTTCCACTAAATAAATCTTTGCCAAACGAAAGCATAAAATTGTGCTTTATTAATTGTTTGGCTA
>DAOVTE010000067.1 GCA_030627705.1 Bacteroidales bacterium
ATTCAGACATAAAGAAAGACTGCTGTTAATAGAAAAAAATGTAGATGTCGCTGAATTATATAAAAAAAAGAAAGGAAGAACACCTTGGAATATTATTAGTTTTACTATATTAGGTATTGCTTTTGGTGTTTTTATTGGAATTGTAGTTTTTATTGAAATATTTGGTATGGATGGTAATAATTCAACTCCCGTATTTTTGATTCTTTCGACGACTTTGTTTTTCTCTGCTCTTGGAATAATAATAGGAAATATAATAGAGAATAAGAAGAAATAGTATGGATAGCATATATATTAGAAAAGTTCTGAGTGGTGATACTGAGGCTTTTCGATATTTTGTAAATACATATAAGGATTTTGCATTTTCATTATCGTATTCTATTCTGAAAAATAACTATTTTGCAGAAGAAGCTGTTCAAGAAGCATTTATAAAATCTTTTGAGAAACTCGCATCATTTAGAAAAGATGCGAGTTTTAAAACTTGGTTTGGACGAATTGTTATAAATGAATCTTTGCGAAAGGTTAATAAAAAAAATGTTCTCTCAGTTAATGATATTTCTGAGGATATAATAAAGGTAGTAGATGATACAGTCGAGACTCTTAACAAGAATGAACAAAAAGTTCTTATATCTGAAATATTTGATTTATTACAACCTAATGAATCTATTGTATTAGATCTTTTTTATTTGAAAGAAAATACAATAAAAGAAATTAAAGAAATGACAAGTTGGTCTGAATCAAAAATCAAAATGTTATTATTACGTAGTCGAAAAAGTTTTTACAGTAAATTAAGTAAAATACTTAGAAATGAAATGGAGGATATTTTATGATTAATCAAACTGACAATTTAAAAACGATTCTTCAAAAAAAGAAAGAACCAAAATTGAGCGAAGGATTTGATGTGAAAATGATGTCTTTAATCCATAAACATTCGAAGGAAAAGAATAGTAGTAAAAAGAGCATTAGATTAATTTATATATTTTTCGCATTAGGGCTTGCATTAGGACTTAATGTCTCATTTTCATTTGAAAACATTGAAATCCCTTACTTTGAATTTAGTATTAACCGACAATTTCTGGGAATTCCTTTAATCTTTGGCTTAATATTTATTTTTGACAAAGTTTATAAGACAATACAATTCCAAAAAGGAGATATTGAAATATTATAAATGAAATTACGCTACACAACAATTAAGTCTCAATAATTAAAATTGGGCTTTAATTATTTGGACGTAGTGTTGCACCCAACCTCGTCCTCGTTTATAGCAAAGCGATAACGAGGATGCAAAGGCAAAACAGCATTACACAAAGCATTTGTAATGCCGATAATATAGAATAATAATATTATTACAAATACTGATAATCATATACAGCCATGCGATTTTTAGCCCCACAAAATCTTTTGATTTTGTTTATTTTGACGAGTCATAATATTTTGTTATTTTTACCGTATAAAATTTAATACTAAACAAGTCCTAAACGATTATTAGCGCAGTCGTTACACTTTATAAGACGAACAATTAAAATTTAAAATATGAAAACAAAATTATTAATTATTACGATGTTAGTATTCTTAGGAATAAGAAGCATTGGACAAGTAAATTTTCAAACTCATACAATTCTTAATTCTGATTATTCAAAGAAAGTAGTATTTTCGGCCGATTTAGATGGGGATGGAGATGAGGATGTAATTGTTGGAGGAAGCACATACAATACACTTATTTGGTTCGAAAACGATGGCTTAGGCAATTTTGGCGTTCCAGAAATTATTATTACTTATACAGGTGCAATAAACTCTATTTATTCATGCGATTTAGATAATGATAATGACAATGATATATTAGCAGTTTCTTTTTCTGATAAATTATTCTGGTTTCAAAATGATGGTAGTGGTAATTTTGGAACACAACAAATAATTTGTGATACTTTAAATGGCCCTCTGTCTGTTTATGCCTGCGATATAGATAACGATGGTGATAACGACGTTTTATCAGCTTCAAAATTTGATAACAAAATAGCTTGGTATAAAAACAATGGAGGTGGTAACTTCGAAGTTCAACCAAGTATATCAACATCAGTAATAAATCCTCAATCAGTTTATTCTTTAGATTTAGATGGTGATAATGATAATGATGTACTAGCAACATCATATGATAACGATAAAGTTGTTTGGTTTCAAAATGATGGCAATGGTATTTTTGGGGCGCCGCAAGACATAACAACTATTGCTGACGGGGCTGTGTGTGTATACTCTTGTGATTTAGATAACGATGGTGATAACGACGTTTTATCAGCTTCTACCATAGATAATAAAATAGCTTGGTATCAGAATGATGGAGCAGGGAATTTTGGACCTCAACAAATAATATCAATACTTGCAGATGGTGCCACATCAGTATATTCTTGTGATATTGATAATGATGGATACAATGATGTTCTTTCATCCTCTTATAACGATGATAAAATAGCATGGTATCAGAATGATGGAGTTGGAAATTTCGGAACTCAACAAATAATTTGCGATACAACAAACGGAGCACGTTCGGTATATTCTTGTGATATTGATAATGATGGTGATAACGACGTTTTGTCAGTATCAGAAGTAGATAAAAAAGTAGCTTGGTTTGAAAATAATACAATTACAAATATTGATGAACTAAATAAAATTCAGCATATAATTTATCCTAATCCAACGAAGGGGATAATTTATATTATTGCAGATAATATTTTGAATGTTGACATTATTGATATTCGAGGTGTCAAAATTAAACCTATGTTTTTTAATAATGAGAAACAACTAAAAATTAACCTACATTCTGAACCAAAAGGTATTTATTTTATTAAAATCACTACTTCTCTTGGGGTTGTAATTGATAAAGTAGTGCTTGAATAAATCTAAGGTATAACTAAAATGATAGGATTACAAAGGGTGAAAAAATGTTTTATCAACAATACAAATACAAAATTATCTTGATAATATTTCTCGCACATTCGTTGTTTGATATTTAGCCTCCACAAAATATTCTGATTTTGTTTATTTTGACGGGTCAGAATATTTTGTTAACTTTACAAATTAAATTAGATTAATCTAAAACGACTATTAATTCAGTCGTTGTGGTCAATTTATAGCAAGATTCTCTAAAAAAGAAATTTTTACATCATAATTGATAGACACACAAGAATATAGAAATTAATAACATTTAATATAAAATAATTATGGGAAAAGGTCAAGACGCAAAGAAAAACGTTAAAAAAGAAGCTACTAAAACACCAAAAGAAAAAAAAGCAGAAAAGAGACTAAAGAAAGCTACGAAAAGTTAATTGATATCTGAAAAAGCTAGACACAATTATTGGCGGCTGACAGAGTAAACCTTTACCAGTACCCTAGCGCACCACCATATTCTTTAAAAACGGTTAGAACAAACCAAGCGTTTTTCGTATACGGTAGTTCATTATAAAATATTAAATCTGAATTATACACTCTTAGAAAACTTTGGTATTGTGTGTAATATTTGCTTATGCAGTGGACACAAACACTAAAACTTAGAACAAGGAATTATTACTCTTTTCTTGCTACGTCTATTTTTCTGATTTTGATTAAACTCGTATATTAAAGACAGCTCGAACGCACCACCCGAATGCGAAACTAATCTTGAGATTGTGAAATCATAAGAAAAACCAATCTTTATCTTTTCTAATTGGTATCCTGCTAAAAGCACAATTGCATCGTTATTTCCATAGCCCTTTTTATATTTCTTAAAAAGAGGTATTCCTCTGTACCATATACCTAACACCATTGGTGCCTTCATCCAATATGCTCCAATATCTAATTGATCGAACTTACCTTGCGATTTATAATTAATAGCAAGATTTATACTCTCCTCGTTTCTGTAGCCAAGTTTTCCATTTAACGAATGTTTATATCCACCAAAAACTAGATATTTAATAGGAACAATGCTCTCTGATTCTATTAGCGACTCATTAGGTCTTCCTAAATGATCTATTGTTACTCCACCCCAATATTGCTTTGTATAAAAAATAGTAGATATCGCAAAATCTAGATTTCCTACTTTTGCTACAGAAGGTATTTCTACAGAAGATGAAGCATTTCCATCTAAATCCATTTGATCGCCAAAAACTAGGTTGCTAAAATTTATTGATCGTTGCGAGTAATAAAATTGTATGCCTGGTCTAAAATGAAATCTTTTTCTAACTGCGACATCATAAGAATATTGCAAACCAAGATTGGTAGTTGCTAATTGCCCAGACCCAGCTTGGTCTTTTAACATAAATAAGCCTACGCCAGAATTAATACTTGGTAAAAAATGATCTAAAGAGAATGCGTAAGTAACAAAAGCCCCAGGAATTTCTGGCCATTGATCCCTCGCATTTAACACAGCACGGGTTCCTGCTGTACCACCAGCAAAAGAAGGCGACAAATAATGTGGAGCAGTATAAAACTGAGATATTTGAGGATCTTGAGATAAAGCAGTATTAGATAAGGCAATTAAACCAATTACTAAAAAGATAATACTCTTATATTTTTTAAAGTCCTGTTTCATTTCTGTTTGTTTGCAAAGCTGTAAATAAAATATTTTTTTGCAATAAATTTATTTTATTTGTTTTAAATCAATATTTTTAAACAAATCTTCTAGCCTTAAACCTGTAGTTAAATCTATTTCGGTGATATATGTATAATAACCCTCAGCTTCAATAAAAACTTTGTACTTTTTTCTTGGAGCTATTACCATTAAGTATTTACCTGTTTTGCTATTTGTTCGATATATACCTTGAATTTCTTTTGTGTTATAATCTAATATTGTTATTGTTGCCTCTAATGTTTTATATACTGGATCGTTTGTATATATTATACCTTTAAGCATTAATAGTTCCTTTTGCTTTTCTAATTCATTAAGGACATAAATATCGGCATTTCCGTACCCTCCATCTCTATTAGAAGCGAAATAACTAGTTTGCCCATCAAGACTTATAACAAAATAAATATCATCGTATACCGAGTTTATTGGAAACCCTGAATTAACTGGCTCCGAGAAATTACCATTATTATCTATAGCCGACGAAAGTATATCATACCCTCCCATGTTTTTATGACCCTTAGAGCTAAAATACATAACTTCACCATTCGGATGCACATATGGAGCATCTTCATCGTATCTTGTATTTATTACAGAGCCTAGGTTTTCTGCTAAACTCCATTTGTTATTTGGTAATTTTCTAACTCGGTAAATATCTTTGCCACCAAATCCCCCTTCTTGATTACTAGAGAAATAAAGAGTTCTTTCATCTGGAGATAAACATGCACTTGCTTCGGTGCCGCTTTTTGAATTAATATTTGCTTTAAGTTTAACAGGTTCAGACCATTTATTATTAGCATTTTTAGATATATATATATCTCCTCCTGTAAGCTCTTTGTTTGTTCTATATATATATAATTGCTTGCCATTTTGGCTTATAGCAACACATGCATCATGTGTTTCAGTATTTATTGGAGCACCTAAATTACGAGGTTTAATCCATTCATTATTTTCTAGTTTTGATATATAAATATCTTCAAAATATTGATTATTTGGATCCTTTAAGCCACCATAACTGCCTTTTCTACGTGATGTGTATATAAGCGAATACTTATCAGATGTAATTAATGGAGCATACTCTGAATATACCGAATTAATTCTATTTCCTGCGTTATTTACAATTACATTAGAGGGCTTAGAAATAAAAAACTTAGCATTACTTACTTGATTAATAACATAATCTACATCATTAGTAGAATATTGTTTGTTCTTTTTATAGTTCTTATAATAGTTAAGATAATCTAAAGTCTTATTGTACTTAGCCATTAAAAAATATATTTTGGCAAGATAGTAGTACGACTCAATATATTTTTTCTTGCTTTTCTCAAGGTATTTTATTGATTCTTGTTTATTATTTTTGGTAAAATATATACTAATGCCTAGTTTATAATTAATTTCAATATTTGAGCTATCTACGTTATAAAGTTCAATAAAATAAGGTAATGCCAAACTATAATTCTCAAAAGAGAACTGTTCGTCTGCAAGAAATAGCTTTGTCTTAAATTCTTTTTTATTAAGTTGTGCTTCTACCTGAGTAAAACTAAAAATTACAATAAGTATTGTTAACACAAATACAATCTTTCTCATAGTATTATAATTAATGTAATAAAGTTAAATCGCCTTTTTTAACAAAGGATTGACCATTAACATATTTTCCACTTACTTTCCATACATAAACATCTTGTTTACATAGCTTCCCTCTGTAATATCCGTCCCATCCAATATTAACATCTGTTGATTCGAAAATTAATTCTCCCCAACGATTAAAAATACTTAAATTGTATTCTATTATACCTTCATGTACAGGATAAAAAATATCATTAGAATAATCACCTTTTCTATATGCCCCACCAGAAGGACCAGAAGGGTCTGGCGTAAATGCAGATGGCAAATCAACCTCTCCGCTAGATTCTGCTATTACAGCGCGTGGTATTTTTAGCGAGTCTAAACAACCCGAATCAGTTTCAATAACTAGAGAAATATCATATTCGCCTACAGCAGTATAATAATGCTCAGGATTTTCTTCTATCGAAGTAGATCCATCCCCAAAATTCCAAAAATATGTAGCAGAGTTTTCCGATAGATTCTTACATTGTATTGGCTGACCAGGAATAGCTACTACTGTTGGAGCAACCTTAAAATAAGCTTCAGGAACTGGATAAACAGTAATTATATTTGTTTGATTGTCAGACCCTCCTGGTCCAGTTGATGTTAATTCAACCATATAAGTTCCTTCGTCATAATAAGTATGAGATGGGTTTTTTGTTGTGGAAATATTACCATCACCAAAGTCCCAATAATATTCTTCTGAGTATTGCGATGTATTATCAAAATCTATAATTAAAGGTGAACATCCCTCGCCATTTGATGTAAATTCAGCAATTGCTTCGGGAGCTAATATTCTAATAATATGCGAAACAGTATCTTCACAAAAATCGCTATATGCTGTAAGAAAAATTGTATAATCTCCCCAAGTAATGTATGAATGGCCAGGTGGAAGTTCGATAAAAGAACTTGTTCCATCGCCAAAATCCCAAATATAGTTCCAATTGCCAACCGTAAGGTTATTAAAACTTACAGTAACATCTGGAAAAAACTGTGTAGTTGGGGCAGCTATAAATGTAGCACTTGGCACAGCATAAGACGTGATATTTAAATTAGCTGTGTCGTTACAACCATAAGAAGAAATAGCTATTAATTCTACATTATATGAAATATCATTAGTTGTGGTATTAACAAAACTGTGATCAGGATTATTAATACTGGATGTTGAACCATCATTGAAATTCCAAGAATATGAATTTGCACCAAAAGTTTGATTATTAAATTCAGTATAAAATGGTGAGCAACCTGCTGTATCTGCAGTAAAACTTGCTAATACTTGTGGGTAAACAATAATAGAACTGGTAATAGAGTCTCTACACCCATACGAGTTTTCTGCATATAATTTTAGTATTACTGTTTCTAGATTACTAACAGTGTTTATATATGTATGTATTAAATTCAACGACGTATCTGTACTTGTAGTTCCATCACCATAGTTCCATACATATGTATTTGCACCTGTCGAATTATTTGTAATATTTACTTCTAATGGGGTGCAACCAACAGTAATATCTGCAGAAAAGTCTGCTGTTGGACTAGGAAAAACAGTAACATCCCTATAACTTGTGTCTATGCATCCAAAAGTAGATGTAGTAATTAAAGTAACGGTATAAATTGTATCATTCTGACTATTGTTTATGTATATATTGCTAGCAATGTAAGAACCATTTTGTGATGTACCATCACCATAATCCCAATAATATTGTGTACCCCCAGGTGTTGCAGTAAATGTAACTAAGGAAGGAGAACAAGCGGAATCTGGTACTGCAATAAAACTTGATGGGTTAGGATAAACAGTAACAAATATTTGACTTGTATCTGCACAGCCATTATTAGAAATTGCTATTAGTTGCACATCAAAATACTTAATAAATGTTGTGTCGTTAATAAAAGTGTGTGTAGCATCTGTTGTAGTATCATTAGCTGTATTATCGTCAAAATTCCAAATATAAGTAGATGCCCCATTTGAATTATTTGTAAAATTGGCAGTTAATGGGCTACAGCCAGGAACTGCATCAGAAATAAAGTTAGAATTCGGTGTTGGATAAACAGTTACTTGATGCACTACAGAGCTAGAGCATCCATAAATTGAAGTCACAGTTAGATTTACATTATAAATTGTATCGAATGGTGTTGAGTTATCAAATATATTGGTAGGATGTTGTAAATTCGAGGTGTTTCCATCACCAAAATTCCATAAATATGTAGACCCACCAATAGAACTATCAGTAAAATTAACAGTAAATGGCGGACAACCCGCAGTATCAATTGGAAAAAATGCTGTTGTTGGTACCAAATCAAAATTAATAATTACAGTATCTGTATCTGAGCAAAAAGAATTATTTACTTCTGTCCATAAATATGTATATGAACCAAAATCACTAACAGTAATATTAGAACTTGAACTATTTTGATTTGAGAAATTTGTTGTTCCCAAGCCTAAAATTTGTGTCCACAGACCATTTCCTACACTAGGTGTTGCATTTAAATTATGTATTAAACCACATAAACTATCATCTATTCCTGCGTAAGCTATAGGTTGTTCAATAAAAGTAATAGAGACGGTATCGCTGCTTAAACAACCAGGTCCGTTTACTTCGCTCCAAGCAAAATAATATTGGCCATATGTATTTACACTTATTGCTGATGTAGGAGAATTAGCATTAGAAAACGTTGCTATTCCGGGTCCAGAAATAGTAGTCCACGTACCTACACCAATACTTGCTGATGCATTAAAAGAAGACGAACTGCCACAGATAGTATCATCTACACCTGCATTAGCAATAGGGTTTTCAAATACTGTAATTGTAACGTTATCATTACCAGTACAGCCATTATCATCAATTACCTGATAAGATAAATTATATGTTCCTAAAACACTAGTGTTAAATGTCGGTGCTTGTATGCTTATGTTATTTATATTAGCAGTATTTCCTGTCCATATATGTGTAACATAATTACCTGTTCCACCTGATGGATTACCATCTATAATTATATTTTGTCCGGCGCAAACTTCGGCAGGATTTGGAATAATATTAGCTAAAACAGGATTTACTCCAACTGTTATATTTTGAAAATCTGAACAACCATTATCGTCAGTAACAGTATAAGTTAAGTTATATGTTCCTTGAGTATTTGTATTAAATGTTGGTGCTTGAATATTTGTTCCACTAAGTGGAGTTGTATTTCCTGTCCAAAGATGAGAAGTAATATTTCCATCACCGGCTGTTGGGTTTCCATCTAAAAATAGATTATTACTAGGACAAACCTCTAAATTAGTTCCAGGTAAAACATTTGGCGTAGGTATCGCATATACAATAATATCAGTTGTGCCAACGCCTACGCATCCATTTCCATCACTTACGGAATATGTAATTGTATGAGTACCCGGACCTGCAACTGCAGGATCGAATCTTCCAGTGTTAGAATTTGTAATGCCATTACCAGACCATGTTCCGCCAGATGTAGCTGCAGATAAAAATATAGGTGAATCATTCGCACAAAATGGACCTGCAGGATTTACAGTTCCATCTGGTAAAGGAACAATTAGGATAATAGCTGTAGTTGTAACTGGTAGACTATCTGGGTACGGATTACAGTAGTTCCAATAATTTAAAGTTACTTCGAAAAACTCCCCTACCACGTGTCCATTTGGGCAATAAATAGGTAGAGTTGATAAGTTTGGCGGAGTTGGCCCGGTAACTGGTCCTGTATGAGGCTGCACAGTTCCTGCAAAAGGATACGTTTGAACCGAACCTCCTACTTGCACATTTGTCATTGATGGTGATAGACTTGTTCCATAAAGCCATTGGGTCCATCTAGTTGGAGTATTTGGATTATCATTTTCGTTTGGTGGAACACAATTAAATAAAGTAACATCGTTAAAAATTACAGTTCCATCATTACCAACACAAATAGGGAATACAGCAGGATTTATTGAAATATTTCCACCATTTTCGTCGTCTGTATCCCAAACAGTAACATTTTGTTCTTGAATAGAGCTTGCACAAGCTACACCATTAACTATTAATGTAGCATTAGGATTATAATTACATTGATTTCCTGATGGTGGATATGTATGTGCGACTGTAGCTTTCCATTCGGCTAGCGAAACGTTTGTGCTTGTAGCTGTAACAATTTCTAAAGGGTTTCCATCGTCCCAATCAAATTGGATTTCTACCGATGTTCCTGCATTATTAACTCCTCTATAGGTTACCTCCCAAGATAAAATAACAGGAGCACACAACCCATTTGGTAAAATGTCGTTGGCTTTAGATGTTATTGTGCAAGATTGACTGAAACTAATGTTCGGATAGAAAATAAATACTATCAGAATTATTAGTAGTGTTAGTTTAGCAATTCTATTAAAAATAAACCTCATTTAGTTGTTATATTTGACTAGTATATACGTAAACATATATAAATATGATATTATAAAATACCATTTCAAGCCATAAATATAAGAAAATATTTCTAATCTTATACAGATGCAGAAATAAACAATTAACAAAATAAGATTATTATATCTTTCATAAAAAAGATTTAGTATGTGATTATTATCATTGTAATTAATATCAAAAAATATAAAATTTGAAAGAAAATATTAAGAAACATATTTTATATAAAAAAAATTATTTATTTCAGACAAAATTTAACTTAAGTTTACTCATTATGTTTAATAAACTAATAGCCTCAATGTTGCCATATTTTCCAAAGAAATTTGTGTGGCTTTTTTCAAAAAAATATATTGCCGGAGAGAATTTATCTGATGCAATTAAAGTTTCTAAGAAGCTTAATTCGGAAGGATCGATGGTTACAATTGATATTTTAGGCGAATTTATTACCGAATTATCCGAAGCAGAGAAAAATAAAGAAGATTATTTAGAGGTTATCGAACAAGCCGAAAAAAATAAAATTGATGGCAATTATTCGGTAAAACCAACAATGTTTGGGCTGCTGTTAGATAAAGATGTTTGCTACGAACACATAAGGGCTATTGTTAAAAAAGCTGCGGAATACAATAATTTTGTGCGTGTTGATATGGAAGACTCCCAATGTGTTGATATGGAAATAGAGATTTTCAGAAAACTAAAAGCCGAATTCCCTAAAAATGTTGGTTTAGTTCTACAATCGTATATGCGAAGAACTTATAGCGATATTGAAGCAATGATGGATATTCATACCGATGAAACTCCTATAAATTACAGATTATGTAAAGGTATTTATGTAGAGCCTAAAGAAATTGCTTATAAAAAATACGAAGAGGTAAACGAGCATTATTTAGAAGATTTAGAATTAATGTTCAAAAATAAAATTTATCCAGGAATTGCAACTCACGATAAACCATTAGTAGAAGGAGCTTATAAATTAATAGAGAAATATAATGTTCCTAAAGATAAATTTGAATTCCAGATGCTTTTAGGAGTTACTCCTGAACTTAGAAAAAGCATAATTAAAAAAGGTTATAAAATGAGAATTTATGTACCTTATGGCGAGCAATGGTTCGGTTACTCTACTCGTAGATTAAAAGAAAATCCTAAAATGGCAAGCCTTATTATTAAAGGAATTTTTATTAGAGGTTAATATTTAATTTTCAAAACTCTGATATATAACAATATCTCCTGAACTAAAGTTTATGGAGATATTTTTTTGTACAGCTTCATTTAATGTTCCTACCCAAAGGCTTTGTAATTTTGTCTTATTTAGTGGATATTTTAATCCTTCAGAAGTGATTTCTAAGTTATGGGTAAACGAAAAAACTGAAACCTGCTGACCAACAAACGATTCTATTACTACTGATTTTGAGAAAGGAGTAAATACACCAAAATCGCTCACCATTTTTACATCAATATTTTTTGAGTATTCTACAAGCAGCGAAATGTTTCCTAATGTATGGTCTTCTCGTCTTCCTGTTGCTCCTAAAATTATTACGTTATTAATATTATTTTCTATACAATAATTTACTGCTTTGGTTAAATCGTTAGTGTTTTGATTAGGATTACGAATTAATATCTCCTTGTATTTTTCTTTGTCTGTAGAAGAAATAGAATCTAAGTCTCCAATAATTACATCAGGAATATATCCTGTGTTTATAATATTTTTAAGAGCTCCATCGCAACAAATTATTTTATTTGCATTAGTTATCATGTCTAACGTTTCTTGCTTTTTTGGAAAGTCCCCGTTTGCAATAATTATTGTTTTATTTGATTTTATATTATTCATTGAATTTCTTCACTAATATTATATTAAAAATCTAAAGATAATTTTACCATATAATTTCTGCCTGCTTGCGGAAAATAATAAGCCCAAGTTTTTTCTGTACCTTGCTCATACCAATTTCCTCCGTAAGCGTTACTTATATAATCAATATCAAGTAAATTATTTACAAGAAATTGTACATTAATAGTAGTTAATCCTTTAAACTTACACGAATAATCTATTCTGAAATTTTGCAATAAATAAGCATCTAGTTTTCTGTTTTCGCTTGAAGTATTATCAAAATACTGTTCGCCTACATATTTTGTAATAAGACTTAAACCTAAATTTTTAATAGGACTATAAGTTATTACAGAAGAAGCAATAATTTCAGGAGAATAAGAAATATGTGTTTCTCCTAAACTTACAGTATCGTACGATTCTGCCCAAAGAGTATCGTAATGCGCTGCTGTTTCTGTATAATTCTGAATTCTATTTTGCGAATAAGTTATATTACCTGTCCATTCTAATTGTTTAATTGGTCTGTATCCAAATGATAATTCTAAGCCTCTACGGTAGCTTTCTTTTACGTCTGTCATTATTGAACAACCTACATAATTTAACTCGCCAGTTTGCACTAATTGATTATCGTAATCCATATAATA
>DAOVTE010000008.1 GCA_030627705.1 Bacteroidales bacterium
ATCCTGATTTAGTAGGAGTATTCTTTCCGTATAATGAATTTACAAAAAAAACATTAGATATACAAAAATAATTGGCAATAACTTCAATAAAATTATTTTCGTTTGAAATGAAAATTAATTTAACATTCTCAAATTTAAGAGAATCTTATTTCCAAGCCGTTTCAAATTCAAGTTGGGCAAATGAAGGTTACCTTGTAACATTAAGAATTGAAGAAGACCCTTTGTTAATTGACGAGATTAGAAGGTTGAATAATGCTTTTGGAATAGGATTGATTAAACTTAATTCAAATAATGTATTTGAAAGTGAAATTCTATTCCCAGCAAAAGAGAGAGCCGATATTGACTGGGATACTGCAAATAGATTAGCAAAAGAGAACAAGGATTTTAGCGGTTTTTTAGAAGATATTGCAGAAGATACTAAATTAGGAAAGATAAAAAGTGATTATGACAAGATCCTTAATCCTGAAGAAATAGAAATATTTATTAAAACGAAAGAAATATAATAATAAAAGTACATAATCGAATAGGTGACTGACAGAGTAAAACCCTGCCAGTGCACCTCTCACACCACCATATCCTTCAAAAATGTTCAGAAAAAGAGATCTAACCTTTTCTAGAAAGGATACCTCATTTTAATTATAATTGCAACATGAAGGTTTTAAAAGTAACACAAAATTGAGCTATAAGATGGAAGGTATTCTACAGAAATATATTTTAGGATACTTTAATGAAAGTGAATTAAGAAACAAAGAATCATCTACAAGGTTAGAAACAAAGTTAGTGCAAAGTCTAATCTTTAACTTGTGTAAAGGATTTATCTTAACGAACATGCAAGAAAAAATATATTGCGGAGAATAATTTAATTATTTCCATTAAATATACGGAGAATAATTTGTATATTTGTCGCATAAATACAATTATAATGGCAAAATACATATATGAATATAGCAATTGGCCTAATTTTACTTGGAATGAGAAAGGAATTCAAGAGCTCTTAGGAAAAGTTAGACATTTACAAGGAAAAATTTTTGGACAAATAAGCTCATTAGGCTTTTCAATAAAGGAAGCAACTATGCTTTCTGCATTGACACTTGATGTTTTGAAATCATCAGAAATTGAAGGTGAAATTCTTAATTATGAACAAGTTCGTTCATCAATTGCTCGGAAATTAGGATTGGAATATGCAGGAATGGTTTATTCTGACAGATATGTAGAAGGTGTTGTTGAAATGATGCTTGATGCTACTCAAAATTATTTAATACCTGTTGATAATGAGCGTTTATTTGGCTGGCAATCAGCCCTATTCCCAACAGGACGAAGTGGAATGCATAAGATTGATGTAGGTTGTTATAGAAATGATATAATGCAAGTTGTGTCAGGTCCAATGGGAAAAGAAAAAGTTCATTTTCAAGCCCCACCACCTGAACAGGTGAAAAAAGAAATGGACGTGTTTTTAAATTGGCTCAATAAAGATACCAAATTAGATTTAGTAATAAAATCTGCAATTGCACATTTTTGGTTTATAATAATACACCCTTTCGATGATGGAAATGGACGAGTAGCCAGAGCTCTTTCTGATTTATTACTTGCTCGTTCAGATGACAGTCCTCAACGATTTTATAGTCTATCAAGTCAGATTTTATTAGAAAGAAAAGTTTACTATTCTATTCTGCAAAAAGTTCAGCATAAAGACGGTGACATAACAGAATGGTTAATGTGGTTTATGAATTGTTTGCATCGTTCACTAAAAAGCACAGAAAAAACTATGAACAAGGTGCTTTACAAGGCTGATTTTTGGGATAAACATAAAAATACAGAAATAAATAGTCGTCAAAGACTGATGTTAAATAACCTTTTTGATGGATTTGAAGGGAAGTTAAAATCATCAAAATGGGCAAAAATAACGAAGTGTTCAGCCGATACGGCTTTACGTGACATTAAAGCCTTGATTGAAAAAGGAATTCTAAGACAAGAAAAGTCAGGTGGAAGAAGCACCAACTATGAATTGATTGAATTCTAAAACACAGGCTCTAATCGAGATGACTGACAATTTAACTCTGCCAGTGCACCACTCACACACCGTACTTTCGGTTCTCGTATACGGCGGTTCATTAGATAAAATTTAAAAGTAACACAAAATAGAGCTATAAGATGGAAAGTATTCTACATAAATATATTTTAGGATACTTTAATGAAAGTGAATTAAGAAACAAAGAATCATCTACAAGGTTAGAAACAAATTTAGTGCAAAGTCTAATCTTTAACTTGTGTAAAGGATTTATCTTAACGAACATTGGAAAAATGATACTGCAAGTTTGAAAAATTCTTTAATAAGAAAACGATTAACTATCTTTGAAATTGAAACTTTAAAAGTATGACAAAAGAAAATGCAATAAAACTATTTCAAGACCAACGGGTTCGTGTTGAATGGGATAATGACCAAGAGAAGTGGTATTTTTCAATAGTAGATGTTATTTCTGTTTTAACCAAAAGTGTTAATCCGCAAGCTTATTGGAGAAAACTTAAAGAAAGATTAAAAAAAGAAGGGAATGAAACCGTGACGAATTGTCACGGTTTGAAAATGAAAGCAATTGATGGAAAAATGAGAATGACTGATGTTGTTGATACTGAGCAATTATTGAGATTCATTCAATCAATTCCTTCGCCAAATGCAGAACATTTCAAAGTTTGGTTAGCAAAAGTTGGATATGAACGAATAGAAGAAACAGAAGACCCCGAAAAAGCATTTGATAGAGCAATGGAAACTTATTTGAAAAAAGGGTATTCAAAAAATTGGATTAATCAAAGACTAAAAAGTATTGAAGTTCGTAAAGAACTAACAGATGAATGGAATATTAAAGGAGTTAAAAAAGGACTTGAATATGCAATATTAACAGACGAAATAACAAAGGCATGGACAGATATGACAACTCGTGATTATAAAGATTTAAAAAACTTAAAAAAAGAAAATCTGCGAGATAACATGACCAATTTGGAGTTAGTTCTTAGTATGTTAGCGGAAGCATCAACTACTGAAATATCAAAAGAAAAAAATCCTGAAACTTTTGAAGAAAACAAACAAGTAGCACGTAAAGGAGGAAGTGTAGCTAATGCAGCTAGAAAGCAATTAGAAAAAAATACTGGGAAAAAAGTAATTTCACCTCTCAATGCAAAAGAATTAGGGAAAAGATTAGATAATAATAATGAAAAGTAAAAAGAATAAACAACGAAAAGCTAATCGAGCAGACTGACAAAGTAAAACCCCACCAGTGCACCTCTCACACCACCATATTCTTCAAAAACATTCAGTATTATAACCCAACGGTTCTCATATATGGCGGTTCATTAGATAAAATTTAAACTGTACATCTTACGGTACAGTTTTTCGGTATTTTACAAACTGTTCAGAAAAAGAGATATAACCTTATTTTGCAATTTGTCGGTAGTTGGGAATGGAAACACCAACTTCTATTCATCAATTGCACCATGAAGATTTTAAAAATAACACAAAATAGAGCTATGAGGTGGAAAGTATTCTACAGAAACGTATTTTTGAAAATGAATTAAGCTGAGTAGAAGCTGCTTCTTAAGTAAAAATAAAATGCCAAGCATAAAAATTACTAGGCGTTTTACACACCCTAGTAACTAATAAAACAAGAAAAACCTCCAAAGCAATAACTTTGGAGGTTAATATTTTATTAATATATTCAAGTAAGTTTTTAGAAACTTACAGGCAATTATTATACTTTATGTCTTCTTTCGTCAGAAACAGATAATTTCTTTCTTCCTTTAGCTCTTCTTGAACCAATAACTTTTCTTCCTGCAACAGTAGACATTCTTTCTCTAAACCCGTGTTTATTCTTTCTTTTTCTTCTAGAAGGTTGAAATGTACGTTTCATCTTTATTCTTTTTTAATTTATGAGGTTGCAAATGTATGAATATTTGTGAAACAAAAAAAACTATTTTTTATTTTTTTTATCACTTAAGTTAAAGTAAATAAGTTTTTTTGTCTCGAAGAACTCTTCGCCAAATAATTTATCTAAATCATATACTGTTACTTTGTTCTTAAAGGGCTTTACTTCGTTTGCAAAGTCGCCTCCCTTTAAATATAGTATTCCGTTTTTTAAAGAATTGTTGTTTTTTTTACTTGATAAATGCTTAACCATATTCACAAAACTAGGAAATTTAGTTACAGCACGACTTATTATAAAGTCGAAATCGCCTTTTATTTCTTCCGACCTAGCTTTCTTAATTTTTACATTTTTTAGTTCTAAAGCATTTGCAATTTCTTCAACAACTTTAATTTTTTTTCCTATACTATCAATTAATAAGAATTCTACATTTGGGAACAGAATAGCTAAAGGAATTCCTGGAAATCCTCCGCCTGTGCCTACATCAATAATTTTAGTTTTATCTTTAAATTTAATATACTTAGATATACTTAAAGAAAATAACACATGTCTTTCGTAAAAAAACTCAAAATCTTTTCTCGAAATCACATTTATTTTCTCGTTCCACTCCTTGTACAAAGCCTCTAGTCTGGTCAGCTTAACTTTTTGGTTATCGGATAAATCTGTAAAATACTTATTAATTATTTGCATTTTTTATTGGGGCGCTAGATTTTAGGGTTTGTTTTTTTTAATATATTATAAAGTAATTCCTTTGCTCTAAACAACTGGGCTTTTACAGTTCCTATGGGCAAGTTTAATTCTTCTGCTATTTCGTTGTATGAATATTCTTTAAAAAATCGTAGCTCAATTAAGTCCCTGTATCTTGGCTTTAGTTGTTTAACTATAGAGCGCATTATCACTTTTTTCTGTTGTCTAATTAATTCTTCTTCTGGATCTAATATGTTTGCTTTTAACTGAATTATTGGCCTGCCTTCATTTTTGAAATCATCACCATCGATTGAAATAAATTTTTCTCGTTTTTTTCTTAAAAAATCTATACAATTATTAGATGCTATTTTAAATAGCCAAGTACTAAAAGCAAACCTAGGTGCATACTGGTCTATCTTTTTAAAAGCCTTACTAAACGCTTCTATTGTTAAGTCTTCGGCATCAGTTTTGTTGTTTACCATCTTAAGTAACATAAAGTAAACAGCATCTTTATATCTTTCTAAAAGCTTAGCAAAAGCTTTCTCGTCGCCAATTTCTGCCTGTTGAACAAGTGCGTAATCTTGATGTGCTTTTTCCGAAAAATTAGGGTTTATTTCCATCTACTCACATCTGTTAATTTACTTTTCAAAAACATAAAAGCAGTAATTAATATCATAAAAATATCTAATAATGCCCAATATAGCAATAAATCTTTTTCCTTCAAAAGAGAAAGGTTTTTTTTAAAGACTAAAGATTTTACTAAAAACACAATTGCAAATAATATTAATGATATAATATATACTTTATTCAATAGCAATAAACCAAACAATAAATAGAAGAAAAATCTACTAAAATATTCTGTTGCGATTAATGTTTTGTGTTGTATTTTATACTTTGCAGAACTGGTAATATGTCTTGCTTTTTGATAAATCCATTCGCTAAAGCTTGTTTTGGGTAACGAAATTGTAAAGCTATTTGCTGAAATATCTACAGAAACATTTTTTTTGTTTGCCACTTCGTTAACAAATAAATCGTCGTCGCCAGAGCTTAATTCTAAGTGTGAAGCAAAACCCTTGTTTTTAAAAAACAATTCCTTTTTGTAGGCTAAGTTTCTACCAACTCCCATATAAGTTATTCCTTTATTTGCAAAGGATAAATATTGTTGAGCAATAAAGAATGTATCAAATCGTATTAGCTTATTTAGTAGTCCTTTCGTTTTTTTATATTTACCATAAAGAAGAACAATTTCGGTATTTTCCTTAGTAAAATTACTTACGGTTTGTTTTATCCATTGGTTAGATTCTGGGAAACAATCTGCATCGGTAAATAGTAAAATATTATTTTTTGCCGATTTTATTCCTACAGTTTGTGCAAGTTTTTTGCTTTGTCGAAATTTGTTGTTTAGTGGAATACTTGTGTGTCGAAGGTTTTTATGATTTTGTTCTAGTATTCTTAGAATTTCTTGAGTATTATCTTCAGAGGCATCATCAACAACTATAACTTCAAAATTTACATAATCTTGCGATAAGATTTTAGGTAAGAATTTTTGCAGATTATTACTTTCGTTTTTGGCACATATTATTATCGAAACAGGCTCGCTAAATTGTTTAATTTCACTTTTTGCTTTATTATTTAATCCTAAATAAAAATATAAGTAATAAAAAAGCTGAATAGTTCCAAACAACACAAATAGGCTAATTAATATTATATCTATTATGTTATAACTCAATTTGTGATATATTTATTATAAATTAATACTTAGTTCAAAGAAATAAAATCTTTATGGAATAAATATAATATTGAGATATTATTTGTTAATCTTATGTAATTTAAAAAAAGATATAAGTTAAAAGATGTATATTTGAGTATTGAATAAAAATTATTAAATCATCTCATTATAAAAAAAGTTGATTTTGATTGCTCAGTTTTACATAAAAAATATGTACTGCAATTGCTGTATTAAACTGTTAAGCTTATTGCTTTCTGCGGAGAATATTTCTATAAAAAAAATTAAAATGGGTTTCTTAGAAGTCGATTTTAATCAAAAAAATATTTCACTTCAATTTGTAGAAAACATAATTAACGAAAATGGTTTTGAAATATTACAAGATAAAGAAAAAATAAAAGTTACAGAAATCAAGCAAGCAGTAATAGAACTAGTACACGATTTAAATAATGTAAATTCAATTATTAGAAAGTCTGATTATTTGATTGATAAACTTGGGATGACTTATCAGCAAATATCAAAATTATTCTCTAAACACGAACCAATAACACTTGAGAGATATATTATATTAAATAAAATAGAAAAAATAAAAATTTTAATCGATAGCGACGATTATACACTTACAGAAATTGCTTATATTATGGATTATAGTTCGGTTCAATATCTATCTAATCAATTTAAGAAAGAAGTGAAATTATCCGTTTCTGAGTATAAAAACTCTACTGATAAGCCTATAAAGTCGCTTGATAAACTCTACTAAATGATAAATAATTTTGAATTTTACAATCCAACAAAACTAATTTTTGGAAATGGACAAATTACTAATATTGCAAAATACATTCCTGCAAATAGTAAGGTATTAATAACGTACGGAATGGGAAGTATTAAAAAAAATGGAATTTACGATGAGGTTATTTCAGCATTAAACCATTTTAATGTTGTTGAATTTGGAGGAATAGAGGCAAATCCAACATACCAAACTCTAATGCGGGCTGTTATTTTAGCAAGAAAAACCAATATCGATTATATTCTGGCAGTAGGTGGCGGGTCTGTAATAGATGGAACTAAATTCATTTCTGCTGCAATAAATTTCGATGGAGACGAATGGAATATATTATCAAAAAATTCGAAAATACAATCTGCCGTGCCGTTTGGTTCTGTTCTTACACTCCCTGCAACTGGTTCCGAAATGAATTCTGGTGCTGTAATTAGCAATAGCGATAATAACGAAAAACGTGTTTTTGCAAATCCATTATGTTATCCCAAGTTCTCTGTATTAGAACCAAAAGTAATTCTGTCGTTACCAAAAACTCAAATAGCAAACGGTATTGCAGATGCTTTTGTTCATACACTAGAGCAATATATTACTTATCCTGTAAAAGCAGATTTGCACGATAAAATATCGGAGGGTATTCTAACAACATTAATTGATAACGGAAGAGTATTGTATAATAATTCTTCAGATGAAGATGCAGCACATAATGTAATGTTTTCGGCTACAATGGCTTTAAATGGCCTAATATCTGCTGGGGTTCCATCCGATTGGGCAACGCATATGATTGGGCACGAATTAACAGCAATGCATAAGATAGATCATGCAAAAACTCTAGCTATTATTTTACCTAAATTATATAGGTCTCTAATAGAATCTAAAAAAGAAAAACTTGCACAATACGGAAAAAATGTTTGGAATATCACAAAAGGAACAGAATTAGAAATTGCCGAAGAAGCAATAAATGCAACAGAAAAATTCTTTAACGATATAGAGATTAAAACAAATTTCTCGGATTATTTCGATAACAAAAAACAAACATTAGATATTATTATTGAAAGATTTAAAAATCGTAAATGGACTAAATTAGGAGAAAAAGGAATGGTAACTCCAGAGATTATTTCAGATATTTTTAATGAAAATGATTGACTACCACTTATACATGTTTATAAAATAGCTTAAAAACCAAATATTATAACTTAAACACAAAATTGTGTAACGAAATTTATGCAAAAGGCACTTAGGTTTGTATAAAATTAATAGTACAACATAAACTTTACAATATGAATATTAATAAAAATATTGCAATAAGCGGAAATGGATTTGTTTTTGATCCTACTACCGGAGAAAGTTTTTCTTTAAATTCAATTGGAACTGAAATCCTATCTTACCTTAAACAAGATATGAGCAAAGAAGAAATTGTATTAGCCATATTAGAAAAATACGAAATCGATAATATTACAGTAGAAAAAAACTACGTAGAGTTTTTAGCAATCTTGCGAGAATATAAATTAATCGAAAATGACTAAGAAAAAGATAACAGTAGCCATTACAGGTTTAAATAATACAGATAACCCCGGCCCAGGAATTCCAGTTATTAGGGGATTGCTAGAAAGCACTTTTTTCGATGTGCGAATTATTGGATTAGCATATGAGAATCTAGAACCAGGTATTTATATGGAAGATCACGTAGATAAAGTTTACTCTGTTCCATATCCTTCAATAGGTACAGAGGCTTTAATTAAACGTATTAAATATATAAATTCTAAAGAAAAAATAGATTTATTAATTCCTAATTTCGATGCAGAGCTTTATTCATTTATGAAATCTGCAAAAGTTTTAGAGGAAATGGGAATAAAAACATTTTTACCTACGATAGAATCTTTCGAAGAAAGACACAAAGCAAACCTCGATAAATATGGAAAGCAGTACGGAATAAAAGTTCCTAAAAGCAAATCAATATTTAAAGAAAGTGAAATTTATTCTTTGAGCGATGATTTTGATTACCCGCTACTAGTTAAAGGTAAATATTACGATGCTTTTGTAGCATATAATAAAGATCAAATTAAAACTCATTTTAATAAAATTTCATCTAAATGGGGAGTGCCAATTATTATTCAAGAATTTATTAAAGGCACCGAAGTTAATGTAATTGCTCTTGGCGATGGAAAAGGCAATACCGTTGGTGCAGTTCCTATGCGAAAGCAATATATTACTGATAAAGGCAAAGCCTGGGGAGGAATTACAATAGACGATAAAAAAATGATTTCTATTACAAACGACCTAATAGCAAAAACTAAATGGCGTGGAGGAATGGAGCTAGAAATGATAAAAACTAATAATGGCGATTATTATTTAATTGAGATTAACCCTAGAATTCCTGCGTGGGTATATTTAGCGGTTGGGGCAGGACAAAATTTACCCGAAGCTCTGGCAAAATTGGCTCTAGGTATAGATTTCGATTATTTTACAGATTACAAACTTGGCAAAATGTTTGTAAGATATTCCTACGATATTATAATGGATATTGATAAATTTCAAAAATTATCTATGACAGGCGAGATATAGGTTAGTTAAAACTTGCAGGTTTATTAACTATGCAAATATCACAAACCAAATTCCCTCATAAAGAAGAGGCCTAGGGAGTTTGAATCAATAAAATAAAAAAAGTAAGCAGTTCTCAGTAAGCAGTCTGTTTATTATTGTAAAATAAAAAGCACAAACCAAAAGCCCTTTTCCATTGGAGAGGGATTGGGGTGAGGCTCTTAAACCAAAACAAGATGAAGAAATTAACATACGAACGACCAATAATAAATAAAATAAACTCTGGCATGCCAAATAAATTTGGTACAAGAACCGAATATCAACCAATTACATATATAGATGAAGTTTCTGTAAAAGAAATAATGAAAGAGCATGGTTCCCCTGTTTATGTATTATCAGAGAAAACAATAAGAGACACATATAAAGACGCTAAAAAAGCATTTACAGCACGATATCCGAAAGTGCAATTTGCTTGGTCATACAAAACCAATTATCTAAATGCAGTTTGTAATATATTTCACCAAGAAGGATCTTGGGCAGAAGTTGTTTCAGGTTTCGAATATGATAAAGCAATTGCAAACGGCGTAAGTGGTAATCATATTATTTTTAATGGTCCAGATAAATCTGAGAGCGATTTAGAAACTGCAATTATTAATAATTCATTAATTCATATAGATCATTACGACGAGCTGTATATGATAATATCTTTAGCCGAAAAGTTAGAAAAAAAGCCAAAAGTCGCTATTCGTGTAAACATGGATACTGGAATTTCTCCTCAATGGTCTCGTTTTGGATTTAACTACGAAAGTGGTGAAGCTTGGGATGCATTAAATAGAATTCTGATAAATAAAAATTTAGAATTAGTTGGTTTACACTCGCATATTGGAACTTATATTCTTACTGCAAATGCTTATAATGTAGCAGGAACAAAATTAGCAGATTTAGCAGTTAGGGTAAAAGAAAAATACAATCACGCAATAAAATATATCGATTTTGGTGGCGGGTTTGCATCAAAAAATACGCTTATTGGGGCATATTTACCAGGAACTGATACTTGTCCCACTTTCAGCGAATATGCTGAAGCAATTACAACATCAATAATAAATTCTAGAATAAAACTCGAAGATTTTCCAACAATAATACTAGAAACAGGACGCGCATTAATAGATGATGCTGGGTTTATTTTAGGAACTGTTTTAGCAAATAAACGATTAGCAGATGGTTCAAAATCTATGGTGATAAATGTAGGGGTTAATTTATTATTTACTGCGTTTTGGTACGAGCATAGAATTACTCCAGCACAAAACTTTTCTTCTCATACAGAGCACACATCGGTTTATGGGCCTTTATGTATGAACATAGATGTGATTAGACAAACTGCAGATTTACCTGTAATGAGAAAAGGCGACGACTTTGTAATTAGCAGAATTGGAGCATATAATATGACACAATGGATGCAATTTATTACCTTACGCCCTAAAATTGTAATTATAGATACAGGAAGGCAAGTTCATGTAATTCGTAAGAATGAGAAAAACGAAGATATAAATTCTTTCGAACACGTGCCAGATCATCTTAAAAAGATTAATGTATAAATAAGTAATTTAATTTTTAGTAATAAAAGTGAATCAATTAATAAAGTCGATAATATTCTCGTACTCACAAATATTTTTCTCAACAAATTTAATTTTTGGGGCTCTATTATTTGTTGTGTCATTTTTTGATATTTATGCAGGACTTTCAGGTTTTTTATCTGTTCTAACATCAAATATAATAGCAAAAATTATAGGATTTAATATCAAAAATATTGATAATGGATTATACGGATTTAATGCATTATTAGTGGGGTTAGGAATTGGTGTTTACTTTGATTTCTCTTTACTTCTATTATTGATTATTGTTTTAGCCTCAGTATTTACACTTTTTATTACTGTTGCCAGCGAGGGTATTTTATATAAATATGGATTACCATTTCTTAGCATTCCATTTTTAATAGGTATATGGGGAATAACACTTGCTTCGTCGGAATTTACACATTTAGGAATTAGTCAAAGAGGTGTGTATTTCTTAAACGAATTATATTTAATTGGGGGCCAAAAACTTGTAGATTTTTATAGTTGGATAAACGAATTGTCTGTAACGCATTCGCTAAAAACATATTTTATTTCGCTTAGCGCAATATTTTTTCAATATAATGTTCTTACAGGTATAATTATTTCTATAGGATTGTTCTTCTATTCTAGAATTGCATTTACAATTTCATTAATTGGATTTTACACAGCTTATTTATTTTACATTGCTATAGGCTCAAATATTTCTGACGTAACATATGCGTACATAGGATTTAACTATATATTAACAGCAATAGCAATAGGTAGTTTTTATATTATTCCATCTAAAGGCTCATATTTTTCAACGGTATTCCTTATGCCTTTAGTTGTAATAATAACTATAAGTTTAAGCTCGATATTTGTTGTTTTTGGGTTGTCTATTTATTCATTACCGTTTAACTTTATAGTTTTACTATTCTTGTATATAATAAAATTACGATATACAAACCATAAATATATTGCCGAAGTAATTATTCAAAACAATAAGCCTGAAGAAAATTTATATTCTTTTATTAATAACAACAAAAGGTTTGGAATGCAATATAAATATTTCGCTATTAAGTTACCATTTTGGGGCGATTGGTTTGTAGCACAAGCACACGATGGTAAATATACACATAAAGAAGATTGGAAACACGCTTGGGATTTTATTATAGTGAATAATGATGAAAAGCAATTTGAGAATGATGGCAATTATGTTGAAGATTACTATTGCTACAACAAATCAATAATTTCGCCAGCAAAAGGTGTAGTCGTAGAAATAATTGATGGAATAGAAGATAATATAATTGGCGAAGAAAATTTGTTGCAGAATTGGGGAAATACAATTGTAATAAAGCACTCTGAATATTTGTATTCGCAGATGTCGCATATAAAAAAAGATAGCTTTAAAGTTAAAGTAGGGGAATCCGTTCAGCAAGGACAAATGCTTGCAAATTGCGGAAATTCTGGAAGGTCGCCATATCCACACTTGCATTTTCAGTTACAAGCAACACCCTATGTTGGTTCAATAACTTTAGATTACCCTATAAGTAATTATTTTATCAATACTAATGGGAAATTAAAACTAGAGAATTATAAAAAACCAAAGCTAAATCAATTAGTAAGCAACTCGCAGAATAACAGAATATTAAAAAATGCATTTAAATTTGTGTCGGGTCAAGTAATTAACCTAAAAATTACTAAAAATACAGAGACCTATACTCACAAATTAATTATAAAAACAAATATTAATAACGACACATTTTTCTATTGCGAAGAAACTAAATCTATTGCATATTTTGTTCGTACAGACAACGAGTTTTATTTCACTAAATTTATTGGAGATAAAAAATCTATATTGTTCTATTTAAGTTTGAGTATTTATAGAATTAATTTCTCGGTTTTCGATAATATGATTACCTATGATGATATTCAGGTAAATTTACTGAACTCTAAAATAAATTTATTATTGCAAGACATTATTGCTCCGTTCTATATTTATCTGAGCTCAAAATACAAAGCAAAATATTTAATAGACACCGATGAAATAACTCCAGAATATTCTAATCTAGAAACTTGTATTTTTGTAAATAAATACAAGAAATTTACTAATAATATTAAGATTAACAATATGGGCTTAGAAAGTATTGAAATTATCTCAGATAATAATACACAATTAATCGAGTTCGAAAAATTAGGAAAATATGAGTAGAATAATTCTTACAATTAGTTTATTGATATTTGCTATTTCGGTTAATTCGCAGGAGATAGACTTTAAACAAGTAGACTCTACGACTTATGCGCTTTACTTAAATAAAGACTGGAAACCTCTTATAAAAATATCAAAAAAAGCAATACAAAATAATATTGATTATTATTTTTTGCGAATGAGATTAGCAATTGCATACTACGAGCAAAAGAAGTATGTGCTCGCAATTCCGCAATTTAAGAAAGCCAAAGAATTTTATAAAAACGATTTACTAGATGAATATTTATATTACTCTTATTTATATGGAGGAAATAATAAACAAGCACAAATTTTTTCTAAAAAAGTATCGCCAGAATTAAAGAAGAAAATAATTAAACCTAAATATAATAAGTCAATACTGTTTGATTATCAATATAATAATAACGAAAATTATGATTATAATTATCTGCCTGGCGATTTGATAGAGCAGAATGCAGTAAGAAGTTTTAGGTATTTGTCGTTAGGTATTTTAAGTAATTACAAAAAAAATTCAACATCACTTTTAAGTTACTCAAATTATAAAATATTTAATGATATAATTAGTAATAACCCATTATCAGGAGAAGATATTCGAACACAAGAGATATCAGAAAATCAGTTTTACTATTCTAATACTTGGCACATAAAAGAACAAACAGATTTTGGTATTGCTATTAATTTAATGCTTGGTACTAATAAAGAAGAGGCTCTACCAAACACAATATCATCAAATGGTAGACAAGCGAACTATATATATGCAAATTTTTATAATTTTGTGCCGAATGTTAATTACTCAATAGGTTTTAATAGGATTAAATTTGTTTCATCGGCATCGTTTGGATTAATAGAAAGTAACAGCCACTTTCAGCCAGAATTAGGCTTGGTGTATTACCCTTTATCAAATAAAAGTGTATATATAAAAACAACTTATTCGTATTACTTTGATAATAAAGATAAATCAGAATTTCTATCAGTATTCAGTACTGAAGCTGGATTTACAATCAATAAAAAATATTCTTTAGACTTTAAATATGCGTTTGGAGACTTTAAAAATTACGTAGAAAGCGATGCTTACATTGTTTATAATTTTAGCAATAATGTTTTAAACGATAAAGCCGAAATAACATTTAGCACAAACTTTCAATCACGAATTAACTTTTACTTGAGGTATCAATATCTAAATATGACAAATGTTTATGAGTTGTATACTCAAAATCAAGAAATAAATTATAATAATCAAACATTTTTAGGAGGATTAACATGGAGTTTTACAAAAAAATAATATTAATAAGCATATTAGTATTTATAACGTTTACAGCAAATAGTCAGTCTTTATTAAAAGCGTTTGAAAAGAGTTACGAACTAGAAAAATCGGGTGAATATAGCAAAGCTATAGAAGAAATAAAAGTATTTTACAACGAAAACAGTTACGAAATAAACCTACGCTTAGGATGGTTAAATTATTCTGCCGGAATGTTTACAGAATCAATTGCATATTACTCTAAATCAATAAGTATTATGCCATTATCAATAGAAGCAAGACTAGGACTAGTTTACCCTGCTTCGTCGGTAGGCAATTGGACACAAGTAATAAATGCATACAATAAAATTCTCGAGATTGACAAAAAAAATTCTGTAGCAAATTACCGATTAGGCTATATATTCTACTACAGAAAAGATTATAATAAGGCTTTTTCTTATTTTCAAGAGAATGTAAATTTATACCCTTTCGATTATAATAATTTACTTATGTTTGCTTGGGCAAATTTTCAATTAGGAAAAACTCGCGAAGCAAAAATTTTATTCAATAAAGTTTTACTAAATAAACCAAATGATACCTCTGCCTTAGAGGGGTTAGGGTTAATTAAGTAGCCTATTCTAACTTGTCCTCAAAGTGAAGATCTTCATTAATTTTAGTTAATCTTAATATAGAATATTCCATAATTCCTTTATTTACAGTATCGTTTAATGCTAAGTACCGCTTATAATATTTTTTAGCAGCTTTTTTATCATTAAAATTTTTATCGTAATTGCGAGCTATATGATATAGAATTATATCCTTGCCAGAATATTGATAAGACTTTTTGTATGCAGAAATAGATTTGGAAAACATGTTCATCTCTTCTAAAGAAAGTCCCAAATACATATAGTATTTTGCTAAATCAGTTGAGATTCCTTCTTCTATTGCTTTATTAAAGAAAGCAGTAGCTTCCTTATAATTATGTTTTTTGAAATAAGAAAGTGCTGTGTAGTAATTTATTTGTTCGCTTCTATTGTCGCCTTCAATTTTGTTTAGCCAAACAATTGCAGAGTCATAATTTGATAAGTTATAGTGAGAAAATGCCATAATCTTTTTCACGCTATAAGTTGGAGTTTTGTATTTTATGTATTCGTTACTTAAATCAATCGATTTGTTAAACTGTTCTGATAAATACGAAGCCTTTATACCCAAAAACAGAAGTCGAGTGTTTTTTTTATGTATATTAATTCCTAATGTTAGAATAGAATCGGCTAGATGCGATTTTTCTGCAATAAAATATAATTTAGATATTTCTATTATACTTTCTACATCCTTATTATTTGAAAATAAAATACTATTAAATTGAGATATTGAAGTATCATAATCTTTAAGCTTTACATTAACTAATGCAAGTTGTTTTAGATAGTAATTATTTGTAGTATCTAAACTTAATAAAGATTCGAAAATTTCTTTTGATTTTTGATATTCAGTTTCTTTTTTGTAGATATTACCTAATCTAAAAAGTACTATAGCATTTGTAGAATCTTTTTGCAAGGCTAATTCATAGTTTTCAATAGACGATTGATAATTACCCATTTTATAAAAACAAAAGCCTAAGTCGCTATAATTACTTAAGCTTTTGTTTTCTTTTGGTGTTAAAATATTAATTGCTTTGCTGTACTGATAATTAGATATTAATTTATTTACAATTGTATCATTTGCAAACACATTTAAAACAATAATTGTTAAGAATGCAATATTAAAAACACGAAAAAATAATTTCATAACTCATATATTTTATTGATAGTAACTGTTTTTTTAAGCACCTTTACTAATTGATATTATAAGAGCAATTTCAAAACAAATTTTATGCCGTTTATATCTTTAATTATTCGTTGTTGCAAAAAAAATATTTGCTAACAATAACTATAAATAAGATTTTTGATATTTCAAATCAAATAATTTTTTGTATTTTTACTCATAATAATTATTTTGATAAGAGAGAATCTATTTGGATACAGCTAATAAAGTATTATAAAAATGAGTCTACTAAAACTAATCACAATAACATTACTAATCTTTGGATTTAGTAATTTACAATCACAAGAAACAATTACAACTTCAGGCGGAGAAAGTTATGGAAGTGGAGGTACAGCAAGCTACACTATCGGGCAAGTAGTTTCCACAACAAATATAGGAACAAGTGGATATTCCGTAGCTCAAGGTGTGCAGCAACCTTACGAAATTTCTGTGTTATTAGATATTTATAAATCGGAAAAGATTAGCCTCGAACTATTAGCGTACCCAAATCCTGCAACAGATTTTCTTAACCTAAGAATAAATAATTATGAAATTTCATCTTTATCTTATCAAATATTTGATATAAACGGAAAGCTCTTAAAATCGGAAAAGATTACTAAAAACGTAATGCAAATTAATATAAAAACTTTAGCGCCTGCTACTTACTTTATTAAGGTAAGTAATAATAAAAAAGCAGTTAAGACATTTAAAATAATTAAAAAATAATGAAAAAGACATTTACAATTCTACTAACTATACTTATTACTGCTAATGTTTATGCACAAACTCCACAAAAAATGAGTTATCAAGCAGTTGTTAGAGATGCAAATAATAATCTTGTTGTATCAACTCAAGTAGGAATTCAAATAAATATTCTTAGAGATTCTATAAATGGAACACCTGTTTATACGGAAACACAAACCCCAATTACCAATTCAAATGGCCTTATAACAATGAAAATTGGATGGCAGACAGGTTTTGATACTATAAACTGGGCAAATGGTTCTTATTTTTTAGAAACAGGAATAGACCCAACAGGCGGGTTTAATTATTCAGCAATTATTGGAGTAAGTCAATTATTATCGGTACCCTATGCCTTACATGCAAAAACAGCAGATAGTGTTACTGGGGGTATAATAAAGCACTATATAGGAGAACTTTTTGGTGGAGGAATAGTTTTTTTCGTAACTCCAGACGGACAACACGGATTAATTGCTAGTCTAGAAGATTTAGATAGTGGTAATGGAGCCCTTTGGGGTTTTTATGGAATTAATCTTGCAAATTGCGAAAGCATGACTAATGGTGCATCAAACACAGCAGCAATTATTGCAGCGGGAGGTGCAGCAGGAGAGGCAGCAGGTTTATGTAATAATTATACAGCAGGTGGTTTTAATGATTGGTATTTACCTTCGAATAGGGAACTTTGTTTACTTGCTTCGCATGATATATTAATTGATCAAATTCTTGATAATGATAGTAGTTCTGCAACCAATGGTTTTTTGCAAGAACACACAATAT
The DNA here is from genome assembly GCA_030627705.1 of Bacteroidales bacterium. Lineage (GTDB taxonomy): Bacteria > Bacteroidota > Bacteroidia > Bacteroidales > JAFGXI01 > DAOVTE01. The sequence continues at coordinate 18,018 of DAOVTE010000008.1, forward strand.
TTGGCTATAGTAGATATTGGACTTCTACCGAGAACACTGATCAGCAATATTCGTATTACTATAACTTTAGCGGTTATACTGCTGGTATTAGTAGTAAAAATGCCAATTATAAAGTACGTGCAATTAGAGCTTTTTAAAAATATTTTTTTACAATATACTCGGCAATTTGCACTGCATTTGTTGCAGCACCTTTTCTTAAATTATCTGCTACAACCCATAAATTTAGGGTGTTTGGCTGTGAAAAATCTCTGCGAATTCTTCCAACAAAAACGTCATCTTTATTTTCGGAATACTTTGGCATTGGATAATCAAATTCCTTGATATTATCCTTTACAGTTACACCAGAAAAATTATTTAGTAGTGTAAATATATCTTTTATATCAAAGTCTTTATAAAACTCTACATTAACTGATTCTGAATGCCCGCCAATTACAGGAACTCTAACAGCTGTAGCAGTAATACTAATTGTATTGTCGTTAAAAATTTTTTTTGTTTCGTTTACCAACTTCATCTCTTCTTTTGTGTAGCTGTTATCGGTAAAATCATCACAATGTGGAATACAATTTTTATCTATCTCGTATGGATAAATTTTTTGTGTGTAAATACCATTTCTTTCGTTTTCTAACTGCTCTACAGCACCTATACCTGTTCCTGTAATAGACTGATATGTTGAAACCACTATTCGTCTAATTTTATACTCTTTGTGCAGTGGTGCCAAAGCCATCACCATTTGTATCGTAGAGCAATTTGGGTTAGCAATTATTTTATCTTCCTTTGTAATTTCGCTGGAGTTTATCTCAGGAACAATTAATTTCTTAGACCTATCCATTCGCCAAGCCGAAGAATTATCTATAACAAAACAATTCTTTTTTTCAAATTTCTTAGCAAATTGTAGCGATACAGAACTCCCAGCCGAGAAAATAGCAATATCTACATCAAAATGTAAAATTTCTTCTACGGTATAAATTGAGTACGTTTTATTATTAAAAATAATTTTCTTTCCCTTAGATCTTTCAGATGCACCTAAATAAATATTCCCTACAGGAAAATTACGTTCTCCTAAAATCCTAAGAAGCATATTACCAACCAATCCTGTTGCACCAATTATCGCAATATTAATTTTATTACTCATTTTATAATTTTCAACATTTGCTATTATTACACTAATAATTTAAAGTATTTAAGGTAATATTAATAATAAACATTAAGATTTTCTTAATTTTACGCTAAATTATTTTTTTTCTGATGAGGATATTGCAGAATCATACACCAAGATGGCTGATATTTTTAATTGATATTTTTATTTCGTTTGTATCAATTGTTGTAGCATTTCAGCTAAGGTTTAACTTCGAAATACCAGATAATTATTATGCTAGCTTAGTAGTAGTTGTACCTTTTGTGCTTTCTATTAGAGCAATAAGTTTTGTTATTAGTAAAGTTTATGCAGGTATAATTAGGTATACTAGTACAAAAGATACTGTAAGAGTTTTTATTGTTGTATTAGTAGGAACAATAGTAATAGCAGTAGTAGATTATATATACTTCTTTATTTTTGGTATTTATTTAATACCACAATCTATTATTATTATCGATTTTTTGGCAACTATTTTTACAATGATAACTGGTAGAATGATTGTAAAAACGTTGTATCTAGAATATCATAATCCATCTAAGGGCAAAGAGAATATTATTATATATGGCACTACAGAGTTGTCGTTAATTACTAAGCGAACATTAGACAGAGACGAATTAACAACATTTAAGGTAATTGCTTTTATTGATAGTAACAAAAAGACTTCGGGGAAAAAACTCGAAGGGATTCCTATCTATTATAAAGATGAATTAACTAATTTAATAAATAAATACAGCATATCTACTTTAGTTTTTGCTAAGAAATGTTCTTCGAAAACCAATAAAAGTAAAATTATTGATACTTGTTTAAACCTTAATGTTAAGGTGCTTACAATACCAAATGTAGACAAATGGATAAATGGAGAGTTAAGTCTAAATCAAATCAAAAAAATTAAAATTGAAGATTTGCTAGAGCGAGACCCGATTAATTTAGATGAAAAAGAAATTCGCTCGCAATTACTAAACAAAACAGTATTAGTTTCTGGTGCAGCAGGAAGTATTGGTAGCGAAATTGTAACTCAATTATCAGGATTTAATCCAAAACAAATTATTCTTTTTGACCAAGCCGAATCACCACTTTACGATATAGAACTAAAACTAAGAGAAAAGCACTCAAACATAGATGTAAAAATTATTATAGGAGACATTACCAACAAAGAAAGATTGCATTACATTTTTAATAGATACAAGCCCAATATCATATATCATGCAGCTGCATATAAGCATGTTCCAATGATGGAAAAAAATCCAGCAGAAGCAATTAATACAAATATCTTTGGCACAAAAAATATTGCCGATGTATCTGCTGAGTTTAATGTAGAGAAATTTGTAATGGTTTCTACAGACAAAGCCGTAAACCCAACAAATGTGATGGGAGCATCTAAACGAATTGCAGAAATATATACGCAATCGTTAAACGGAATTGCTAACACAAAATTTATTACTACAAGATTTGGAAATGTATTAGGTTCTAATGGTTCGGTAATTCCTCGCTTTAGAAAACAAATCGAGAATGGTGGCCCTGTTACTGTAACTCATCCAGATATTACAAGATTTTTTATGACAATTCCTGAAGCTTGTCAGTTAGTTTTAGAAGCAGGAGCAATTGGCAGAGGAGGCGAAATATTTATTTTTGATATGGGAAAATCTGTTAGAATTGTTGACTTAGCCAAAAAAATGATAAAACTTTCAGGTTTAAGTTTAGGCACCGATATACACTTAAAATATACAGGTTTACGACCAGGAGAAAAACTTTACGAAGAACTACTTAACGACAAAGAAAACACAATGCCTACTCATAATTCGCAAATTATGATTGCAAAAGTAAGCAAGTACGAGAATCAAATTATTTCAGAACATATCTCAGATTTAAAAGAAATTATTAAGCAATATGATAATTATAAAATCGTGAAAAAAATGAAAGATATTGTTCCTGAATTTATTAGCAAAAATTCTGTTTACGAAGAATTAGATAAATAAATCTGCGACATATAACTTTAGGACTTCAGTTATTATTATACAATATAGGTGAAAAAATCAGAAACAAAATATAAGCACAAAACCAATATTCAAATACGTTTTAACGATATAGATATTGCAGGGCATGTTAATAATGCTGTACATTTATATTATTATGATTATGGCAGGATGCAGTACTTTAATAAGATTTTTAGTAACACCATAAATTGGAAGAAAGAGGGTTTGGTATTAGCAAATATTGATATCAATTATATTAATCCCATTTTTCTAGACGATACTATTTTTGTAGAAACAAAAATAATAAAGTTTGGAAATAAAAGTTTAGAAATGCACCAACAAATAACAGATGCAAACAATGGGCAAATAAAATCAGAGAGCAAATCAATATTAGTTGGATATGATTACGAGACTAAGCTGTCGCATAAAATTAAAAATGATTGGAAAAAATCTGTTATTAACTTTGAAAGTTAAACTCAATTTTCTATTGTTAATTCTGTTCCGCAATATTTACAGAACTTTGCTTTATCTTCGTTATCTTCGTTTAAACATTGAGAACAAACATGTGTAGAAATTTTTTCCATTTTAGATTGGTTTACAATTTCTGATGAAATAATTCCCATAGGAACAGCAATTATTGCGAAGCCAGTAAGCATAACTATGCTAGCTAAAAATTGACCAAAGTTTGTTGCTGGAGCAATATCACCATAACCTACTGTTGTTAATGTAACTATAGCCCAATAAATACTTCGAGGAATAGAGGTGAAACCGTTTGCTCCCCCCTCTACAATATACATTATTGTCCCTATTATTATCACAATAGTTAAAATTACAGACATAAACACACTAAGCTTTGTTCTTGAAGCTAAAAACGATTTCAATAGTAAATTACTTTCCTTAACATATCTAGAAAGTTTTAAGATTCTAAAGATTCTAAGTAGTCTTAAAACCCTAATTATTCCTAAGCCAGACGAACCAGTTACAAAAAGCCCAATATATGAGGGGATTACCGATAAAACATCAATAATACCATAAAAACTAAAAATATAATTTAATGGTTTTTTTACTAAAGTGGTTCTTAAAATGTATTCTATTGTAAATAATACGGTTATTGTCCATTCTGCTACAAAAAATATATCGTGGTATTCTTTATTTATTTCATCTATGCTTTCTAGCATTACAGCAGCGATGCTTAACAAGATAAATGCAATAATAGTTATGTCAAAGATTTTTCCAAAATATGAATCTGCTTCAAAAACTATTGAATATAATCGGTCTTTTGATGATTTAGTTTTACTCATTTATTATATCCTTAATTTTTATGCCTTCTGGAATTTCAAAAATATTTTCTGGTAATTCAATGTTTTGTTTAAATTTTGTGGCCTCAATATCCATATTTACACCTGTAATATTACCAAGTGTTTTTAGTGTAAATGTTTGCCAAACCCACGTTTTAATCCCTAATAATTCCCACTCGTCGCATTCTAAGCCTGCAATTATTTTTTTACCAACAATTCTTCCTCCATTTTTTATCATCATGTCTTTTCCGTGCGCTAGCAGCTCTTCGTCAGACTTATTTAACTTAAAAATATTTAAAAACGGATTAATAGTTTCTATTCCTATTTTAGAATTATTATCAATAATAAATGATTTATCTAATTTATATATAGTTGTAGTTATTGTTGTATCTCCATCAATATAATATTCTTGAATCTGAGTTTCGTTAGCTCCCCAATTATCAAAATAAATTGTTTGCGTACCAATTAAATCTCCCTTTATTACAAACTCAATAATTCCAGATTCAACAACATATTTCTTATTAGGAGGTATAGGCTTTTCTTTATTTTCAACAGAGATTGTGTCTACATCAGTTGTTAAAACATGCGCATCAAAATCATTATCACATGAAACAAGCACCACCACAAACAAAACAAATAATATTCTAATAATAATCATAATATCTAATCTAAAACCATTCTAAATAATTTGACAAAGTTAATTAGATTAATTAAATTTGAAAAAAAAATTATGGAATTTATAAATAGCCATAAAATGGCCGACATTATTCATCTTAATCATAACTTACTTTCTGTTTTATACAGGTTTAATATTTCTTTAGGGTTTGGAGAGAAAGATGTTGAAACTATATGTTTAGAGAATAATATAAATGTTGATTTTTTTCTCGAAATAGCTAATCTTTTTAATGATAAGGAATATTTTAACGAAAAGAATTTGCAATTGTTTTCGGCAAAATTAATTGTAAATTATTTACTAAACACTCACGATTATTATGTTTCTGAAAAAATTCCTGAAATTTATAAATTAATATTATCACTTAAATTTGATACAGATTCTGAAAGAAACCAAGGCTTAATAAAGAATTTCTTTGACGAATATAAAAAGGAATTCCAACAACATATACTAAGAGAAGAAGAACACATTTATCCTTACGTGATAAGCTTGCAAAAGGCTGTAGACACAAAGGAAGTTTCGAAATTACTATTAAAAAAGATTAAAGAAAACTCTATAGAAACCTATGGAGTAGAGCACGGAGATATTGAAGAAAAATTATACGATTTAAAAAATATAATAATTAAATATTTACCACCTCCAATTAATGGTACTGTTAGCAATATTATTCTATCTAAATTGTTTAAACTCGAAAGCGACTTAAATCAACATTCGCGAATAGAGAATAAAGTAATGATCCCCGTAGCATCACGTATGGAAAAAGAGATTCTTTTTAACTTAAAGCTTAACAAAATTAAAATCGTTAATTAATTATGAAGCTTTTAAATATATTAGTAGTAGAGAGTTCGTATATAATTATCAAAGGATTAATATCTATCTTAGAGGGTTCTGGCAGATATAATATTGTTGAGAAATTGCCTAATCATAATAGAGCCAACGATATAATTTCGGAAAATAAAATAGATTTGTTGTTTCTAAATCCAGCTTTACTTGATAATTTTTACGAGATAATCTCAAAAAATCCAGATCTAAAAATTATATCTGTTATTTCTGATAATAGTAAAATTAATAAAGATTTATTTTTTGATAACATTAATGTTATAGATAATAAAGCTGATGTTGTATTTAAGTTAGAAAATATCTACAAAAAGGCAATAGAAAATATAGACTTGGAAAATAAAGAAATTAGTAAAAGAGAAATTTCCATATTGAGATTAGTCGCGCTAGGATATACAAATAAAGAAATAGCCGTAGAATTATTTATCAGCCCTCATACTGTTATAACTCACAGGAAACATATCACAAAGAAACTAGGAATAAAAACAGTTTCGGGATTAACCATTTATGCCGTTTTAAATAATATTATTGATTTAACAGAAGCAAAATAAATATGCTAAGACCTTAATAATATTGGTTATTTGGAGTATTAATTATGTGCGTTTATCAAAAAATTAATTATTTTTATAAAAAATATTCTTATGAAACATTTATTATTATTTCTAGCAATTATTGCCTCACAGACTTCCTTTTCTCAATTTGTTCAGCATAAACTATCTGAATCAGATAAAATATTAATGCCAACATATTTAAAATCTATTTCCTCTACAGGATTCATAATTCCTCCTTCTTCGCCTGTAAGAAATGTTGCCGAATGGGAAGAAATGGATGGAGTCGCAATTTCGTGGAAATCGTATACTTCTGTTTTAACAGAGATTGTAAGAGAAATAAAAAACGATTGCGATATTTATATTGTGTGTGAAGATTCAAATTCTGTAAAAAACACATTATCCTCAGCAGGTGTTACATTAACTAATTTATATTATTTAGAAAAAGATTTTGGTAGCTATTACCAAAGTACAGTTTGGATTAGAGATTTTGGGCCAAATAATGTTTACACAAACGATGTAGATTCATTACTTTTAGTAGACTGGATATACAACAGACCAAGACCTGCTGATGATACCGTATCTTCAGTTATTGCTGATAGGTTTAATATTCCATTATACGAAACAACCCAGGCGCCTTATGAATTAATTCACACAGGTGGCAACTTTATGTCTGATGGTTTTGGAACAGGCTTTTCTTCAAATCTAGTATTAAATGAAAATCCTAGTTTAACATCAGCGCAGGTAGATAATATTATGAATAGTTTTATGGGAATTAACAGATATATTAAAATGACTATACTGCCTTACGATGGAATTCATCATATAGACATGCATATTAAACTATTAGACGAAGAAACTCTTTTGGTTGGTGAGTATCCTGTGGGAGTTGCAGATGGTCCGCAAATAGAAACAAATCTACAATATATTTTAAATAATTTTAATTCTGTATATGGAACACCTTATAAAGTTGTTCGTATACCTATGCCGCCAGATGGAAATTATTATCCTAATAGTGGAGGAGATTATTTGACTTATACAAACTCATTAATAATTAATAAAACGGTAATTGTTCCCCAATATTACGAAGAATACGACACGGTTGCCCTAAGAATTTATAGAGAAGCAATGCCCGGTTATAATATTGTTGGAATAAATAGTAATCAAACAATTGGTTCGAGTGGCTCATTACACTGTATTACTCACGAAATTGCTGCAAAAGATCCGTTGTTAATTTCGCATCAAGAATTAAACGATACAAACGATAATATTAATGATTATCAAGTAGATGCAAGAATTATGCATCGATTAGGAATACAAAATGCAACTTTATTTTACAGAACTAATTCTACTGCGGCATTTATGCCTGTAATTATGACATTAACAGATGTGCTTACAAATACTTGGACTGGCTACATTCCTGCACAAACAAGTAGTGTTTTTGTTGATTATTATATAGAAGCAAACGCAGTTTCAGGGAAACAACAGGTTCGACCAATGCCTGCACCAACCGGTTTTTGGACATTCCACGTTGATGGATTAATTGATATTTTCGATAATCTCTTATTGGCTAATATTCACTCTTTCGATAAAACTTTATTTGTAAAACTTGCAAAATCAGAATCAGAAAGCGAAGTTAAAATCTCTGTACATAATACATACGGACAAAAAATAACAGAAGTTTATGTTGGCAAAATTTCTAATTTATATGACAAAAAATCATTCAAT
>DAOVTE010000115.1 GCA_030627705.1 Bacteroidales bacterium
ATAACCATATTGAACATATTCATCCTACAGCAAACCATGAGATTTTAGATTTTGGAAATTGCACATATCAAAACCTTATTGATATGAAAGATGCTGGTTTTATTTATTTTGGTGCTCACGGAGATCCTTTAGGTAGAATAAGAGTACAAATGGCAAATAGTGTAAGTTCATTACAACAGTGGAATACTAATGCTACTAATTTTCATTATGCTGAAGTATTATCTGCGAATAATACATCTAACTATCTAGGGAACTTAGGTGAAGACGGTTGGCATGACACAATTATTCCTTATGCTGCTTATGTAGATGCAAATTGGTTTTCAGCTAATTGGAAAAATGATTTAGATGCATCAAATGCAATTGTAATTATTGGAGGCTGTTATAGTACAAGTGGTAATCTTTTAGCATCGTATGGAGGTGGGGTAACATTTGCTTATACTGATACGGTATATACTAGTGACTGTATTTATAATAACGAGAACCTACTTTCGTGGATGAGTGGAAAAAAGCCAGTATTTGGAGGAATATCAGCAAAACGAAGAAAAGCAAGTGAGGCGTTTAATAATATTAGTAATACAGAAGATGGTTTCACTATGCATAATAAACTAAACACCGATATAACACTCTGCCCAGCCACAAAAGATTATACAAAAGGTAAAATTACAAGTACAGCAAGTTCTGGCACAGGTTTTATAGAGTTAGATACTTATGTAGATGCACATTATGCTCCAGATTATAATTATAAGAAAGCCTTTAAATGGGAACTTAAAGCAGGTGCAGGTACAATAACTAACATACATTGGGCAAGCGTTTCTAATTTTATGTCTAAAAAAATAGAATATACTTGGAATACAACGTCAGGTACAAGCGACTTTAATTTCGAGATAGAGATTGATGTAAATCATATAAAATCGTTATATACAAGTACAACATCAGGACACAGATTAGATTTTAATGCAAAAACACCTATAGAAAGTACTACCCAAAAATATAATATATGGCGAGGTGCACCTATACCAATACTCTTTAATTTCTTGGCTAATTTAACAAATGTTATAGTAGGAACTCCAGTAACCTTTACACCAGACCCATCGAATAAAACTACTTATGAGTGGAGTTTTGGAGATGGTAATACATCAACACAAATGAGTCCAACACATACATATAACGAAACGGGTTGTTTCGATGTAACTTTAGTTTCCGATGGCGAAGCAGAAACAAAAACATGTTATATTACAGTTTATGAAGAAGGTTTAGGAGATGTTTCGTGTAGCAATTACATTACAAATACTTGGACTAGAAATGTTAATTTTTCTGCATTTTATAATGGAAATGCAGACCCAAATTACAATTACAGATTCACTTTCGAGTTTGGAGATGGAAACAACGAAACAGTTATGGGGTCTAGTACATCAGCCACAACAAATCATTCATATTTAGATTTTGGAACTTATGTAAATATTGTAATATTAGAAGTTCTAGATATTAATAATAATATAGTTTACACCTCTACTAGTATCTGCGATGCAGTTGTTTTAAACGACCCAGACCCGTGTAATAATTTTTCTGTTGATATTACTACTACAAATACAGATCCAACAAGTGTTTATGACGATGTATTATTTAATTCAGGAGTATCGGGAGGTAGTGGTTCGTATGATTATTTTTGGTATATTGAAACAACGAATGGTAATAACCCGTCTGGTAATAATTACACAGTATCGAACCCTATACATACTTTTAATTACTCAAATTATTATACTAGTTACTATACTTATTTAGCAGTTTTTGATAATAATACAGGATGTGCAGCTCAACAATCAAAATATATAGATATTAGCGCTTTTAATTGTTACAAAAATGTAAGGGTAATAGATAAGTTTGCAAATAAAACTTATTCAGATGGTAATTCTATATTTATAAAACAGGGGTGCTCAAAAATATTTTCTCCAGATTATGACAAGATATTTACCGATAATTGCAGATTACCAGATTGGAATACTTGTTATGCTTACGCACCATTTGCAAATGCAAATGGTGGTAGTTGGCAATTGAGTGGAGCAACTGGAAAATTAATTGGATGTGATGTAAACAATACTGGTTGTGAATACCCATTTTCTTCCTGTAATATATCGGACATAAATTATAATTACACATTCAATAATGCAGGGAGGTATACTTTAGAGTTAATGGTAAGAAATGATAAATTAAGTCTCGCAATTGGTAATTATAATTACTATGGATCTTCTAAATTATTTATTAATGTAATTAACTGTAGTTTAACAAGTATTTATTCAAATAATAATTTTACTAATGCAATTAAAGACTATAAGGGTTATAATTACTACTCAGGTACTTTTAAACTAGATGACGAAGTAAATAGTTTTTTGTCTACACATTCTGTAACGTTGACAGCTTGTAATCAGATAATAATGGAGAATGGGTTTGAAACAGGAAGTGAAAGGTTTGTAGCACAAATATACAACGAACAAGATTGTGATAACTCAAGTAAAATATTATCAAGCAAAGTTAATGAAGATAAAGAATTGAATTATAATGTGTATCCTAACCCTTTTTACAACGAATTTAATATAGAGTTTAACATTGCTAAAGAAGGAAATATTAATATTCAATTATTAGATTTAAACGGAAAAATATTAAAAACAATTATTAATTCTAAATTTATTAAAGGAAATTATAATTACAATATTTCTATTTATAATCTTAATGCAGGAGTGTATTTCTGTAGAATGATACAAGATAATAATACAGTAAAAACAATAAAACTTATAAAAGAACAATAAATATGAGAAATGCAGTTTTAATATTATTTCTATTTTTTATTATTAGTAAGATATCTTACTCTCAGTTTTATATAGAATTAAACAAAGGTTATGCTAAACCTTTTAATATCGAAAGAAATAATTTTAGACTTATAAATTCTGAGATAATATATTATTCTGGGAATCGTACAGAAACATACGACACTACAAAAGTAAATTTTGCAGAAGGAATGTACTACAGTATTAATTCAGGATATAAAATTAATAAATACTTAGGAGTATTATTAGGTTACGAATTTATGTCTGACGTTTATAACTCTAAATTTATCTTAGATAAAAGAGGATATTATTCTAATATTAGTTCATTTACTTCAAGATATTGGGAATTTCATAAAATGAATGGTGAAATCGACACTCTTTATTACTTTGAGAATATGAATAATGAAACAAACAAATATAATTATAATACAAAAATTAGTAAATATAAAATTGGTTTAATGGGGTATTACAATTATAAAAAAATTAATATAATTGGAGAATTAAATTTTTCATATACAAAAATAGAATTAGAAAGCCTAGCTACTGTAAGCATTAGCTCATATCGTAACGGAGCAATAGATGTAACGTATAGTAGTTTAGACTCAATACGATATACTATAGACGAAAGAGATTTAACAGTTGCAAATAATTATACAATAAATACAAATTATAATTATAAAAAAGTTTTAAATTTGTCTTATGCTTTAGGTATGGAATATTTAATAAACAATAATTTTTCTTTATTAACTAAAGTTTCATACACCAACAATAACTATAACTTGATTAATGCAAAAGAAGAAAAAAATCAAGAAGTTATTTTTAGACAAGAAGGAGAACCAACAGATGTAGATATAATTAATGAAACTAAAGAAATTGAAGTAAATGAACAATTTTTCTTTCCTACACTTAGGTTTAATATCGGCATACGCTACACCTTCGGCAAATCAACAAAAGAATAAAACACAAAAATTGGGGAGTAAATATTTACTTATTTTTAAAAGCATCAAGTAATAATTCAGCCGCTTTGTACGATGTAACTTCTTTATTTAATAATTTTTTCTCGCTTTGCTTTATCAAACTTTTAAGATCTTTATCGTTATAAAACATATTTTGAATATAATTGTTAATAGTTTCGTACATCCAATATTTTGCTTGTTCATCTCTTTTTTTACTAAAGAATTTATTCTCTTTTGTTAGTTTTACATAATTGATTATTGTTTCCCAAATTGTGTCTATACCTGTGTTTTCTAGTGCAGAGCAAATTGTAACTTTAGGAATCCAACCAGATTCGGAAGGCGGAAAAAGATGTAAAGCATTTTTATATTCTGCTTTTGCTAAATTTGCTTTCTGAATATTTTTATTATCAGCTTTGGTAATGGTAATACTATCAGCCATTTCCATTATTCCACGTTTAATTCCTTGTAATTCGTCGCCTGCACCAGATAGCATTAAAAGCAAAAAGTAATCCACCATTGAATGAACAGCTATTTCACTTTGTCCAACACCTACAGTTTCTATTAATATTACATCGAAGCCCGCTGCCTCGCATAAAATTATTGTTTCTCTTGTTTTTTGTGCCACACCACCAAGAGCACCTACCGATGGCGAAGGTCTTATGTACGCATCTTTTTCTATAGACAATTGCTCCATTCTAGTTTTATCGCCTAGAATACTTCCTTTCGTTCTATTACTACTTGGATCTATTGCTAAAACAGCAACTTTCTTTTTTTGTTTTTTTATTATATTTAACCCAAATGTCTCTATAAAAGAGCTTTTTCCAACACCAGGAACCCCTGTTATACCAATTCTTATAGAGTTTCCAGAAAATGGTAGACATTTCTCAATAATTTCTTGTGCAATTTCTTGATGTTTAGGCAATTTACTCTCGATAAAAGTTATTGCTTGACTTAATACTGTTCTATTACCAGATTTTATTCCTTCTACATATTCATCAAGAGATAATTTTTTCTTAGTCTTAATATATTTTGTATTAGGATTTATTGAATTTGGTTGATCTATTCCCTTATTTACATTTAATGATTTATACTCCTTACTATTTTCTATATGTTTATTCTTTTTGCTCATAAAAATATATTTACTAACAAAGATACGGTTTTGAAATAAAAAAAAGCAACTAAATTACTTTAGTTGCTTTCAATATTTAATTCAATTAATATATCTACCTCTTTATAAACTTTAATGATTTATTATTATCAATTTTAATAAAATATATTCCATTATTAAAACCTGACAAATCTATTTTACTTGTATTTGAGTAATTATTTACAATATTTCCTTTTATATCATAAATTTTTGCGGTATTTGCTTCTGTACTTATATTAATGAAATCAGTAGTTGGATTAGGATAAATTGATAAAATTTTATTTTCATTATCATTAATATTAGATGAAATATTCTCTTGTGCAAGCAAAGAACTTGTATAAATTATGTCTCCAGTAGTGCTACCATTACCATTTGCTGCATTAAAAGCTGCATAAAAGTCTACATCGCCTGTTCCTTGTGCTGGAGCAGTCCAATCAATAGTCCAAGATTTTGTGCCAGAACTAGCTGTGTTTCCAGACGAGGTATTTGTTACTGCATCATTTGCAGAAATCATCTTTGTTTCGGTAGTATTTGTAATAGTAAAAGTTCCTGTTTTTGCAGAAGAAGTTTCCGATGTTAATTCAAATCCCATTTTAACGGCACCAGAATGTGTTCCTGTTGCAATTATAGTATATGTTTGCCCTGCAATATATCCGCTAGCAGGAATATCAGAGCTTATCCAACCTGTTTGTGAACTAGCTGTTCCACCATGGCATTGTGTGCAAGAAATTCCATCTAAAGGCGAACCTGTTTTGTGCCCTGGCGATCCGCCATTGTTCAATGCTGATGAAACAAAGAACACTGTAATTAATATTGCAAACGCACCAAAAGTAATATTTTTCATGTTAATAAATTTTAGTTATTAATTAATGTCGCAAATATATAAAGATATCCTTATCTTCTATTATTTTTTTAAAAAACACTTAACAATTAGTAATTAATTTTTTTGTATATTTACTACTTTATTCACTTTATAAGTCTACTAAAATGAAAAAGCTACTTATTTTACTTATTATTCAACTGTTTTTAGTTGCAAGTTTATTTGCTCAGAATAGATTATGGGGTATAACAAGCAGTTATATGCCAATTAAAAGTACAAATAGTGAAACATATATTTTTAATACAGATTTATCTGGGGATGATTTTGCAGGAGTATACTCTGTAGATAGTATTATCCCTAACGGCTCAAATTGGGCAAGAATTCCAACTGGCAAATTATTATATAACAAAAATATTGAACGATTTTATGTGCCAATTTATAATGGGAATGGCAATTATATTAATTACATTATGGAGTATGATAAGCAATTAAACGAGATGTTTATTAATTACTTTGACGCAAACGATATGCCCATTGGTAATTTATTAGAATACTCTGACAGTATAATTTATGGATTTACAAAAAACAATTATGGACATGTTTATTTATACGAATATAATGCATTAACTAAAATAATAACTAAAAAAGTAAACCTAAGTGCAATAGGAATACAATTTACAGATTATAATAATTATTATCCTGAGCAATCTATGTCATCTCTAGTAAAAGCTGATGACGGCAATATTTATGGATTAACGCATGTAGGTGGATTATTTAATAATGGATTTATATTTATGTATGATGTATTTAATGATACGTTAATTAAAAAATTAGATTTTGATTCTTTAACAATACCAAATGGGTATTTGTTTAAAACAAAAGCAAATAAAATTTATGGAGCTTTTGCAAATAAAATTTACGAGTACAATTACATAAATAATACTATTTCATCAATTTATCAAAGTCAAAATGTTCTTATACCCAATAACCTTACTGAAGGATATAACAATGAATTCTATGGTTATTCAATTAATAGAAGATATTTAATAAAGATTGATATAAATAATGATACATCAATGGTTATTTATAATAGTTTTAACATTCCTATACCTTCTTCATCAAATACAGGTGATAGATTTTTTTTTAATGGCCACCCAACATTTACAAGTAAAGGAGAAATTGTAGGAGAAATTACTGCACAAGTTGATGATTATATGGGATACCACAGTTCAAGAATATATCTAGTTAAGAAGAACTTTTTAAATAATTATATTTTAACCCACAAAGACTACTATAGTCTTGGAGGAGAACCATATTTAAATCACATATTATTAGAAATATGTTACCCACAAACAATAAATACAACGCAAATAATCTTAAATACTGACAGCATGTTTTTAGAAGGAGCATATCAAAATACTATAGGATATTATTACGATACTTTATACAACTTTTGTGGTGAAGATAGTTTAGTAATTACTAATTTAATTATTGCAGATGTTCTAAATCAGGATACTACAATTATTTGCAATGGAGATACTGCTTTTTGGGGAACTCAGGTTATTACAACATCAGGTCTTTACTACGAGATTTTTAATACAACAAGTGGAGATAGTATTTCAAGTATACAAGTTATTGTAAATCCATCGTATAATTTTAGTCAAACCTACAAAATATGTAATTACGATAGTATTTTGTTTGCGGGAAATTATTATGGAACAGGTAATTATCAGATTAATAATACTACAATAAACGGTTGCGATAGTATTATTAATATTTCGGTAAACGATATAACGCCTTATGCTAATGTTTACATTAACCCAAATATTTCATTTGTATTTCAAGGACAAGAGATTAATATAGAAGGTCCTGGGATTTTTTTTAGTAATTCTTACCAGTGGAATATATCGCCAGCCACTTGTAGTTACTATTATTTGGGCCCAAATAATTTTATTATTTGCATAACATTTAACGATACTATTGAATACACAGTTACTTTAATTGTAAGTAATAGTTCTTGCTCTGATACTTCATATACTAAAATTACACCAAAAGCAGTAATTGGAATAGGAGATAATATAATAAATACTAAATTTAATATTTATCCTAATCCAGCAAGCACATTTGTGCAAGTAGAAAGCAGAAAGTTAAAAGTAGAAAGTTGTTCGGTGCTTGATATTTATGGCAGAACAATTAGAGAATTTAAAATTCAAGATTCAGAATTTAAAATAAATATCGAAAATTTACCAAAAGGAATATATTTTATTAAACTACAAACTGAAGAAGGAATTGCTGTTAAAAAAATAGTTAAGCAATAGACTCACATTTATTTTATTCTTTAAATTCAAGAATATCTCCAGGCTGACAATCTAGCGTTTTGCAGATTAATTCTAAAGTAGAAAAACGTATAGCTTTTGCTTTACCTTTTTTTAGAATGGATAAATTTGCCATAGTTATTCCTACCTTTTTTGAAAGTTCAGTTAAGCTCATCTTTCTTTTTGCTAACATTACATCTAGGTTTACTATTATTTCCATAATTTTATATTGTAAAATTATTTTCTTCTTGCAGCTTACAGCCTTTCATAAAAATGTGCGATAAAACCCAAATAAATAATGCAAATAACAAAATTACAGGATAAGTTTGAATATCGCCAGAAATCTTTACGCTGCTAAATTCTAAATGTTTTACAATGTAATAATACTGAAAATAAGCATAAAATACGGTAAATGTCCATACTCCAATAAGTGTGTACGAAATTCTTTTTAGCAAAGCAATATTATTAATTTCGAAATAGATTCCCTTATAAACATTATTAATAAATCTTCTGAAAGTTAGAAGAATGAAAAAGAATAATCCTAAAATAATAAATATAAAAATGCTGTATATTCTACCTAAAAAAGCAGGCGTATCAATAAAATGAAGTTTACCATACATTTCTACAAACTTAACATTTGTAATAGTATTGTTAATCTCTAATTTACCTTGTTCTAATATATCTACCGCAACAGGAATCCCTGTATGTAATTGTGTATTACCAAAGAGGTTAAACATTAATGCTATTGCAACAGCTACCGCCAGAACAGAAACTACAGTAAATAGCCAAAATATAATATTTGTTACCCAGTAAATTACTTTAATGCTAAGTGGTTTTTTATTTGCTTCCATAATATTTAATTATTTTTATTATTGCACAAACATAAAACAAATTTATTAATAAACAACTATTATTTATTGTTTTTCGATAATTATATTATGATAAACAATTACTAAAATGTATTTATTTCTTTAATATTAATAATTTATTTGTTGATTTTAGCCCCAGAAAATTATTCTTTTTTATAAAGCTAATTTTTAAAACTTTTAACATTCTTATTTATTTGTCTCGTTATATCTTACTATATTTGTATTATGGATATTCAACAGATAAAACAACGATTTAGAATAATTGGAAATTCTAATGAGCTAAACAGAGCAATTAATATTGCTATGCAAGTAGCGTCAACAGATTTGTCTGTATTAATTCGTGGTGAAAGTGGAACAGGTAAAGAA
>DAOVTE010000212.1 GCA_030627705.1 Bacteroidales bacterium
GAAAGCAGCAATTAGCAACATTTTCGCCAGACGGTAGTAAAGTAGCCTTTGTAAGAGATAATAATATTTACATTACAGATTTAGCTTCAAATAGTGAAAAACAAATTACTACAGACGGTAAATTTAATTACATAATTAACGGTGCCCCAGATTGGGTTTACGAAGAGGAGTTTTCTTTCTCAAAAGCATTCGAATGGTCGCCAAATGGAGAAAATATTGCATTTCTACGTTTCGACGAATCGGCTGTAAAAGAATTTAATATGACGATGTACAACGAGCTTTACCCAACATGGTACAAGTTTAAATATCCAAAAGCGGGTGAAGATAACGCAATTGTAAGCCTACATATTTACAACTTAAAAGCAGAATCAACAAAAAAAATAGACACAGGAAACGAGACAGACCAGTATATTCCACGCATTAAATGGACAAAAGACCCAAGCCTACTTTCGTATGTTAGACTTAACAGGTTACAAAACAATTACGAATTGTTCCTTGTTGATTTAAATAAATTCAATAGCCAATTGTTTTACAACGAAAAAGATGAATTCTATGTAGATATAGAAAAAACAGAAATTAACTTTCTAGAAGATAAAAAACATGTAGTAATAATTTCAGAAAGTGATGGGTATAGTCATTTATATTTGTATGATATTAACGGAAAGCTTGTTCGTCAATTAACAAAAGGAAAATGGGAAGTAACCGAATTTGTTGGCTTCGATAACAATTTGCAGATATTTTATTATGTTTCAAATGAAGTTTCACCTATGCAAAAACATCTATACTCTATTAGTATTGATGGAATATCAAAAAAACAGATTACCACAAAAAAAGGAACAAATAAAGTTGCTTTCAGTAAAGGATTTAAATACTTTATAAATTACCATTCCGACGCTAATACACCAGCTTATATAACTCTACACGATTCTAAAGGCAACGAAAAACGAGTTTTAGAGGACAATAAATCAGCAAAAGAAAAAATGAACGATTACGGCTTTGTAAACAAAGAGTTCTTTTCGTTTAAAACAAGCGAAGATGTGCAACTTAACGGTTGGATGATTAAACCAGCAAACTTCGATGCAAGTAAAAAATATCCAGTTTATATGTTTCTTTATGGCGGACCTGGTAGTCAGCAAGTAAACGACTCGTGGGATTACAATACAGTTTGGTATCAGTATTTAGCACAACAGGGATATATTGTGGCTTGTGTAGATAATAGAGGAACAGGTGGTAGAGGTAAAGAATTTAAAAAAGTAACCTACGGACAACTCGGTAAATACGAAACAATAGACCAAATAGAAGCAGCAAAATATTATCAAACATTACCTTATGTAGATAAAGATAGAATTGGAATACAAGGCTGGAGTTATGGCGGATATATGTCAACGCTATGTTTAGCAAAAGGTGCCGATGTTTTTAAAATGGCAATTGCCGTTGCACCTGTTACAAATTGGAGGTACTACGATAGTATTTACACCGAAAGATATATGGGATTACCTAAGGATAATGCCGATGGATACGACGATAATTCACCAATAAATCACGTTAAAAAGATTAAAGGTAAATATCTCCTAGTTCATGGAACTGCTGACGATAACGTGCATTTTCAAAACTCTACCGAATTAATAAATGCATTAGTAAAAGCAAATGTCCAGTTCGATATGCAGTTTTATGTAAATAAAAATCACGGAATTTATGGTGGTAATACTAGATATCATTTGTTTACAAAAATGTTTTATTTTGTTAAGGAGAATCTTTAACAGATAATTAATAGTTTGATGAGCATTGTAATAAAATTAAAAATGGATAGAGCTTAAACCCTTTTTAAGAGACATCAATTAAAAAAAAATAAAATGAATAATATTGCTAAAATAATTTACAAAAATAGAGCTTTTTTTATTACAACTATTTTGTTAGTAATAGCATTACTTATTGCCGACGACACCTTTGCCAGACTTGGTGGAGCAGGAGGTAGCTCTAGTAGTGGTGGCGATGGTGGCGATGGCTTATTTTCAATTTTATACTTGATATTTATGTTACTTCCATTCCCTTTAAACTTTATTGTAGCTGGGGTAATAATATTTGGGTATTTGTATATGCAGAAAAAAGGTAAACAAAAATCTGTTTTTAATAAAATATCAACGCAACAAAAACCAACTGCAGGAAAAGTGCCGTCTGGTTTCTATAACTTTAATGCTAGCAATCCCACTTTCGACGAGGCAAAATTTAAAGAAAAAGTAAAAACGGCTTTTAACGATTTACAGTATGCTTGGCAAGATAAAGATATGTCGAAAGTACGTAAATTTATCTCAGATGGAATGTATCAACGCTTAAATACACAGTTTAAGATGATGAATATTCTTTCGCAGAAGAACACTATAGAAAAGCTTAAAATTCGCAATGTTTTTATTGATAAAGTAGAAACTGATGGATTATACGATATCATCCACGTTGGAATAGACGCATCTCTAACCGATAGATTTATTAGTGATAAATATAAGTCGCTAAATTCTGGAGGCTCGGAACAGTTTGTAGAGTATTGGTCATTTTTACGAAAACGAGGAGTAGAAGAAAAAGATATGTACACAATGCATAATTGTCCAAGCTGTGGGGGAGACTTACCAACAGATGTTAGCGAAATTAGCAAGTGTAAATATTGTGGTGCAATCACAAACTCTGGTGAATTCGATTGGGTATTATCAGAAATTACTCAGGCCGACGATTATGTAAATATAAGCCCGCAAATTAAAAAACTTGGCGACTTAACAGCTTCAATTGCAAATTTAGTAGAAGATAATAACGATTTTGCAGTTCAACTTATAGAGGACAAAGCAAGTAATGGTTACTTACAAATTCAAACAGCAAGAGTATTAAAAGATACTAAGCTTATGCGTAGGTTTGTTAGCGATACAGCTTTCGATAAATTATCAAGCATAATAGAGAAAGAAGAGAAATTTGTTTTTAACAGATTATATTTAAACGATGTTTCGCTTATTGGAGCAATGCAAAAAGATGAAAAAAATGTATTAATGATTGCTATTAAATCTTCTTATCAAAGAGTAGTTCTTAATGGCAAGAAAGCAAATCTTATAGATTACGCAGTAAGAACTAAAACAGAATTTGTTTTATTAAGTAGGGATATTATGTCTAAAGAGTCTAAAGGCTCGTTATATTCTCACTCTTGCCCGTCGTGTGGCGGACCAGTAGGCGATACACTAATTATGAATTGCGAGTATTGCGGCGATGTAATTAATAGCACTAGCACAGAATGGATTATTAGCGATTTAATGGATATTCAAGAATATAATAAATTCTATAGCGATAATGCTAGAAATTTTGTTGTAAAAGTAAATCCAGAGAAATTAGATAGCCTTTATAAAGTGAGAGATTACGCATTTAATAATGTCTTAATAATGGTAGCTGCCGATGGTGTTTTTGATACTGAAGAGCTAGAATTCACTAAGAAACTAGCTAAAAAATGGGGCTACAATTTAAAGAAAATAGAACCAATGTTCCAAATGGCACAGAATGGTAAACTAGTAGTTCGTATGCCAGAAAATGCTAAATCTAGAAGAAAAATCTATAAGATGATGGAAAAAGCATCTAAAATAGATGGTAATATTTCTGTAGAAGAACAACGATTACTTGATAGTGTTAAAGCTGAATATTTGTAAATTAAAATTTATTGATAGCTAAAAACTAATATTGTATAGTTAGGTGTTGTGTACCATATAAGATAAGATCCTGAATTAAAATAATAATAAATGTCAAATACAATATTAAACAGAGGTTCTATTTGGTCAAAATGGGATTTGCAAATTCAGCCAATCTCAAACAATTGGTTAGGTCGAAAAGATGATGATACTCTTTTGAAAATAGAGAAAAGTACAAATGAATTTTTGAAAATCGCAAAAGAAAAAGAAATTAAAGTTGTTGCAATAACTGATCATAATTCAGGAATTGCGATAGATTATGCTTTAAATA
>DAOVTE010000094.1 GCA_030627705.1 Bacteroidales bacterium
AATAAAATTTAAATTATAAATAATAAAACACATAGTTATGCTTAATATAATGAGTTTATTATAAAAAATATCTTTTAATCAAAAACTTACGATATATTTATGTTTTTTGAGTAATATAATATATATTTGTCTGTAAACTTAAAATATTTGATATGAAAGGAATTGTAATATTATTAGTGATGCTTATTAGCGGAATATCATATTCGCAATCAACTACACCTGAGGTAATTTCATCTGCAGGCGACCATTTTTCAAATTCAAACTTGTCTATATCTTGGACTATTGGCGAGCCTATTGTAGAAACTCACTCTGTAGGTACAGCAACAATTACACAAGGTTTCCATCAGGGACTGTACAATATCGTTTCTGTTGAAGAGCAATTATTAGAGCCTGTTATAAACATTTTTCCAAACCCAACAACAGACTATATTAGCGTTGAAATCAAGAATCAAGGAGAAAATGCTTATGAAGTATTTTTATTCGATAATTTAGGAAAAGTATTAGTAAGTAAAAAATATTCAGGTATTCAGCAGATTAATCTTATGCAATATGCAAAAGCAATGTATTATATAAAGGTTGTAGATGTAAAGAATAAAACCTACAATTCGTATAAGATAGTTAAAAAATAAACAACCATTACAGCCTTAGGTTATGCATTTGTTCAATACTAGAAATAGTATGTATTGATAAAGGAGCAAGGCAATTATAGATTGTAAATAGTTATTTAAAAATAAATAATACTTTGCTTATTAGTGAAATAATAAAGGTTCTCTCTTTAACAATTACTAAAGAATATAAATTATGAAAAAAATATTAATAATTTTAGCAGCAGTTTTACTAACTGTTAATGTATTTTCGCAAACTCCAGACGCGTTTAAATATCAAACCGTAGTTAGAGATGCCAATGGTAATGCAATGGTTTCTGCAAATGTAGATTTTCAAATTTCAATATTAGAAAGTTCAACAACAGGAAATTCTGTTTATGTAGAGACATTCTCATCAGCAACTAACCAATTTGGATTAGTAAATCTAGAAATTGGAAACGGAACGTTAGTGTCCGGAGATTTTACCACAATAAATTGGTCAAACAATTTACACTTTGTAAAAATAGAAGTAGATATTTTCGATGGAAACGGTTTACAAGAAATGGGAGCATCTCAACTCTTATCTGTTCCATATGCATTAAATGCAAAATCAGCAGAGAATGTGTTTTCAGGAGATTATGGTGATTTATCAAATCAACCAACAATACCAACACAAACTAGTGATTTAACAAATAATTCAGGTTTTATTACAAGTCCTGATGATGCAGATGCAGATCCAAATAACGAAATTCAAACAATTTCAAAAACAGGTACAACAGTTACTCTATCAAATTCAGGTGGTAGTTTTACCGATGCAGTAAATGATGCTGATGCAAGTATAACAAATGAAATTCAAACAATTTCAAAATCAGGTACAACAGTTACTCTATCTAATTCTGGCGGTAGTTTTACAGATGCAGTAAATGATGCAGATGCTAGTTCAACAAATGAATTGCAAACTATATCTCAAACAGGAACTAGTTTGATATTATCAAATGGAGGAGGTACTGTTACTGTAGCCGATAATGATAATGACTCAGCAAACGAGTTACAAACAATATCGAAATCAGGTACAACAGTTACTCTATCAAATTCTGGCGGTAGTTTTACCGATGCAGTAAACGATGCAGATGCGAGTACAACAAACGAAATTCAAGATTTAAATCTAAGTGGAAATACATTAACAATTACAAATAACGCTTCTGCAACAAATATAGATTTAAGTGGATATTCTAGTTTATGGCAAGAAACAGGGAATGATATTTATTATAATAATGGATATGTAGGTGTAGGAGTAAGTAATCCAGATGGAAAATTAATTGTACAAGGTGATGCTTCAATTAATCCGGATTCTGCAATTTTCGAAGTAAAAAATAAAGATGGAAAAACAGTTTTTGCCGTTTACGAAGAAGGCGTTCGTGTTTATGTAGATGATAGCGGAACAAAAGCTAATTCATCAAAAGGAGGTTTTGCTGTAGGTGGATTTTCTGCAACAAAAGCTTTAACTAATGAGTATATGCGAATAACTCCAGATAGTGTGCGTATGTATTTCGACGAAGCAAATACAGGAACAGGACATAACGGTGGCTTTTCAGTTGAGAGCTTTGCTGGGACAACAAACAATGGTGGAGTAATGCACTTGTCTTTAGATAATTACTTTATTGGACATAGCTCGGGTGAAAATATATCGGCAACAGGAAATTATAATTCTACATTTGGTTATGAATCAGGAATGGGATTAACATATGGAGACAACAATGTTTTTTTAGGATACAAATCAGGTAAGAGTACCAGTTCGGGTAATGATAACATAATGATAGGTTACGAAGCTGGTTTTACCAATACTACAGGGCAAAATAACGTTTATATTGGAAAATCAAGTGGTTATCTTTCTACTTCTGCCTATAGTAATACATTTCTTGGAGAAGAATCTGGTTATAATACTACAACTGGTTCCAACAACTTCTTTGGTGGATTTAAGTCTGGAAGATATAATACGACTGGTTTCGATAATGTTTACTTAGGAAACTATTCTGGTTATTTTAATACTACTGGATATTATAATACATTCCTTGGATATCTTTCTGGAGTATATAACACAGAGGGTTCTAGAAATGTTGCAATTGGACCTTATGCAGCATATCGTAATAAAACAGGTATAAGTAATATTACTTTGGGTTATATGGCAGGGTATAATACCGATTCTGCAAGTTACAACATCTTTATGGGATCTTATAGTGGATATAATAGTAAAACAGGAGAATATAATATTTTTCAAGGACATTACTCAGGGTATAGTAATACTACTGGACAGAATAATATCTTTTTGGGATTCGAATCTGGAAGACAAACAAGTTCTGGTAGCGATAATATTATGATTGGTAGGTCTGCAGGCCGCTCCTCTACTACTGGATTTAATAATGTATTTGTAGGAACAAATGCTGGATATGCTAACTCTACTGGAGATAATAATGTTATTATTGGAGATGATGCAGGTTACAATAATACTACTGCAAGTTATAATACTTTTATGGGTTACAATGCAGGAAATAAGAATACCACAGGTGCGTCAAATCTTTTTTTAGGATACCAAGCAGGATATTATAATACAAAAGGTTATCAAAACGTAATGCTTGGTTATCGAGCAGGATATAAAAGTATTGGTACAGGAGTAATGTGGAATAACACATTTAATGTTTTTATAGGAAACAGTGCTGGTTACAATAATGTTGATGGAGGTGCTAAAGTAATTATCGGGCATAATGCCGGATATAGTGATACATCTTCTCATTATATGGTTGCGATAGGAAAAAGTGCAGGAAAAAATAGTACAGGCGAAGATAATGTTTTTTTAGGAGGTGAAACAGGTTATTGGCTTTCAACAGGAATAAGGAATACTTTTTTAGGACAAATTGCAGGTCATGATACTAAAGGTAATAATAATACATTTATTGGTTACGCTGCTGGTTATGGTGCAGATGGAGATCAAAATACATTTGTAGGTAATAGCGCAGGTCATGGTAATTTTAATACAACTAATAACAACACATTTGTAGGTTATCTTAGTGGAGCATCTGTTTCTACAGGTAGTTACAACACCTTATTAGGTCACTCTGCAGGACGTAATATTGCTGCAGGAGAATATAATGTATTTTTAGGATATAACGCAGGTTATAGCGAGACTGGTAGTAACAAACTATACATTTCTAATTCAACTACATCAACACCATTAATATATGGTGAGTTTAATAATAGTATAGTAAAAATTAACGGAAAGCTTGGAGTAGGAGTAACAGGATCTCCTTTATATAAAGTTCATTCAGTTGACGAAACTTTAACTAATGATAATGCAGCAGTTTATGGAATACATGCTGTTACAGAAGGTTATGGAGTAGGAGTTAAAGGAGTTGGTAATTATAGAGGAGTAATAGGTAGTGTAAGTTCATCTTATAGTGGAACAATTCATGGGGGAAATTTTTATGCTTATAACACAGGTACAGGAAGTGCTTATGGTATTTATGCATCAGCATACACAAGCACAGGATCAGCTTATGCAGGATATTTTCAAGGAAATGTACATGTAAATGGTACGCTATCAAAATCTGCTGGTACATTTAAAATTGATCATCCTCAAGACCCTGAGAACAAATATTTAATTCATTCGTTTGTAGAAAGTCCAGATATGAAAAATATATATGATGGTGTTGTAATTATTGATAATAGCGGAAAAGCTATCGTTGAGCTGCCATCTTATTTTGAAACCTTAAACGAGAATTTTAGATATCTATTAACTGCAATTGGTTCTTCTGCACCTAATATTTATATTTCTAAAGAAATTACTAATAATAAATTTGAAATAGCAGGAGGAAATGCGGGACAAAAAATCTCATGGCAAGTTACAGGTATAAGAAAAGATCCATATGCAAAGGCAAACCCAGTTATTGTTGAGCAAGAAAAAAATGCGAATGACAAGGGAAAATATTTAAACCCAGAATTATTTAGTCAACCTAAATCTAAAGCAATAGGTTATTCAGAAAAAGAATAAAATATAGAACTTAAACTTGAAGTATATGAAACGCACATTTTTTTTGTTAATATTAGTTTTATTATCTATAGTTACAATATCTCAAACCCCGAACTTAGTTAAATACCAAACTGTAGTTCGAGACGCAAATGGAAGTGCAATGGTTTCTGCAAATGTAAATTTTCAAATTTCAATATTAGAAAGTTCAACAACAGGTAATTCTGTTTACGTAGAAACATTTTCTGCAAGCACAAATGCCTTTGGTTTAGTAAATTTAGAGATAGGGAACGGAACGCTTGTGTCTGGCGATTTTTCTACAATAGATTGGGCTAGTAATTTGCATTTTATAAAGATTGAAGTAGATATTTTAGATGGAAATGGATTGCAAAATATGGGGATTTCTCAATTATTGAGCGTTCCATACGCATTAAATGCAAAATCAGCAGAAAATGTGTTTTCAGGTGATTATGTAGATTTGGTAAATCAACCATTAATACCTGCAAACACAAGCGATTTAACAAATAACTCAGGTTTTATAACTAGTCCAGACGATGCCGACGCAGATACAACAAACGAAATTCAAACAATTTCAAAAACGGGCTCAATAGTTACATTATCAAACTCAGGAGGTAGCTTTATCGATGCGGTAAACGATGCAGATACAAGTTCAACAAATGAATTACAAACTATATCACAAACAGGAAATAGTTTAACTTTATCAAACGGTGGAGGAACAGTTTCTGTAGCAGATAACGATGATAATTCTACAAACGAACTTCAAACAATATCAAAAACAGGTACAACGGTTACACTATCAAATTCAGGTGGTAGCTTTACAGATGCTGTAGACGATGCTGATGCAAGTACAACAAATGAATTGCAAACTATATCACAAACAGGAATTAACTTAATCTTATCAAATGGTGGAGGTACTGTTACTGTGGCCGATAACGACGATGATTCTGCTAACGAAATTCAAGATTTAGATCTAATAGGAAATACATTAACAATTACAAATAATGCTTCTGCAACAAATGTAGATTTAAGCGGATATTCTAATCTTTGGCAAGAAACAGGAAATAATATTTATTACAATAATGGATATGTGGGTGTAGGTGTAAATAATCCTGACGGGAAATTAATTATACAAGGTGATGCATCAATAAATGCCGATTCAGCAATATTTGAAGTAAAAAATAAAGATGGAAGAACAGTTTTTGCAGTTTACGAAGAAGGCGTTCGTATTTATGTAGATGATAACGGAACAAAAGCAACCTCATCAAAAGGAGGATTTGCAGTAGGTGGTTTTTCAGCAGTTAAAGGACTAACCAACGAATATTTTAGAGTTACACCAGATAGTATTAGAGCGTATATAGAAGCTAGTTCAAACTCAAGTAAGGGAGGATTTGCAGTAGGTGGTTTTTCAGCAACAAAAGCATTTACTCACGAATACCTGAGAGTAACTGATGATAGTACAAGAGTCTGGACAGAAGATACCGATGCTGGATTTGGTGTTAGAGATATAGCTGGTAGTTCAGATGTAAGTTATATGCAGTTGAGTCCAAGAAATTATTTTATTGGAGAAAATAGTGGGTCTAATATATCAACTGGCTTTTATAATTCAACTTATGGATATGAAACAGGTAAAAATTTAACTACGGGATCTCATAATGTGTTTTTAGGTTATAAAGCTGGTGTTGAAGATACAATAGGAATAAGAAATACATATATTGGCTATTTATCAGGAGAAAAAAGTAATGGAGATTATAATGTGTTTTTAGGTTCTTCAGCAGGGTCTAAAAATATAGATGGGAATAGTAATGTTTTTATTGGTTCATCAGCGGGGTCTCAAAACTTACAAGGTAATGATAACGTTTTTATGGGCTATCAAGCAGGGTCTACTGCAGATACTTCTTATTATAATGTTTTTATAGGGTCTAGAGCTGGATATAGTTGTAAGAAAGAAGGAATAAAAAATGTTTTTATTGGTTTTCAAGCAGGGCACAATAATCATGAAGGTCAAGAAAATGTTTTTATTGGTACAAATGCAGGTGAATTAAATACAATAGGTAGCAATAATATTTTTATTGGAACAAATTCTGGTTCAACAAACAGTTTTGGTAGTAATAACCTTTTCTTAGGTAATAATTCTGGTGATAACAATACATTAGGTAATAATAATTTATTCTTAGGAAATCAATCTGGTTATGCTAATGCTTCAGGTTTTAACAATATTTTCTTAGGACAAGAGGCTGGTGCACAGAATCTTACAGGAAGTTTCAACTCGTATATAGGCTATCAAACAGGTTTTAATAGTCAAACTGGAGAATCTAACACTTATGTGGGTTATCAAGCTGGTTACGCTAATCAAACAGGTAGACATAATACCTATATTGGACGATGGTCTGGGGTTAATAACATGATTGGGAGTTATAATGTCTTTATCGGTACAGAAGCAGGTAGACATGTAGTTGCCGATTCTTTTAAATTACATATCGATGCTGTTAATAGTTTAACGTATCAAGCACCTTTAATTTATGGTGAGTTTGCAACAACAAATAGAAATGTTGTAATTGACGGAGATAACTCACTAGGAAAAAAATTCTTTGTTAATGGAGATGCCGGAGGATTATCCGCTTGGTGGAATGCTAGTGATCTTAGGCTTAAAAAGGAAATTATAACCATAGAAAATGCACTAGATAAAGTAAATAATCTACGAGGAGTAAATTATTATTGGAAGGATGCAGAAAAGTATGGAGGATCTAAACAAATGGGTTTTATTGCACAAGAAACAGAAGAAATAATACCTGAAGTTGTTGATAAAAATAATGATCATTATTCTATGCAATATGCACCTATTACAGCTCTGCTTGTAGAGGCTGTAAAAGAATTAGAAAGAAAAATGAATGAAAAAGAAGATCAACATAAACAAGAAATTG
Organism: Bacteroidales bacterium; assembly: GCA_030627705.1. Classification (GTDB taxonomy): domain Bacteria; phylum Bacteroidota; class Bacteroidia; order Bacteroidales; family JAFGXI01; genus DAOVTE01. The sequence continues at coordinate 7,548 of DAOVTE010000094.1, forward strand.
AATTATTGTTGAAAAGAATAGAAGAATTAGAGAATAAATAAAAATACCACAAATCATTTCAAATTAATCTGAAATGATTTGGGGTAATTTACCTTAAAAAGCTCTTATTGCTCTTACTCTATACGAACTATTTTTATTACTATTGAACGAACTACTTAGAACAAAATAGTAATACCACGCATTATTTACACTATATTCAGAAGAGCTCCAATATATACTAGAAGAAGTAACATCGAAGATTGTTCCTCCATTATTTAGTGCAGCAGTATTTATTTCATCCTTGTTAATAAACATTTCGTATAATTCATCTTTAGAAGGTAGAAACCAATCGGTATAAGTATTTAATGATAAATTAGCACAAATATCTGCAGCAGTTCCTACAGTGGGACAACCTGCTTCTATATTAATAGTGTTTTGAGCTCCGGTTCCAATGCTTGTCCCATATGCACCAGTTATACTTGTCGCACTACAACCCCAAATTGTTCCACTACTTTGATCTGTTGTTGCACAAACAAAACCGTTATTTCCTGAGCCATAAACATAGAAAATTACGCCTCCATAAGCATATTGACCAACTACGTTACCAATGTATACTTTAACATAATCGTAAGAAGAATCACATGCTATTGTTGACCAACGTAATGTGTATGTTTCATTGTTGTTTCCTGTGAAATTTGAATTGTATGAATTTGGATTACTAAATGAACCTCCTAAACCAGAAACTATAGACCAAACACCAGTACCTATTGTTGGGTTATTACCATTTAATGTAACTGTAGTTTGTGTTAGTGAATAAATATCGATACCAGCGTTTGCTATTGTTGGCAATGTGTTAAATGATATGTTTACGGTATCTTTTGATTGTGTGCAGGCTGTAGCAATTTCCCACTGTAGATTGTAGTTGGTACAACTTGACCCAGAAAAAGCTGTTGTTGGATTGTTAATATCAGCAAATGAACCACTTGCACCATTAATAATACTCCATGCTCCTATACCTTCTGTAGGTGTATTTGCTGCTAGATTTGTTGTTAATGTATTTGAGTTAATTTCTTGATCTGTTCCTGCAATTGATGCTGTAGGTTGCGGAAAACAATTATCACTTATTTGTATCCAATTTGAGCCATTCCACATTAAAGTTACATTATCAGTTGTATTATATACTAATTGTCCATTTGTTGGCGTAATTGTATCCATTTCTGTACGCGTAACAAATTCTATATTATTACTAAAATCTAAATTAATTGTATTAGCTTTAGAAATTGAAAGTTGGTTCCCCGTAAACAATAAACTTTGTATTTCGTTAGTACTGTCACCATCAAGTTCAATATCTATTTTGTTATCCCAATTTGTGATATTTGCGTTTGTTATTCCGTTTGATGGTGAAGCAATAAAAAAAGGATCTGTTTCTGTAATTGTTCCTGTAATACTTTCTGCTGTTTTTGCATGTAAGGCATATGGTACAGTTAATAACTGACTTGTTCCCATTATTAATGAATAGTTTATGCCATTTGTTGGATCAATACCTGTTTCTATGAAATATATTCCGTTTGCCCAATTTATTGTATCGAAACCTGTTTGTACTCCAATTTCAATTGTTAACAAACCATTAATATTTGTGGTAGGGTTTTGTATTTCTTCATAAACTGGAATTCCATTAATCGAACCTTGTAATATTCTTATTTGTATTCCAACTTGTGTTTGAGATAGAAGATTATTATTTACATCTCTAACTACAGACTGATAACTTATTTTCTCTGGTGTCTGTGCCAAAATGCTTGAATAAAGTAATGTTATTGCAATAATTGTAAAAATTTGTTTCATAATTCTTATTATAATGATAAACCTTTTTTTAATAAAAATAATAATGCTAATAATAATGCATAAAAAAACAAAGATATTAAATTTTTACAGTAAGCAAAACTCATTATATTTCAACAATAAGGATTATTAAAACAGTTTTAAATTCTATTTAATTAACATATGTCTTGTATATTATTTATTACTTTTGCATTTATGAAAATATATATTGTAATTATTTATATTTAATGTTAAAGAAAATAATTATTAATAGAAATTTGTTGTTAGTTGCTTCCGTAGTTTTAGGTATTGGGTTACCTTCTTTTGCTGAATATTTAAAACCTTATGCATTTTGGATATTGGCCTTTGTAATGATGATATCGTTAACATCAATATCTAATAAAGTACTTCTTTCTTATAAAAAACTTTTAAGACCAATGCTTGTGGGGATACTACTCAATCATGTGGTTTTTGGATTTTTTATTATTATTGCAGCTTATATTTTTTCATTTGATATTAACCTGTTTTATGGATTTATAATAATTGCAGCTGCACCGCCTGGAGTAGCAATAATTCCTTTTACAGCAAAACTAGGTGGTGATATAGAATATTCTATAATAGCAACCTTTGGGGCATTTTTGGCATCTATTTTCTTGTCACCATTTTTAATAAAATATTTTTCAGGAGTTTCAACAGTAAGTTCCTTACAAATATTTAAAACAATGATAATGTTAATTTTTATACCATTTGTTTTGTCAAGATTTTTATTAATTAATAAAATATATAATACTGTTGTTAAAGTAAGAGGTAAAACTGTAGATATAGG
>DAOVTE010000002.1 GCA_030627705.1 Bacteroidales bacterium
AAAGGTATTGGTAATGGTATATCATTAATCATTATGATTGGTATTATCGCAAGATTACCTTTCTCATTTGTAGCAGAATTTGGTAGCAGAATGGATGGAGCAGGCGGTTTAGTCGCATTCTTGCTAGAAATAGTAATACTCCTTATTGTAATAATGTTCTCAATACTTCTTGTACAAGGAACTCGTAGAATTCCCGTTCAATATGCTAAACGAGTTGTTGGAAATAAACAATATGGAGGAGTTCGTCAATATATACCATTAAAAGTAAATGCATCTGGAGTAATGCCTATTATATTTGCACAAGCTTTAATGTTTGTTCCAATGATGGCAGCAGGTTTTGTAAGCTCAGATTCAGCTTCTGGTTTTGCGGCTGCATTTTCAGATTTTACAGGATTTTGGTATAACTTTACATTTGCATTAATGATTATCATTTTTACATATTTTTATACAGCTATTACGATTAATCCTAATCAAATGGCAGAAGATATGAAAAGAAATGGTGGTTTTATACCAGGTATTAAACCAGGTAAAAAAACTGTAGAGTTCTTAGATGGAGTAATGTCTAAAATAACTTTACCAGGATCTATGTTTTTAGCATTAATAGCTATTTTACCAGCATTTGCTGTAATAGCAGGAATAAATAACCAATTTGCACAGTTTTATGGAGGAACATCTTTACTAATTTTAGTAGGTGTTGTTTTAGACACTTTGCAACAGATAGAAAGTCATTTGTTGATGAGACATTATGATGGACTTGTTAAATCTGGTCGTATTAAAGGAAGATCAGGTGGAGCTGTTGGTGCAGCTATTTAACGTTCTTTGATGATTTATTATAAAACAAACGAAGAAATTGAGCTGATGAGAATCAGCAACTTAATGGTTTCTAAAACTCATGCTACAATTGCAGAGTTTATGATACCAGGAGTTTCTACCCTTAAAGTAGATAAAGTTGCCGAGCAGTTTATCAGAGACAATGGAGGAGTACCAGGATTTTTAAATTATCATGGTTTTCCAAACACATTGTGTATTTCAGTTAATAATCAAGTGGTACATGGTATACCTTCAGATTATGAAATGCAAGAAGGCGATATTGTTTCAGTAGATTGTGGTGTTGTAATGAATGGATTTCATGGAGATTCATGTTACACATTTGCAATAGGAAATATTTCTGTTGAAAAAGAAAAATTGCTAAAAATTACTCGTGAATCTTTATACAAAGGTATAGAGCAAGCAGTAGTAGGTAATCGAATTGGTGATATAGGATATGCAGTTCAACAACACGCAGAAGAAAATGGTTATTCTGTAGTAAGAGAACTTGTAGGTCACGGAATAGGAAAAAATCTTCACGAAAAGCCTGAAGTTCCCAATTATGGCAAACGAGGAAGAGGAATAAAACTAAAGGAAAATATAGTTTTAGCTATTGAACCAATGATTAATATGGGAAAAAAAGAAATAAGACAAGCTAAAGATGGATGGACAATATTTACTGCAGACAATAAACCATCTGCACATTTTGAACATACAATAGCTGTTAAAAATAATAAAGCTGATATTCTATCAAATTTTGATATTATTGATAAAGCAGTAAATAAAGTAAAAAATTAGTATGGCAAAACAAGCATCCATAGAACTAGATGGTAATATTATTGACGCATTATCAAATGCTAAGTTTAAAGTAGAACTAGAAAACGGGCATGTTATTACAGCTCACATATCTGGGAAAATGAGAATGCACTATATTAAAATTTTACCAGGTGATAAAGTAAGAGTGGAAATGTCACCATACGATTTAACTATTGGAAGAATAACTTTTAGATATAAAAAATAAACTCAAATGAAAGTAAGAGCATCTGTTAAGAAGAGAAGCGAGGACTGCAAAATAGTACGCAGAAAAGGACGCTTATATGTTATAAATAAAAAGAACCCTAAGTTTAAACAACGTCAAGGATAATAAATAATAAATAATTTTAATATGGCTAGAATATCCGGAGTAGATATACCTGATAATAAAAGAGGTGAGATTGGATTAACTTATATTTTTGGAATTGGAAGAAGTACTGCAATAAGTATTTTAGGTAAACTAGAAATAGAAAAAAACCAAAAAATTTCTGAATGGACTGATGATCAAATGTCTAAAGTTAGATCTTACATTGCTGATAATTTAAAAATTGAAGGTGAATTAAGATCAGAGGTTCAATTAAACATAAAACGTTTAATGGATATTGGTTCTTACAGAGGTATTAGACACAGAACAGGATTACCAGTTCGTGGACAACACACAAAAAACAATGCAAGAACTAGAAGAGGTAAAAAGAAAACAATTGCTAATAAAAAGAAAGCTACAAAATAAATAATTTTTGATATGGCGAAAAAAACTAAAGCTGCAAAGAAAAGAGTTGTAAAGATTGATGCTGTTGGGCAGATGCACATACATTCATCTTTTAATAATATTATCGTTACAATGACAAACGATAGTGGTCAAGTAATATCTTGGTCTTCTGCAGGAAAAAAAGGATTTAGAGGTTCTAAAAAGAATACCCCATATGCAGCACAAATGGCTGCTGAAGATTGTGGAAAAGCAGCTTACGATTTAGGATTGAGAAAAGTAAAAGTATATGTAAAAGGTCCTGGTGCTGGTAGAGAAGCTGCAATTAGAGCAGTATCTGGTTTAGGAATAGCTGTAGCAGAAATTACAGACGTTACACCTTTACCACATAATGGATGTCGTCCACCAAAACGAAGAAGAGTTTAATTAATTAAGAAATTTAATACATTTTATAAATGGCTAGATATAGAGGTCCGAAATCGAGAATTGCTAGAAAATTCGGAAGTCCTATTTATGGACCTGATAAAGTTTTAGAAAAGAAAAACTATTTACCAGGACAACACGGGGCAAACAGAAGGCGAGGAAAAAAATCTGAATATGCTGTTCAGTTATTAGAAAAACAAAAAGCTAAATATACTTACGGTGTATTAGAAAAACAATTTTCTAATTTATTCAAGAAAGCTACAAGATCTAAAGGAGTAACAGGTGAAGTATTGTTACAATTACTAGAAGCAAGATTAGATAACGTAGTATACAGATTAGGTTTATCTCCTACAAGAGATGGAGCAAGGCAATTAGTATCACATAAACATATAGTTGTTAATGGTATTAATTTGAATATTCCTTCTTATCACGTAAAAGATGGTGACATTATTAGTGTAAGAGAAAAATCAAAATCGTTAATAGTAATATCAGATTCGTTATCAGGTTTCAATCATTCTAAGTACTCTTGGATGGAGTGGGATCAAGAATCAATGAGCGGAAAATTCTTAAATATTCCAACTCGAGAAGATATTCCAGAAAATATCAAAGAACAATTAATTGTAGAATTATATTCTAAATAATAGGTAATAACTGTTTTATGGCAATAATAGATTTTCAAAAACCAGATAAGGTAATAATGATAGACTCAGATGAAAAATTCGGAAAATTCGAATTTAGACCCCTAGAGCCTGGATATGGAGTTACCATAGGAAATGCTTTGAGAAGAATTTTGTTATCATCATTAGAGGGATTCGCTATAACTTCAATTAAGATTGAAGGAGTTGAGCACGAATTCTCAACCGTAAAAGGTGTAATCGAAGATGTAACTGAAATTATTCTAAACTTAAAGCAAGTTAGATTTAAACGTCAAATTGATGATGTAGATAATGAAGTTGTTAATGTAATTATTTCTGGCAAAGATGAATTCAAAGCTGGAGATATTACTAATTTTCTTAATAATTTCGAAGTTCTAAATCCAGATTTACTGATTTGTAAATTAGAACCTAATGTTAAATTTCAAATAGAGTTAAGTATTGACAAAGGAAGAAAATATGTTTCTGCCGAAGATAATACAAACGAAGAAGCTGAGTTTGGTATAGTACCAATCGCATCTATTCATACTCCAATTAGGAACGTTAAATATTACATCGAGAATATACGTGTAGAGCAAAAAACAGATTATGAAAAATTAGTTTTCGAAATCGAAACTGATGGTTCTATACATCCAAAAGAAGCATTAAAAGAAGCTGCTAAATTGCTTATTCATCACTTTATGTTATTTTCTGACGAACATATTTCGCTTGATACAGGTGAAAATAAAGAAAATGAAGAATTCGACGAAGAAGTATTACATATGCGTCAACTGCTAAAAACAAAATTAGTAGATATGGACTTATCTGTGAGAGCACTTAATTGTCTTAAAGCAGCAGATGTTGATACACTTGGCGAATTAGTTGTTTTTAATAAAAATGACTTATTAAAATTCAGAAATTTTGGTAAAAAATCATTAACAGAATTAGATGATTTATTGATACATCTAAACCTTAATTTCGGAATGGATATATCAAAGTTTAAATTAGAAAGAGAATAAAATAATCTCATAGTAGAGAGTAATAGAAGAAAGTAATGAGACACGGAAAGAAATTCAATCATTTAGGAAGAAAAACAGCACATAGAAAAGCAATGCTTTCTAATATGGCAAACTCTTTAATCCTTCACAAAAGAATTAAAACAACAGTTGCTAAAGCAAAAGCTCTTAGAGTTTATGTTGAGCCATTAATTACAAAGTCAAAAGATGATTCTACACACTCTAGAAGAGTTGTATTCTCTTATCTTAAAGATAAATATGCTGTAACCGAATTGTTTAGAGAGGTATCTACAAAAGTAGCAGACAGACCAGGTGGTTATACAAGAATTATTAAATTAGGCAATCGTTTAGGTGATAATGCAGATATGTGCTATATCGAACTAGTTGATTATAACGAAAACTTAATAAAAGAGCCTAAAGGTAAAGCATCAACAGCTAAAAGAAGCCGTAGAGGTGGTAAAAAAACTACTACTGCTGCAAGTACTACTCCAGTAGAAACTAAAGAAGAAACTGTTGTTGAGGAAGTAAAAACAGAGGTTGAAACAAAAGCTAAAGAAGAAGTTAAAGTAGAAGCAAAAACTGAAACTAAACCCGAAGCTAAACCAAAAGTAAAGGCAAAAGTAGAAGCAAAAGCTCCAAAGAAAGAGCCTAAGCCTAAAAAAGAGAAGAAAGAAGATAAATCTGAAGAATAGATTTATTTCAGAATAATAAAAAAAGGGTATCTAAATTTTAGATACCCTTTTTTTGTGCATAATTCAAAGGTGTGTTTCGAAATATTTGATAAGATATTTTGTAACATGCGCTATTATTATTGAAAATAAAAAATTATCTTGCGACATACTACTTTTTTAAAATAAACAATTATGAAAAAAATAAAACTATTATTTATATCTAGTTTGGTTTTACTTTATAGTTATAGCAATTCTCAAACAAAAATTAGTTTTGTAGATACTACTGCAATATGGTCTGTTGCAAAAACTTATCCTAATGCAAATGCACAATATCCAAATTTTATTGAGACCAAAACTATATTGTATGGTTATAGTGGAGATACATTAATAGGAGGCGATTTATGGCTTAAAATGTATAGCACATTTGATTCTAGCTTTTCTTCAAACCTTACTTTGTTGGGAAATATTAGGGTGGTTGGTTCTCTAATATTATTTATGGATACGCTAGCTAATGTAGATACAATATACAATTTTAATATAAATATTGGAGATTCTGTTTTATATAATCTTGGGCAAGATATTGTTTATCTTGAAATAGAAAATATAGATAGTATTTTGATAAATAACGTTTACCATAAACGATTTTTTATTGAAGAGCCAAATTCCCCACCATTAATATTAAATGAAGTATGGGTAGAGGGTATAGGTAGTATTAGAGGTGGACCACTATTCCCTAAATATTCTTTTTTGAGTAATCTGTATGAGTTTTCAGATTCTGTAAACTTATTGTGTTATAAGAATAATAATTCTGTGCTTTGGCAAAATACGAGCTATTCAGGTTGTTATATTAACAATATTTTATCAATAAATAAAAATATAAATAATAAAAATGCACTAAACGTATATCCAAATCCATCGAAAAACAAATTAATAATTGAGTATAACTTTATTGATTTTAATACTATCAATGTGGAAATTTATAATGCTAATGGATGCATAGTTTTGTCTGAAGTACTTAATAACTCTAAATTAGTAATAAACACAAACGAATTAAATCAAGGGATTTATTATATTCTTATTAAGAATGACCAGAAATTAATTAAAACAACAAAGTGGGTTAAAATTTAATATTTTTTTTGCTTAATTCTCTTACACTTGCCTCAAAAATAATTAGTATTTTGCAGCGCAATGAGTACAAGAAATGTATTACATACAAAACTTGATAGTTTTATTAGAAAATATTATAAGAACCAGATAATAAAGGGTATTATTTTATCTTTTACTATTTATATTTCTTATTATTTGGTTTTGCTTGTATTAGAGCATTTTAATCATTTTTCAACAAATATTCGCACAGTGTTATTTTACTCAGCTCTAATTATTTTCGCATCAGTTTTTGTGTATTTTATTGCTATTCCTACATTAAAATTTCTACGAATAGGTAATATAATTTCTTACAAAAAAGCATCAAATATTATTTCTAATCATTTTGCAGATATTAAAGATAGCCTCCTAAATACCCTAGAGCTAGAAGTTCTTACACAAACAAATAGTACTGCATCTAACCAATTAATATTGGCAAGTATAGATAAAAGGGTATTGTCTTTAAGTCCTATTCCGTTTACATCTGCAATAAATTTTAAGCAGAATTATAAATATGTAAAATATTTATTTCTAGCTTTTTTATTGGGGACATTAATATATCTTTTTTATCCTACAGTTTTTAAAAATAGTACCCAACGCTTAGTAAACTATAATACCTTCTATAAAGCAGATAGTCCGTTTAAATATAATTTGTTAAATGATTCGTTATTTGTAAAAAAAGGCGAAGACTTCACTCTTAAACTAAAAATTACTGGCGAATTTACACCATCAGAAGTTTTTATAGAATACGGAGGTAGTAAGTTTCTTATGAAGAAAACAAAAACATCAAGTTTCGAGTACGATTTTAATAATATAAATAACGATATAGATTTTAATTTTGCCGCAAATGAGATTTATTCTAGAGATTATAGTTTAAGAACACAGCCTGCCCCGTTGGTTCTAGATTTTACTGTTACAATAGAAGTGCCATCGTATACACAAGAACAAAATCAAATAATTAAGAATGTTGGAGATATAACTATTCCTTATGGATCTAAGTTAATTTGGAATTTTAAAACTATAGATACAGAGCAGTTACAGTTTATAATTAATGATACAAGCCTTATTGATGCTGAGAAAGAAAATCACGATTTTGTAATAAAAAAGACATTGTATAAGTCCTTAAATTATTCAATAAACACAAGAAATAGCTTTTTCGCAAATAATAATGTTATTAATTATAATATTAACGTTATACCAGATTTATTCCCAACAATTAAAGTGCAAGCAATTAGAGATAGCACAAATCTTAGAGTGTTTTATTTTAAAGGCTTTATTAACGACGATTATGGATTATCTAACCTAGAGTTTATTATACATAATAAATCTAATGATGATAGTATTAGCACAATTAAAATTGATATTATTCCCAATGTATTATCGCAAGAGTTTTATTATGCTTTCGACTTTACCAATTTTTTATCTTCTGAAGAGATTGCCGAATATTATTTTAAAGTTTGGGATAATGATGCAGTAAGTGGAAATAAATTTTCTAAATCTACTGTTTATTCTATAAAATTACCATCGAAAGAAGAAGTGCAGAATTTAATTGATGAAAAAAATAAAGAATTAGAAAATAAGCTTAACGAAAGCACAAAACTTATAAATGATATAAAAAAAGATATAGAGAAGCTACAGGAAGATATAATTAATGATAAATCTAATTCTTGGGAGCAAACAAAATCCTTGCAAAATATTATAAAAAAGCAGAATAAATTAAATCAGATAGTAGAAAATCTAGCTCAAGAAAATGCCGAGAATAATAAAATGAAAAACGAATTCTTAAATCAAGAAAAGGATATTCTCGAAAAACAAAAGCAGATAGAAGAATTAATGGAGAGTGTACTTTCAGATGAGCTTAAAAAACTAATGAAGGAATTGCAAGAAATGATGAAAGATTTTAAACCAGAGGAGTTTAATAAACTTGCTGAGGATTTAAAAATGTCTAACGAAGAAATGAACGACCAATTAGATAGGAATCTAGAACTGCTCAAGCAAATGAAGGTTGAACAAAGAATAGAAGAAACTATAAATAAATTAGAAGAATTAGCCCAGAAACAAGAAAAATTATCTGAGCAAGCAAAAGATAAAAGCAAAATAGAAGACACAAAAAAACAGCAAGTAGAGCAAGAAAAGGAATTTGAAGAAATAAAAGAAAAATATAAAAAAGCCCAAGAGGAGAATAAGGAACTAGAAAATCCGATGAGTCTTGATGAGCTTAGTGAAGAAGAAAAGGAACTAGACGAGGATTTTAAGAAATCAAATGAAAATTTACAAAATAAGAATTCTTCTAAGGCTAGTAAAAGTCAGAAAAAAACATCTCAAGATTTAAAAAAGATGTCTTCTATGCTAAAGAGCATGATGAAACAAAATGCAGAAGCTCAAGCTACTGAAGATATGGATAACCTTAGAAATATTATAGATAATCTAACAATCTTTTCTTTTAGTCAAGAAGAATTAATTTCGGTACTAAATGGATTAAGTAATAGAAATCCAATATACGTAGAAACCGTTAATAATCAGTATCAATTAGAGCAGCGATTTAAAGTAATAAATGACTCGTTATATGCTTTAAGCAAAAGGGTAACGCAAATATCTACACCTATTAGGTCTGAGTTGTTGAGTATTAAATCTGACTTATCTGAAATAACAGTGTTGTTAGAAGATAGAAAAAATTCACGAACTAAAATAAAGCAGCAAAATGTGATGACATCTGCTAATAATCTATTGCTTTTATTGTCTGAAATGTTACAGCAAATGCAAAAGCAGCAGGCTCAAAAAATGAAAGGTGATCAACAATGCCAAAAACCTGGAAATGGAAAACCGTCTTTGTCTAAAATGAAAAGCTCTCAGAAATCGCTAAAAAAGCAATTAGAATCTATGATGCAACAAATGAAAGATGGTAATAAAGGTAAAGATGGAAAACCAAAGTCGTCAGGTTTAAGTAAACAACTTGCTCAATCTTTAGCACAACAAGAAAAATTTGAACAAGCATTGAATTCTATAATGAATTCGTCTTCTGTAAATCCAGAAACAGCAAAACAACTAAATGAGATAAAAAAATTAGTTGAACAGAACAAAAATGACATTGCTAATAGAAATATTACTAACCAAACCATAAATAGGCAAAACAATATAATTACAAGGCTATTACAGGCAGAGAATTCTGATTACGAAAGAGAGCTAGATAAAAAAAGAAAGTCTGAAGAAGAAAAAAATCAAAAATATAGTAACCCTAGAGAGTTTTTCGAGTATAAGGACATACAAACTAATTTTAACGAAATGCTAAATGTTAAAAGTATAAGGCTTAATAAGTACTATCAAAAGAAGTATAAATCATATATCATTAATGTTAATTTGAAAAATTAATAATTATTTTATTAGAGAAAATATTAAATCACTTAATATTATTTCTTCAGAGTAAACTATTTATATGGAAAGTAAGATTGAATTTATATCTGAGAAAATAAATCTAAATAAGGCTGAAAAGTTTGTGGAAGAAATTAATAAAGAATTTAATTTATCTGAAGTAGTTTATGGCAATATATTAGTATCAGTAACAGAGGCAGTAAACAATGCAATATTGCACGGAAATAAGCTTGATAAAACAAAAAATGTTGGTTTAGAATGTGAAATATCAAAAAAAGAAATCTCTTTTAAAGTAAGTGATGATGGGCAAGGTTTTGATTTTGACAATATTCCTGATCCTACATTACCAGAAAATATTGAGAAGTTAAATGGTAGGGGAGTATTTCTTATTAAAAACCTATCAGATAAAATGGAATTCTTTAATAATGGTTCCGTTATCGAATTCAAATTTAATATTTAACAATTAATGCCAATTAAATTCTTTGTGCAAGATAAGAACCCTCCTAAGTTTTTGCGAAAACAAGTAAAATTATGGATTAGTAGCTGTGTGCATGAGCGAGGTTATGTTCTTGGCGAGATTAATTATATATTTTGTTCCGATGAATATTTGTTAGAAATTAACAAGGAATACTTACAACATAATTATTTTACAGACATTATTACGTTTAATTACAACGAAGATAAAACTATAAATTCTGATATTTATATCAGTGTAGATAGGGTAAAAGAAAATGCAAAAACATTTAATCAAACTATTGTTAATGAGTTTTATAGAGTGTTAATTCATGGGATATTACACCTCACAGGTCAAAATGATAAAACAAAAAAGGAAGAAATTCAGATGCGAAAATTTGAGGATTTGTGTCTTTCTAAAATAAAATTTTAGATAACTTTAGAATATTTATTAAATAAATCCCAAAGGATAATACCAGTAGTTACCGAAATATTAAAAGAGTGTTTTGTACCAAATTGCGGAATTTCAATACAGTTATCAGAAGCATTAATCACTTCTTGTTTTACTCCTTTTACTTCGTTTCCTAGAATTAGCGCATATTTTGTATTATTCTCAATAAGAAAATCATTAAGCATTACACTATTTTCTACTTGTTCTATCGATATTATTTTGTAGCCATTACTCTTGAGTTCGCTAACAGCATCTAAAGTATTTGCGAAATATTTCCATTCTACAGAATCTTCTGCTCCAAGTGCGGTTTTGTGTATATCTTTATTTGGTGGACAAGCAGAAATCCCACACAAATATATTTTTTCTATTAAAAAAGCGTCAGCAGTTCTAAAAACCGAACCAATATTATTTAAGCTTCTAATATTATCAAGAACTACAACAAAAGGAGATTTCTTGGTGTTTTTAAATTCCTCTATGCTAATTCTATTTAATTCTATGTTTTTTAACTTCTTCATTTTTTTAAAGAAAAAACCCTGTCTGGTTCACAAAACCAGGCAGGGTTGAACATTGTAATATCTACAAACCAAATGCAGATTTGATTTTATCTACATAATCTAATTTTTCCCAAGTGAATAATTCTACTTCTATTTCTTTATCGCCAAAATATGTAGATTTATATACTTTTTTAATTGTTTGTGGTTTACGTCCCATATGCCCGTAAGCAGCAGTTTCTAAATAAATTGGATTACGTAATTTTAATCTCTGCTCTATTGCAGCAGGACGAAGGTCAAAAATCTCTTTAATTTTATTAGCAATTTCGCCATCGCTTAAATCAATATTTGATTTGCCATAAGTGTCAACAAAAACACCAACTGGCTCAGCAACCCCAATTGCATATGATAGCTGAACAAGTACTTCTTCAGTAATACCTGCTGCAACCATATTTTTTGCAATATGTCTAGATGCATATGCCGCAGAACGGTCTACTTTACTAGGGTCTTTTCCAGAGAAAGCGCCACCACCATGAGCACCTTTCCCTCCGTAAGTATCAACAATAATTTTACGACCTGTTAAACCTGTATCACCGTGAGGACCACCAATAACAAATTTCCCTGTTGGATTCACGTGATAAATAATCTCATTATCGAAAAGTGCTTGAATTTCTTCTGATAATTTTGTTTTAACTCTTGGAATTAAAATATTAATTACATCAGATTTAATTTGAGCTAACATCTTATTGTCATCATCTGTAATAAATTCATCATGTTGAGTTGAAACTACAATAGTGTTAATTCTTACAGGTTTGTCGTTATCATCGTATTCAATAGTTACTTGTGATTTAGAATCAGGACGAAGATATTTCATTTCTTTACCTTCTCTTCTAATATTAGCTAACTCTACTAAAATTAAATGCGACAAATCTAATGATAAGGGCATATAATTAGCTGTTTCTTTACTAGCATAACCAAACATCATTCCCTGATCTCCAGCACCTTGTTCTTTAGCTTCGTTATTGTTGTTGTCCGAATCAACTCCACGGTTAATATCGTCTGATTGTTCGTGTATTGCACTTAAAACACCACAAGAATTACCATCGAATTGATATTCGCTTTTTGTGTATCCAATTTTGTTAATTACTTCTCGTGCAATTTCTTGTACGTCTACATAAGTAGTAGACTTAACTTCGCCTGCAAGAACAACTTGACCTGTAGTTACTAAAGTTTCTATTGCTACTTTAGAATTAGGGTCGAAAGCTAAAAATCTGTCTAATAATGCATCTGAAATCTGATCAGAAACTTTGTCTGGATGTCCTTCAGAAACTGATTCTGATGTAAATAAATATCCCATTATATTATAGTTTTATTAAATAATAAATTTATTGTAAGTGGGATTTGCTTTGGCTGAAGTAACTAGAAATAAATTTTAGCATTTTTTCAAGTGGTTGCAATCATAGCAAATCTTTCCACAAATTCTTTGCAAAGGTAATTTTTTTTAGGATTATTTCAAAAATTAATTTAGGTATTTCTACATAATAATAACTTTCTTAGTCAGTTCAGTATTATTTATGTTAATAACACAAGAATATACTCCTTTAGGTAGAACCCGGCCAGATTGATCGGTTGACCTCCATTTATAAATATTATTTGCATTTAAATAAATAGAAGAATCAAATACTATTTTACCCAATATATTATATACTTTAAGGTTTGTGTTTTTGCTAAATGTATTTATATGGATATTTATATTATTACCAGATTTAACAGGATTTGGATAAATGGTTAAATTAGGAATTTTAGTTTTTGTGTTTGCATCAGTAATTATTGGGATTTCAGCTTTGTAGGCACTAAGTCCGTAAGTTCCAATATATAATTTTCTGCTTACTGTATGAAATTCCATTGCCATTACTGGAACATTTGGAATAGAGTTAGAAATAAAATCCCAACTAATGCCACCATTATCTGTCATATATACACCTGCGTCTGTTCCTACAAAAATTTGATTCTGAACGTTTGGATCTAAAATTATTGTATTTACAGGTACTTCTGGTAAATTACCATCTATTGCAAGCCAAGTTTGTCCTAAATTTACTGATTTATAAATGTGTGAGTAATGCTCGTCCCATCTAAACCCAGAAACTGTCGCATATATTGTGTTAATATTAAAAGGGTCTGTTTTTACTCTAGTAATCCACCTATCAGGTAACCCAGAAGATATATCAAACCAGTTTCCTCCATCATTAGTAGTTATGTATACTTTTCCATCGGCAGAACCGCTAAGTATTATGTTTGAATTTATTTTAGAAATATCAATACTCGTAATAGTGTGGAATGAGTTCGTACCGCCTTTTGTTAAATCACTGCTTATGCTTGTCCAATTATCACCTCTATCTATTGATTTATGAATTCTATAAGTTCCTGCATACAAAGTATTTGAATTTGTAGGATGCAACATATACGGAGTAGACCAATTAGTTCTACTATCGTTTATATTTATATTAGTCCAATCGCTAATATTATTATCAATTCTATACATTCCTCCCCATTGATATTCGCAATAAACTGTGTTAGGATTGTTGTAATCAACTAAACAATACATCCCATCTCCACCCAAAATACCTTCCCAGTCGTCTATATTACCAGTTGCGGTTCTAATAGAATTATTATCTTGAGTACCGCCATATAGTCTGTTAATATTTGTAGAATCTAGTGCTATATCATAAAATTGTGTTAGAGGAATATTGTTTTGTTTATACCAATTATTACCATTATTGTTAGTGTAATACAAACCTCCATCATTTCCACACCAAGCTTTATTGTCAATAAATTTTAAAGCGTGATGATCTACATGCATATCACCATTTTCAGTCCAATTATTCCCATCTTCGGTTTTAAAAAATTTCTGTCCTAATGCAAATACTCTATTTTCGTTTGTAGGATCTACCCTTATTTGCCCAAAATACCAACCGAAAGATGCGTTAATACTAGATAAAATGCTATCGTTGGTTTGTGTCCAAATTAATCCTCCATTAGTTGTTTTATAAATTTCAGATTGATAATTACTTTTATCATAAATTGCATATAAAACATTTGGGTTAGATTCGGAGATAGAAATTCCTATTCTACCTACATCACTACCAGTGGGTAATCCATTAGTTAATTCGTTCCAGTTATTCCCACCATCTACTGTTTTCCATATTCCAGAACTATTTCCAAACGAGCGTCTATATTCTTTTCCTCTAAAACGCTCCCACATTGCTGCATATAACGTATCTGGATTATTTGGATGTTGAACTATATCTACACCAGATGTTGAGTCGGTTAAATAAAGAATTTTTTCCCAATTTATGCCACCATCTATTGTTCTATAAATTCCTCTATCAGGATTTTTTGTGAATAGATTACCGCATGCGGCAACATATATTCTTGAAGAGTTATTGTAATCAACTATTACTCGGCCTATGTAAGCAGAAAAATCTAAACCTATATAGTTCCAGGTACTTCCTGCATTGTCAGACTTATAAATACCGCTACCAAGAAAAGTATTACTAGATGAGTTTGATTCTCCAGTTCCTGCGTATATAATATTTTCGTTATTAGGATCTATTGCAATATCACCAATTCCTATTGTTGGAATGTTTGTGAAAATATTTGTCCAATTTGCACCATCGTCTATTGATTTTAAAATCCCTCCAGATGCAGCTCCAACATATATTGTAGATGGACTATTTGGGTGTATTTCTATATCTGATATTCGTCCGCCAATATTTGTTGGTCCGGCGAACTCCCAAATAATATTATTTGTAGATTTATTTTGCTGCCTTATTTCTTTCATTGCAGCTAAATAGTTTTTTTGATTTATTTTACCTTCGGGATATGTTCTTTGGTAATCAAACCATTCTGATGGATAATTATTCTTTTGCTGATAAGTGTTAGTTGTTTCTGATATGCTATCTTTGAAAGTAACAATGCTATTAAAAAGTATTATTGTTAATGTAATAAGTATAATAACGGGAAGTTGTTTTCTCATAGTTATATTTTTCTCTAAGATACAGATTTTTTTAATAATATTTGGATTTTTTCAATTTTATCATCCAATGTAAAATAGCCATCTAACCAATTTATTTTAAAGCCATTTTTTTCCATTCTTCTAAACCATGTCATTTGGCGTTTTGCAAATCTATGTATTGATGTTTCTAGCTGCGTAAACATCTCGTGGTATGTTATTTTTTTGGTTAAGTAAAGTGCTAAATATTTGTATTCTAAACCGTAGTATATTAGATTTTCTACTGATACTCCAGAGTCTAATAAATTCTGAGCTTCGTTAATCATTCCTTCATCTAACCTAATTTTAAGCCTTTCTGTAATTCTCCTTCGGCGAGAATCTCTATCGAATTTAATACCAATTATTAAACTATTAATTTGTGGGAATGAAAAATCTGTATCTGGATTTTGCTTGTAATATTCTTGAATTTCTATTGCTCTAATTGCTCTTTTTTGATTAGAAAAATCTGATGTATTATGTGTAGTTTTGTATGATTCTAATATGCTAGTTAGTTCTTCTAAACTATATTTATATAGCTTGTTTCGTAAAGCATTATTATCTGGAACTTTAATAAGTTTGTAGCCTTTAAGCACAGATTCTATGTACATTCCTGTGCCTCCACACATTATTGGAGTTTTGTTTCGGCTATTAATATTATTGAATGATTGTAGAAAATCGTTCTGGAATTCGTAAACAGAATATTTGTATCCTGCATTATGTATATCTATTAAATGATATTTAATTTGTTTGCCATTTATTATGTAATCGCCTATATCTTTGCCTGTACCAATATCCATACCTTTATATACTTGGCGCGAATCGGCAGAAATTATCTCTCCGTTTAATAAAGAAGCTAATTTAGTTGCTACTTGTGTTTTTCCTCCCGCGGTAGCTCCTAGTATTGTTATTAAGTTGTGGCTTGTTTCCAAGGTGTTTTTTCTTATATCGTTATTACCATTGTAGTTAATATTTCGAAATTACAGGTTTTTTTATATTTCTACTTTGTCTAATGTAATTTTTTAATAAAGAATTTGTTTATAAGTAATGCTAACATTCCTGTTCGCTATATAAACACAAACAAGAATGTTAGTTTTACATCGTACCTTATTTGTTTTTTATTAATTTCCCACACTAGAGAAAATGTTCTGAAAAAAACTATCAATAAAAGGTAGGGGTTTTGTAACTCCATTTACTGCATTAATTAAAGCTAATAACCAGAAAATAAAACCTCCAATATACAAAGCGGTTACTATTAATGCTCCTAAGAAAGGAATAAAAGCAAAAGGTATTGCTACAATAAAAATGGCAATAAATGCAAGGTTTAAACCTAAACCATCACGCAAGTGATACTTATTAAATTCAGTTTTATCTTTTTCGTGTATAATAAGTGCAATTACCCATCCAATTATTGTAATATATGATAAAATTGCAACTATATTTTCTTCATTTGTTTTTTGTTGATTATTTTCCATTATTTATATGTTAAGTTATTATTATTGTAAAGATAAATTTATTTATTTTGTTTTATTAAACTTTATATAGATTTTTGTAGTCAAATGTCGATGAATATTAAAAATAGAATAAAAGGAATTTTATTTAGTCCAAACCTAGAATGGGAAATTATTAATAGTAGTAATATTAAAACCTCTACTATTATTGTGAATTATTTATTGTTTTTAGTTGGTTTAAGTTCTGTAACCTTATTTACAGGGTTAATACTTAAAATAGGATTTGATTTAGGTATAATGTATATTCTTAAATATGTATTAGTATATTTTATTTTGGTAAGTTTTTGGTTCATTTTTATAAGCTTAGTAATAAATAAAGTATTTTTGTTTGGTTTTAAAATTAATCAAAGTTTTAATGAAACAATAACATTAATAATTTTTGGAAGTATTCCAATTTTAGTTTTTTCCATTGTTACTAATCTGTTTATATATAGTAGTCATTTATTTTTAACATTCTTGTCAATTGTTTATTCGTTGTATATTATTTGGCAAGGATTGTTAAAGCAAAATAAATTAAAAGATGAAACTAGGCTTATAATTTCTGTTGTTTATGGAGTTTTTATCTTAACATTATATTTTATGTTTAGATTTTTTAATGAATATATTTAAGTTTAGGTAATAACATCGTATTTTAGAGTAGACTTGTAAATAAATAATAATTTGAAAGATAAGAATCAAAATATAGATATTAAGAATAAGAAAGCAAGATTTCTTTATGAAATTATTGAAGTTTATACAGCTGGAATTCAGTTGTATGGAACCGAAATAAAATCTATACGACAAAGTAAAATTAGCTTTACAGATTCCTATTGTTCGTTTATTGGTAGCGAGCTGTGGGTTAGGGCTTTACATATTTCTGAATATGATCATGGAAACAGAAATAATCACGAAATAAAAAGAGATAGAAAATTATTGCTAACAAAACGCGAGCTTAAAAAGCTAAATAAAAGTAGTATAATAAAAGGATTAACGATTATTCCTATACGAATTTTTATTAACGAAAAAGGACTTGCAAAATTAGAAATAGGGTTAGGTAGAGGAAAAAGAGAGTTCGATAAACGTAATGATCTTAAAACAAAAGATGCAAAAAGAGATATTGATAGAATGAATAGCTAACTGTATTATTCAAAAAAAAAGTCTAGATTTTGCTTTAAGCAGTTAATCTAGACTCTTCCTATTAATTTATCTTATTAAAGTTATTGTTCCAACAGATTTATGGTCTAATCCTGTTTTTTCTTTGTAATTTACTACCCAGTTAAAAACACCCGTTGAACTAATTTCTCCAGATTTAATTCTTCCATCCCACGATTCGTGCATATTATTAGATGTAAACACAATTTCGCCCCATCTATCATAAATAATTAATTCGAAATTATCATTGTCTATATTACTTCCAAAAATTTGCCAACTATCATTTATTCCATCATTATTTGGTGTAAATGCTGTAGGATAATAAAAAGCATGTTCATCTAATATCTTAATAGTTTCAGAAATGCTATCTATGCAATTATACGGCGACCTTACTACTAAATTAATAATATAATCACCAGAAATACCAAGATAAGTATGTGTAGGATTTTTTAGATTGGATGTGTCAGAATCGCCAAAGTTCCAACTATAATATTTTGCATCTTCTGAGTAATCATTTAAACTTATTATTGGTTTAACTGTAGTTAAAACCTTTGGTTTAACCGAAAAAACAGCTTTAGGTTTTTTATGTACTGTAATTAATTCATTAACAGATAGTGAGTTTCTACAGCCATCATCTGTCTCAGCAATTAAGGTTATTGTATATGTTCCGTGCTCATAATATGTATGAGTTGGACTATTTTTAGTCGAAATATTATCATTATTCGTATAATCACCAAAATCCCAAGTAAACGAGTATTCATTACCACCAGAATATTGAGTAAAATTAATTTCTAAAGGCTGACAACCTTCAGTAATATCAGATTGCAGAGTAAATTCTGGTAGAGGTAATATATTAACCGAAATTGTATCAGAAACAGGTAATGTACCACAGTCATCGCTTACGGTTACTCTTATAAATTCTTTTATAGGATTAGTAAGAAAATATGAATAGTTATCTGATATAATCATTCCGTTGTCTAAAGTTAAGGTGTAATTCCCATTTCCGCCACTTACAATTGAACTTAAAATTATAGGGTCGCCTTTACAAGCATAATTATCGCTAGTAGAAATATCAATCTCAAGAGCTAGATTTACTATTACAGTAACTGATACAGGGTCGCTTACACAACCATATACATCTTCTGAATACGTGATATAAGAAGAAGTAACTATTGGGCTAACTGTAATATCTTCTAAAGCAGAACCATTATCCCAATGGTGAATATATGGTGGAGTACCACCTGTAGCAGATGTATGTAATATCGTTGATTCTCCAATGCAAATTGTAGGATGAGTATTAACTGATGCTACAACTTCTGTTGGCTGATCTACAAATATTGAGAAATTATTACGACATCCATTAGCATCGGTTATAGTTACGTAATAGCTACCAGATGGTACATTTGTAATACTTTGATTTGAAGTGTTATTAGACCACGAATATGTAAATGGCGACGTGCCACCACTTGGTATTATAGTTGCTGTTCCATCACTATATCCGTAACAATATGTAGGCGTAGAAGTATTTGTAAAAGTTATTTCCGGTCTTTGGTTAATAATAAAAAAGGTGTCTATTGCGCAATTATTCTGATCGGTAACAGATACGTGATATATTCCAGGAGCTAAACTATCAATATTAGGTGTTGTTTCCCCATTATCCCAAGAATAAATATACCCTGGTGTTCCAGCCTGTACTTGAACATTAGCAGAACCAACATCTCCATAACTATAGCAGTCAATGTCTAGTTTAGAACCAGAAATCTGCATTTTTCCAGGCTGAGTAATAGTAGCTGTTGCAGTTGTTTGACAATTATGATTATCAGTAATAGTAACAGTAAATGTTCCTCTCGGCATATTAATCGCATTTTGTGTAACTGAACCATCAGACCAAGAGTACGTGTAAGGAGCTGTGCCACCAGTAGGATTAGATATTATCTCACCAGAATTATCTTCGAAACATATTAAATTTACAGGTGTTAAGGTTGTTGTTAGAACTGCAGGTTCTATAATAGTGAAAGAAGAATCTCCAGGACAACCATAACCGTCTATTACGGTAATATAATACGTTCCTGCAGCTAAATTGTAAATGCCATTTGTAGAATCACCTGTATTCCAGGCATATGTATAAGGTGATTGTCCGTTTGTTGGTGTTGCAAAAATACTTCCGTCTAAAAGACCATTACATGAGATATCTACACCAACAAAGTCGATTAATAAATCTGAAAAAGAAACGTTTATACTGTCTATTATCATTTGGCTACAAGGGTCTGTTATTGTCACGTAATATGTTGTATTTCCAAGAGGAATTGGTATGTTTATACTTTGCGATGTAGCTCCGGTAGACCATTGGTAATTTGCTACAGTTGAGTCTAAGTTTGTCCAAGCATCAAAAATAATATTTCCACCTGTTCCACCAGTACCACAAATTAATGTATCGTTTTGTACAATTCCACCTTGTATTAGTGGAATATCAATAACTGTTATTGTGTCGAAAAGTAAGGTGGGAGTACAAGGGCAACCAGATAATAATTCTAAAACTAGATATTCGCCAGGGTCGCTAATAGCATCTAAAATACCATTATAATTTACCGATAAACAAGCTTGACCAGCAGGAATAGATAAGCTGGTAGGGAAAGTAGAAATATCTACACCATTTATTGCGGTACCTGTAATAGCCAAGCTAATAGGTACAGCTGCCGAAGCTGCTAAATTATTTGTGTCTACTCTACAAAAGTCGTAATAATTAGTACAACCTTCGTAAACAGTATTTGTTTGATTACCAACAGAAGTAAAACTATTCATAGATACAGGTGTACCAGATGAGAAACTACCTTCTTCTAAAAAAACAGATGAATCATACACTCTGTCTCCAGCATCACCAACAGCTAGTTTAATATGATATGTTTGACACATATTTACAATAATGGTTGCAGTTAATACCGTAGTATAACCATCGTATTCTATATGCCAGTTGTTTGTAGAATTATCAATATAATAGTTGCAATTTACGCATGGTCCAGCTGTAGGAGTGTTAGTCCCGTTATTTAAATTATTAATAGTAACTGGTGTTGTTGTTCCAGGTATTAAAGCAATATTATGATTAAGGTAATTTCCTCCAGAAGGATTAGGCCCAGAAAGAAAAAATCCAAAAGCATCATTATAGGTGCTGTTTACAAATTCTGGGTATTCCTCAGAAGCAAAAATGTATCGAAACTCAACAGTATCAGACGCAGGAATAAAATCAAACTCTAAAACTGAACAATCATTTACAGAAGTTGGAGCTGTTAATGTTGCTAATTGAGGATCGTGAATATTAGATGGGCACGATGTAGTAGTAGAACCAGATGTATTTGGTCCTGAGGCGTCTCGTGTGTCACCAGAAGATAAAATAATCCCAGAACTATTTACAGGAAACCCAAGAGAAACAGCACCAGGTCCAGTTGCTGTAAAATAACCTATTTGCATAGCATCGCCCTGAAAAGTAACACTGCTCGCTGTAATACAGCCATTTAGTAGTTTTGTTTGTACTAATTGTGTAGGGGTGTATGTAGTAATATCAACTGCTATTTGCGAAATAGAACTATTTGTTATTAAAATAGTTGCTATTAAAGTTATAATAAATTTTGTTTTCATATAAATATTAGTTTATTTTTATGCTCTAATTATAGACGTATTATATGTAAATAACGTTGCCTTAAAAACAGTTTAATTACATATAATATATTGTATTAATTAGTAAATATATACTCTTTTAATCAATAACTTTGCATATGGACATATTATTTTTAATTATTGGCTTAATAATAGGGGTAGTAATAGGATTATTAATTTCTAAAATTCTTCTTAATAAACCTAATGTAGAAAACATAAAAGATAAAGAATTTGATGATATAAAAATAAAACTTGCAATTTATAAATCGAAATTAGACGACTTTATTAAAACTAGTGAAGCAGATAAACATAGCCTAGACGAAAAAGATTTTCAAATAATTGAACTCAACAAAAAAATATCATCAAAATCTACCGAGAATGAGAATTTATTAACAAAAATAAATGAAAGTAAAGAGGAGTATAAGAATATTCAAAAAGAATTTCAAATACAATTTAAGAACCTTGCAAATGAGATTTTAGAAGAAAAGACAAAGAAATTTACCTCACAAAATAGAGATAACTTAGATGAAATTTTAAAGCCATTAAAAGAAAAAATATCATCTTTCGAGAAAAAAGTTGAAGAAACATACGACAAGGAGTCAAAAGAGCGATTTAGTTTAAAAGAAGAAGTTAAAAGACTAGAGGAATTAAATCAAAAAATTAGCAAAGAGGCAAATAATCTAGCAACTGCACTAAAAGGCGAAAGTAAGACCCAAGGAAATTGGGGCGAAATGATTTTAGAGAATATCTTGCAACAATCAGGTCTAGTAAAAAATCGAGAGTATTTCCCGCAATCGTCGTATTCGGGCGAAGATGGAAATAGATTACAGCCAGATGTTGTGATAAAATATCCAGAAGATAAATCGGTTGTTGTAGATTCTAAAGTATCGCTTACTGCTTACGAAACTTATGTTTCGTCCGAAAGTAAAGATGAAAAAGAGCTTGCTATAAAAGCACATATGATTTCTCTAAAAAAACACATTAAGGAACTTAGCGACAAGAATTATCAAAATATCTACGACCTAAATAGTTTAGATTTTGTAATGATGTTTATTCCTATTGAACCTGCATACTTACTTGCAATACAGAACGATTCTGATTTATGGAACTTTGCATATAAACTGCGAGTTTTATTAATTAGTCCTACCAATTTAATTGCAGCGCTAAAAATGATATCCAGCATGTGGAAACAAGAATATCAAAGCAAAAATGTAATGGAAATTGCACGTCAATCAGGCGATTTATACGATAAGTTTGTTGGTTTAGTAAACGACCTTATTGATATAGGAAAAAAACTAGATCAAACGCAAGATTCCTATAAAAAATCTATGAATAAACTAAGCGAAGGAAAAGGTAATTTAATTTCTAGAGTAGAAAAAATTAAAAAATTAGGTGTAAAAACTAAAAATTCAATACCAGAGAAATTAATTGATAGGGCTATAGAATAGTGATAAGATTTGGTTTGTTGTTATGTCGAGCATAGCCGAGACATCTCAGGCATAAACCAATTGATTTAAATTGTACAAGTCTACTAACTTCTGACAAAGTTTTATCACAACATAAAAGAACTCTTTCAGAGTCCAGTAAATCCAACATTTATAGATAGTATTATTTGTAAATTATTAATATTTTTATAAAAAAGCAGGAATTTAAAGATCTACTAAACTAGAAAAAAAAATTTCGTATAATTTATTAGGTTTTGAGATAAATAATATGTGTTTTTTACTTAATTTAGCAAAAAAAACTTATGAAAAAATTATTGTTTATTATCTTAGGGATAACAATTTATATAAATGCGTTTTCTCAGGATACTACAGTTGTTCAAACCTTAACTTTTGATAGTTTAGGACGAGATTATATATTTACTTTTCCTGAAGATACAGGACAATCTTACGAAAAAATATATATGCAATATAGGATGAGGTGTAAAAACGCTTTAGTATCTAATAGTTCTGCTCCAAACCAAGGTTGTGGAGAATGGGATTATAGTTGTAATACTTTTATTGTAGATTCTGCATATACCGATTCTATTAAAGCATCAGCTCCATCGCATATTATTACTAGTTTTGCTGGTACTACATACGAGTATACAACACAACCAACATATTCGTACATTCAATATAGTCAACAAAATGTAACTTACAATTCAGTAATTTCAGAAACATTTGCTTTAGTAGGAACTGGAACTACAGGAATAAATCATCCATTAGAAACATCTAAAACAGTTTCTAAAACACAATATTTATGGACAGCAACTGAGTTGACTTCTGCTGGATTAATAATTGGTGATATTACAGGATTAAAATTAAACATTACTAATTCTGGTGCCGATGCTCAATATTTAAGAATAAAAATTAAGCAAACAACACAAAGCATTTTGAACGAAGAAACTCCAGAAACTAATGGTTTTACAGAAGTATATTTCTTAAACACAAGTTTAGTAAATGGTTTAAACCAATTTAATTTTTATAATAATTTTACTTGGGATGGAACTTCTAATTTATTAGTAGAGTTTAGTTTTACAAATTCGAGTTCAGGAATAAATAGCACTATAGAAGGACACGATGCAGGAGCAAATATGGCATTAATTTCAGATACTGAAGATAAATATTTAGAATTTTCAGCAATCGGAAATGTAGATATTTCAAACTCTGATTATTCAAGTATTTCTAATGAAATTTCAATATCTTTTTGGGCGTATGGTAACTCAAGTATATTACCAGTAAATACGTCTGTTTTCGAAGGTGTAGATAATTTAAATAGAAGACAAGCACACTCACACCTTCCTTGGGGAAATTCTAAAATCTTTTGGGATTGTGGTAACGATGGTTCATACGATAGGATTTATAAGGAAGCAACAAGTTCAAGTATAATCAAGGGACAATGGAATCATTGGGTATTTACAAAAAATACTGTTACTGATAGTATGAAAATTTATTATAACGGAGCAATATGGCACTCTGCATCACAAAAAAATAAAACAATTGATATTCAAAATTTTATTTTTGGCTCCAATGCATCTAATACGAGATCTTACTATGGATTTATTGATGATTTTTCTATTTGGGATACAGAACTTAGTCAACAAGAAATTCAAGATTGGATGTACAAAGATATTGATGCATCTCACCCAAAATATTCAAATATGATAAATTATTTTACACTTAACGAAGGTTATGGGAATGTAATTAATGATGTTTCATTAAATAATATTTCGGGAAATCACAGTGGAATGGCAACATGGAAAAGTCACAGAGGAAAAGATATTTTTAAAAGCTTTATTGCAAATACTTATAGACCAAATACAACATTTATTCAAGGTAATTATACATTAACAATAGACACCGTTTATTCTTTAGATTCTACTATAAATGATCCAAATATTGTTTATGCTTATCAATTAAATGGCACCGATTTAGAACCTGTAGACACAAATCTGTATTATCTTGCAGGAAATTCATTTGTGTATAACGAATCAAACGTAATTGTAGATACTGTTTATTTTGCGACAGAAGACACAATTAATATTACAACATTAAATTATTTTAATAAATTCACATCACAATTCGAAATAATGTCTTTTGTTACACCGTATGGTTTGTTTTTAGATTTAGGAGTAGAAGGAAAAATGTGGCAGTTCGATGTATCCGATTTCAAATCTATTTTAAATGGAAATAAAAGATTATACTTGGGACTTGGTGGTCAAAATCAAGAAGACCTAGATATAAAATTTTTATTTATTTCGGGAACTCCAGCTCGCGAAGCATTAAATATTCAGCAAATTTGGAGATCAGGTAGATCGTTATCTTACCAAGATATTATGGCAGATATAATAGCCGAACCTAGAAATATTAAATTAGATGCAGCAGCTTCTACTTACAAAATAAGAACATCTATTACAGGACATGGACAAGAAGGTGAATTTATTTCAAGAACACATTTTATTGATATAGATGGTGGGACAAACGAGCTGGAATGGCAAGTATGGAAAGAGTGTGCAGAAAATCCAATCTTCCCGCAAGGAGGAACTTGGATATACGATAGAGCAGGGTGGTGTCCTGGAGCCCCAACAGATTTACAAGAACTAGAATTAGAAAATGTTTCGCCTGGGCAAACTATAGAAGTAGACTATGGAGTTACATCAGGTTCTGGTACTAGCAAGTATCTTGTAAATTGCCAACTAGTAACATATGGTGCAGCTAACTTTAACTTAGATGCAGAACTTGTAGAAGTTAAATATCCATCAACAAAAGTTAAATACAGCAGACTTAACCCTATTTGCTACGATCCGAAAATTACAATTAGAAATTCTGGAGCAACAACCATTACTAGTCTAGATATTACATATAATGTAGTTGGAGGCGATACTTTAGTTTATAATTGGACAGGTAGCCTAGAATTTATGCAAAAACAAGATATTACATTGCCAATAGATTCTGCTTCGTTTTGGGTAGGTACAAATGAAGTTTTTGTTGTAACATTAAGTTCGCCAAATGCAGGGCAAGACGAATATGCAAACAATAACACAATTAATTCTGAATTTATTTTACCAGATGTTTTTACAGGAAAAGTATATCTGTCAACATTAACAAATGCTAGAGCTTTTGAGAACTCCTATACTATAAAAGATATGTATGGAGATGTTGTATTAAGTAGAGCAGGGATGTCTAATTACACATATTATTATGATACTTTGCAAGCAGAAGAGGGTTGCTTTACATTAGAGTTTAACGATTGGGGCAACGATGGTCTAGAATTTTGGGCTAACTCTGCTCAAGGTGCAGGAAATTTAAGGCTAAAGAGTGTAGAAACTGGTTGGAACCTTAAGGCGTTTGATTCAGATTTTGGAAAAAGTATAATATATTCGTTTTCTATTATTGAAGATGAGACAGGTATTAAAGAAACTCAGATAGATAATCGTATTAATATTTATCCTAACCCAACAAAAGGTAATATTGCAATTGATATTAACTTAGAATATAAAACTAACGGTAGTATTTCGGTTTCTGATTTAACAGGAAGAATAATTTACGAAGAAAATATTAATAATATTTCTAAAGGTTTGGTAAATATTGATTTATCTAATAATCCTACAGGAGTTTATTATTGTACTTTTATTTTTGATGATATTTTAGAAACAAGAAAGATAGTTATTGTAGATTAATATTGTACATTATAAAAAAACCTTTAAGAGTCTCTCTTAAAGGTTTTTTGTAATTTCTACAATTTAATAATTTTATCAATTCTACTTCCAGTATTTGATTTTATTTTAAGAAAATAGATGCCTTTAGCTAAATTTGAAATGTTAATTGTAAATTCATTACTGCTATTTTTTGCTTGCGTATTGCTAGTTTCTCGTCCATATACATCCATAATTTTATAAGTTATTACCTTTGCGTTGTAACCTTTAACTTGCACGTAAGTGCTTGCTGGGTTTGGGTAAATACCAATATCTGAAAGTTCTGTATCATTTATTTTTGTATTTGAATACGAAAAATATTCAGACTGATTTGTAATAATATTTCCTTCTAGATCTTCAATATTATTAGCCGTTAAGTAATAGACTCCACTTGATAGATTAGAAACTGTTAATGTAACTATTCTATTTTGATTTATATCTTTTTGTGCAGAGATTACAGATATACTGTTATCTATTGTGTAATTATTTATGTTTTCTGCAGTTGTAGTTTCAACTTCTTTGCTAAATAATACATTTACAGTTGTAGAATTTAGTGCAGTTGCAGATTCTAATCTCATAATTGTTTTGCTTACGTCGTTAAAAGACCTTATTTGTACTTTAAATTCATCGTAACTATAGTTGACAATTCCTTCAATATCGTACGATTCATCAATAGTTGGGTAATAATCGAAAATCTCAGTATTCTGAATTTTTGCATTTCCGCTACCATCATTTATTAGCCAGGTACCATAACCAGAATTTGTGTTTGTACAAATTGCACTATTAAACTTTACTAATACGCTTTCGAAACTCTCGCCAAGCTCATTAGTATTTATTACTGATGCATTAGGTAAAGGGTTATCTGATGAACAAAAATAATAGTTGGCTACATTAATTATTTCTGTAAAGTCGTAATACTCATCTACTGTGCCAGTAATAACTATGCTGTCTCCAATTGTTGGGTTTCTGCCGCCATCGTAAACAAAGATGCCATTCCACTCTCCAACACCATCTTGAATATAATATCCATTACCAAAATTTGCAGTTACTATTCCTGTAGTAGTTACTGTTTGATTAATGTATGGCGAAGTTGCTGTTTGTCCTTGTATATCATAAATAGAACTTGTGCTTCCTGTATAAATATATGGAATATAAATTTCGTAAGGAATACTGCTAGAACTTATGCTACCATTATCTGCATTAACTTTAAAATATATAGTTGTGTTTTCAGCTTGCGGGGGAATTATTCCTATAAAATTAGCGCTCAATGCTGTATTATTTATCATAGCAGCATATGAAGTTCCCCACAATAAATTTGCTGTTATACTTCCTGTATTTGTGGTTATGTTTGAGTAAACTCGGATAGTATCTCCTGCTTGTGGATTATGAGGAATAGTGTAAATGTTATCTATATCTAAACCATTTGTAGATGTATTATTCCATATTAATTCTGCAAATTCAGGTTTATCAATAAATGGATTTCTATTTTTTTGCCAATTAAAAATTTCTTTATTTCTGTTACGTTCAAATTCATCTGGTAGGTCAGTTAAATTCCATTGCAAAAGAGTGGATAGTTTACCATGACTTGCATTTGGATATGTATTAATAAAATCTACAACCTCTAAGTCTAGTTCCCCATTTTCGCCTTCGTACCTAGTTGCCATATAAAATATTATTCTAGCAATATCGCCTTTTACTTCGTCGCGTGGTTCCCAAGCATCTGCGGTATAGTAGCAACCTGTTGCTTCTAAGTGTTGTGTTCCTGTTGCTTGACAATTATCAAAATCTTTATTGCTTCTAGAGATATTTACAGATGCATCTGCGGGCTTTAAGTTATGAGCATCTGTGCCTGTTGGTTGCGATGTTCCAAAGTCGCCATGAGACTTAGCCCAAACATGTTCTCTATTTATATCGTTGCTACCAGTACCGTATAATAATCCATCTTCGGTTCTGCCTGTATACACTAGAATTACATTTCCTAAATTAGCAGTATCTGCATCGGATTTAAGTAAAATATATTTTGCTCTGTCGTAACTAAAAGAAGTATGGTCTTTAATAATATTGTGCAATTCGGTTTTAAGAGTAGAACCATTTATACCCGAAGTATTATTATAATATCCTACTTTTTGCGAGAACGTAAAATTGGAAATAAATATTGCTGTAGTTATTAAAAAGAAAATTTTCATAATAATATTATGTTTAATGATAAGGGCAAAAAAGGCCTTCCGAAGAAAGCCTTTAATAAAAATGTAAATGTATGTCTTTTAGTGCTTAATTACAATTTTTTTAGTAAATGTAGTTTCATTAACGGTTAATTTACAGTAATATACACCTGAATTAAATTCTGATAAATTAAGGTTAATAGTATTGTTGTTTACTTTAATGCTCTTTATTTCTTCTCCCAAAGAATTATAAATAGATAGATTAAAACTTGAATTATCTCCGTTTAGGTTTATTTCTGTATAATCGTTTGCAGGGTTCGGATAAATTGTGAAGTTTAATGAATTATCAATTACATTATCTCTAGTTATTAATATATTATCTGCAGGAGGAAAAACAATAAAATCAACCCAAGCTGCATCGTCACCATTAGATACGCTCATATCTTTAGTATAAGACCATAAAAGATTATGATTACCTGATGTAATTGCATACGCTTCTCTTGAATACGAAGAGTTTAAACCACTCCATTGACCTTTTGTTGTTCCATCTACAACGAATTCTAAATAATCGTACATATTTCCTTCTGAAGAAACCCTTTGAAAGAATGAAATAGAATCATTAGCCAAAACATTAATATCTATTTGAAGATCAGAGTTTTGATTATCGTTTATATTACCAGAACGTGCTGCATAATTACCTTCGTATGCTTCTGTTCCGCTTATTATATACCAAGGTGTAGAACTAGTATTGTTCCATAAATATTTAGTAAAGTTATTGGTCTCCCAATCTTCTACCAACATTCCAACAGCTAATGTAATTGTTTTACTACTTGAGTATGGACTTGCATCAACATTATAATTAAATATAACTGAGTTGCCTGTAGATATTGCTGCATCAACAGTAATTTCGAACTGTGCCATTTCTATGCTATCTACCATAATAATATT
Organism: Bacteroidales bacterium; assembly: GCA_030627705.1. Taxonomy (GTDB): domain Bacteria; phylum Bacteroidota; class Bacteroidia; order Bacteroidales; family JAFGXI01; genus DAOVTE01. The sequence continues at coordinate 29,606 of DAOVTE010000002.1, forward strand.
TAACATTTGTGAGCTTTGAGTGATGCTTATATATGGATTTGATGAAGATAATGTTCCTGTTGCAAATGGAGAATCTGCATGTCCAATATTTTTTGTAGGAATATATAATGTTGCTATTTCTCCTGGATCTAATCTATTATTTCCGTTACCATATTGAGTATCATCAATAATTATAGTTTGAATATCTAATATAGGAGCGTTAAGATTTATAGAGAAATTAATATTCCAAATACTATCATTAATATCTTTAACTATACCGTTGAATGAAACAGAATGTTGATCAACTATATAATTGTTTACATCGAATGCAAAAGCACCAATTTGTTGAACGCTACCGCTATATGTAATAACCCCCCAAGCATTAAAATTATCAGTAATTACAATATTTGTGTCTGTAGTAGAAATTAATACAGAATCAATATCTGTTGCTACAGAGCCAATATTTGATAAAGTTACATCTAAGATTATAGATTCGTTGTAGTCTGCAATACCGTTATTGTTTCCTGCTGCATCATTAACATTATTCGATGTATAAGAAATATAAGGAACAGAACCAACAATTAATTGTATAGTTCCAAGATATGGAGCTCTATTTTGTTTAGTTCCAACAATATCAAGAAAAAGAGGTTGATTAATAGCAGTAAAATTAAAATTAACAATACCACTTGTATCAGATAATTGTGCATCTAATAATATCGTATCATTTAATGATAAAGCTATATATGCACCTGGCTCTGTTGTTACTGTTAAACTTGAAATTCCAATAGGCATTGCTGTAGCATGGCTAACAGATAGTGCCTGTGGAACAGAAAAATATGTCATTACAGAAGGGTCACCCATTAAATGATATATTTCCCAATAATAATTAATATAATTTGTGCCTCCTTCTGTTACTGCAAGGTTTCCTCTGAACATAACTTGACCATTTGTAACATACCATTTAGATTCTGCTTCGCCATGATCGTGAAAAACACCATCGTAAGCACCTAAACTTGAGGCTGCATAAGTTGGGTTTGCACTTACTGTAGCAACACCTACGCCCCAGTAATAATCTTCGTCCCATAAAGTGCTATTAGAGCCGCCAATATGACCTATTGCACCTTTATTATTAGCTCTTAACAAAGCTTCGCCAAAACAAACAGAATTGTTAAATTGATTAGATTGACAACAGTTTCCTATTGATAAAGGATATTTATCTTCGTTTTGTAAGTCAGCAACATCTGCTATTGTAAAACTAGGATTTGCCCAACCACTAGGACCACAATGCGCAGTATAATTTACAAACCCTACACCATTGCTAATATTTGCTTGTATAGAGTCTGATGCAACTGCATCGTTAGAAAGTATTGGTGAACCAGAACCATACAAATATGTATTGGATATTAATCCGTGACTAGCATTAAAATAATTATTTGTACCATAATTAATTTGTCCGTTACCATATGTTGGCGCATAACTTCCATCTACACCAGCAACCATTACAACTCTGTTTAAAAACGAAGGGTCTGGAAATAAGTATTTCTCGTATTCTATAGTTTTATCTATTTGTGGTAGTAATTCTGCAATATTTGTTGCCGAGAATCTACCATAATAAAGCTCTGGTAAAACATCGCCTCCTCCATCGTATTCGCAATAATATAAATCTGTAATATGTCCACCAGTTGTACCGCTAAATGCAGGAATTTGTGCTATATCTCCAACAAATAATACAAACGAAGGTGCTGTATTTGTTGGTGTTGCATTATTATAAAGATTTTGCAGATATGCTTTTATTGATGTAGTACTTGTGCCAACAGCAGTATCATTTGTATATGCTTCTATTACATTAAATCCTTTTTGGGTTTTCCATTTTACAAAAGGTTGTAATGTAGATTCAAACATTGGGTCAGAAACTATAACGTAAGTTACTGGTCCATAATTAACTAATGTATCTTTTACTGCTTTGTAATTTGTGGTATTCACAAAAGAAGGAGTAAAATATGGAGAGTAGTACTTTTGTTTTAATTTATTTGTTTTTACAATATTAGCATCTTTAAAAATAACTTTTATTTCTAGGTTATTATACACACTTATTGTCTTAGTAACTGGGTTATACTGTATTGGGTTCAGTTCCAATCTCCCAATATTTGTTCCACGCATTTTACCAACTTTTATAAGCTCTGCTAGTGGTTTACTTGAGAATCCATTAACCTTATAATTATTTCTATTGTAGTAAAATCTAGCGTTTTCAGGATCTTCACTTTTTGAAACCGAAGGTTGTACAGGGATTAATTTGTTGTAAATAAAAAAGTCTGATAATTTTATTTCCTCTACATTGTAAGATATAATATCTATACTAATATTTGCGCCTTCTGGTATTTCTACTAATTTTTTTATAGCTAAAACACTAGGGTTCCCTATTTCTGTATAGTCTTTTGAATAACCATTAATTTGCAATTGAGTAAATACATCAGAATCTGTGATAACATCAAAAAAACTAATGTTTGATATTGAATTAATACATTCGAAATTTGTGCTTTCTAATGACGTAACCTTAAAAAAGGTTTCAGCTTGATTAAGGTTTATTATATTCTTTTGAGCATATGTAGATGCTGCGAATACAAAGATCGATAAAAAAAATAAAATGTTTTTCATAATAGTATTAGTGTGAAATTTTAGAAGATAAAGTTAAATAAATTTTTTAATATATTTATTAATTCTAATTTTAGACTTTAAATTTATACAAAAGTTGCTTTATGATAGACAAAGAATGGGTTGATGAGGTGATATTTAACCTTAACAAAGCTAGAAAAAAACAAAATTCTAAAGATGAGAGGCTTTTGCAACTGAATAAAGTATCAAGAATAGTGCATAAAGTTGGATTTTTCTCTGATTCGTGTAAAGAATGTAACTCATATAAAAAACAATTAGAAGATTTTGCAATAGATCCAAAGTCGTATATTACATTTAGCAATAAAATAAAAGAATTTGATGTTTTCATAAACATTGTATCAAAACATTTAGAGACTGAACATAAAATTAGACCAATTAGGTACTATACATCATTATATTCATTTTTTGGAATGTTGATTGGCTCTTTAATAGGAGTTTTAATCAATTATTTAATAAGTGAAGAGAAATTGTTTTCGGGAGCATTAATAGGCTGGGTGGTAGGTCTTGTTATTGGGAGATTAATAGGTGTAAAAAAGGATTATAATAATAAAAATAATAATAAACAATACTAAATAATTTATAATGAAAAAATATGTAATAGTCGCGTTAGTAGCATCAGTTATTATTTCGTGCAGCCAACAAAAAGAGAATGTTCAAGAACTTAAATTCGATTATCCAAAAACAGCAAAAGGAGAAGTTTCAGATAATTATTTTGGAATAGAAGTAAGTGATCCATACCGATGGTTAGAGAACGATACTTCTATCGAAACAAAAAACTGGGTAACCGAGCAAAACAAAGTAACATTTGCTTATTTAAACGAAATCCCATTCAAAGAAAAAATTAAAAATAGATTAACCGAAATTATTAATTACCCAAAACAATCGGCTCCGTTTAAAAAAGGCGATATGTATTTTTATTACAAAAATACAGGATTACAAAATCAAAGTTTGCTTTATGCAACCGACGATTACACAAAAGAAGGCACAGTACTTTTAGATCCAAATTCGTTTTCTGATGATGGAACAGTTGCCCTTTCGTCTATGGATATTTCTAAAAACGGAAAATATATTGCATACTCAATTTCGCGTGGAGGTTCTGATTGGAAAGAAATTTACGTAAAAAACATTGAGACTGGAGAAATGGAAGAAGATCACTTAGAATGGGTTAAGTTTTCAGGTATTTCGTGGCACAAAGATGGGTTTTATTATAGCGGTTACGATGCTCCAAAAAAAGGAACAGAGCTTTCAACTAAGAACGAATTTCATAAATTGTATTTTCATAAATTAGGAACTCCACAAACCGAAGATATTATTGTAATGGAGAATAAAGAGCTGCCTTTACGCATGTTTTATGGAAGCACTACCGATGATGAGAATTACTTAATAATTTACGAAGAAAACGTTGGTAGTAGAGGCGCTAAAATTTATTACGTAGATTTAAGCACAGAAGATAAAAAAGCAATAGCATTAACAGATAATTTCGATTTCGAATATGGAATTCTTGCAAATTACGATAATAAACTTATATTTCAGACAAATATTAACGCACCAAAGTCTAAGCTTATAAGTATTGATTTAACAGATATTTCGCAAGAAAATTGGAAAGATATTATTCCCGAATCAGAATATGTAATGAAATCTGTTTCGTATGTAAACAATAAATTTATTGTTAAATATATGAAGGATGCACATAATATATTGCAAGTATTTTCGCTAGACGGAAAACTTATTAACGATATTAAAATGCCAACAATCTGTTCAGTTGGTGGATTCTCAGGAAACAAAGACGAAAAAATTGGATTCTACACAATATCATCGTTTATTTTCCCATCTACAGTTTATAAATACGATTTCGAAACACAAAAATCAGAAATAATATTTAAACCAGAAGTAGATTTCGACGATACGCAATACGAAACAAAACAAATATTCTTTGCATCTAAAGATGGAACAAAAATCCCTATGTTTATTGTGCATAAAAAAGAAATTGAGCTAGACGGAAATCATCCAACATTACTTTACGGATACGGAGGCTTTAATGTAAGTATTACACCAAGTTTTAGTGCATCGCGATTAATTTGGCTAGAAAATAATGGTGTTGTTGCAATTGCTACACTTAGGGGTGGTGGCGAATACGGACAAGATTGGCACGAAGCAGGTATGAGATTAAACAAACAAAATGTTTTTGACGATTTTATTGCAGCAGGCGAATATTTAATTTCAGAAAAATACACAGCCTCGTCTAAATTAACAATACAAGGTGGCTCTAACGGTGGATTATTAGTTGGGGCAGTTACAAACCAACGTCCAGATTTGATGGCAGTTTCTTTACCAGCAGTTGGTGTAATGGATATGCTTAGATATCAGCACTTTACAATAGGTTGGAATTGGGTTACAGATTATGGATCAAGCGAAGATTCTACACAATTCGATAATTTATTTGGAATTTCTCCAATTCATAATATTACGGCAGACAAGAACTACCCAGCAGTTTTAGTTACAACAGCCGACCACGACGATAGAGTTGTGCCAGCACATTCGTTTAAATACATTTCTACATTGCAAGAGCATTACAAAGGCAATAATCCTGTAATGATTCGTATAGGCGTAGATGCAGGACACGGTGCAGGAAAACCAATCTCTAAAACAATAGAGGAATACGCAGATTTATGGTCGTTTGCTTTTTATAATATGGGAGTTGTGCCTGTTTATGAGTAGGGTGAATTAAAAGAATATACATACAAAAAGCCCTTCAAAGTTTATAACCTTGAAGGGCTTGATTAAATTTTAATTATTAATGTTTGAGAAAAATAATCTGCTGCGCGATTGTAATAAAATCACACGAAGAAATTCTTGCGGTAGCAGGGGTTTGCACAGATTATAAAATGCTAAATGATAAAAAAGTGTAGATGCAATCTACACTTAGTTTTGTTATTTTATTCTTCGCTTATTGGGGGTAATTAAACGTTGCCTTTAAACATAACTCCAATCTTTACAGAAAAATAAATTCCTGCTCCATCTTTGTACTTTGGCACAGGAAGAACCCCTGTTTCTAATCCGAAATAATTAACAAGAAATTTATTTTTAGAGTTATTCGTTCTTGTTTCCCAACCAACACGCCAACCAAGTTTATATGGAAATAAATATAGATTTTCGTAAACGTGACTATTATTAGGTTCTACAATATATTTTTCGTTACTAGAAAGTTTTAACAGAATATCGAAATACCAATTTGAATTTTTTGTATAATTATATTTACCGTAGGGAGCATAAGCAAAAGAAGTTTTACTTATCCCTATCATTAAATTATTTGCAGAATAAGATGTAATAGTAAAATTATTGGGAGTATTAATATAATAAAAATTACGTAATACATTCTCTTGATCGTGAAAAATACCTAATCTAGCACCTAACTTATTTGTTTTTTGAGTTGTGTTTTTTTTATAAACCTGAGCTAAATTACCAAACCACATAACCATTTCTCCCGTAAAGTGTATATACTTTTGATTAGACTTATAATCAAAAAAGTAGTAAGTGCCAAAAATCTCTGTTTGATTAAATTTTCTATAAGCATCAGGATGTTTTTCCCTATCCTCTAATTCAATATTAGGAAAGAATTCACCTAATTTGTGTGCAAATATAGATTTAAATTGAACGGAGAATAAATCATTATTATATACACCATCAAACGAATATGACATAAGCCCATGCATTCTTCCTGCGTTAAATGTCATATATGTACCACCAATAAACAGGTTTGGCATCTTTTTGCTTGCTCTTTTTTGTAAAGAAGCATTACTAAATGTATATGAATCTAAATTGTTATTGATAGATGCTTTTCCAATTGCCTTCGTATTAAAATTTATAAATAAGAAAACTATAGTAAGATACGTTATAAATTTGTTCATAATTTTGCTATTAATTTTTATTTAAACTTCAAACCTAGTATGGGTAATTTGTTGTTGTGCTACTTTAAATTCTAGAATAATATCGTTAATAATATCGCTAGCAGATTTTACATTATCAATTATAGAAGCAATTTGTCCAATTTCTAGCTCGCCATTTTGCAAATCGCCATCGTACATTCCTAGCTTGGCTCTACCTCTACCCAAAAGTTCTGATAACTGCTCTTTGTCTGCGCCTTCTATCTCTTTTGTGATAACTTGGTTGCAGAAATCATTTTTAATTAATCTTACAGGAACAAGTTTTTTAAACGCCAAATATGTTCCGCCTTCGGTAGTTTGGGTAATAGCATTCTTAAAGTTATCGTGCGCCGACGATTCTTTACTAGCAACAAATCTGCTGCCTATTTGAACAGCATCAGCGCCAAGTACCATACTTGCGAGCATTGCTTTTCCTGTGGCAATTCCACCTGCTGCAATCAGTGGTTTGGTGGTTTGCAATCTAACATCAGGAATTAGTGTAAGAGTTGTTGTTTCTTCTCTGCCGTTGTGTCCGCCAGCCTCAAAGCCTTCGGCTACAATTGCATCAACATCTGCTTGTTCGGCTTTTATTGCAAATTTAGAATTTGAAACTACATGCGCCACTTTTATTCCATTGTCTTGTAGAGTTTTTGTCCAAGTCTTAGGATTTCCTGCTGATGTAAAAACAACTTTCACTTTTTCTGCAATAATAATTTTCATTATTTCTTCGGTGTGCGGGTATAATAGGGGAACGTTCACCCCAAACGGAAGATTAGTTGCAGCTTTAGTTTTTTTAATTTGCTCTTGCAGAATTTCGGGCGACATTGAACCTGCGCCGATTAATCCTAATCCGCCAGCATTAGAAACTGCACTTGCTAGTTCCCAACCGCTGCACCAAATCATCCCACCTTGTATAATTGGATATTTTATTCCGAATAAGTTCGATATTCTACTTGCCATTTTATTAGTTATAAAGTTATTAAAGTTGAAGGTTACAGGTTTAGTTTACGAAAGTCAACTTGTGCTTTGCTGTAATCTTCGGGTATGCCTATATCTATAAAATAAGTGTCTGATATGTAACCGTAAAAGTTTTTAGATTTAACATATTTCTCCATTATGTCTTTTTCGAAGGAGAATTTTTCTTTGTTTACAGATTCGAATATTTTTTTGTTTAGAACATAAACACCACCGTTTATAAGTCCTGCTTGTTTATACGATTTTTCTTCGAAAGATGATATTTTATCTCCGTCTGTTTTTACAGTTCCGTATCTGTCAAAATCGTTTAGAGGCTTTAGCGATAATGTTAATTCCGATTTATATAAAATATGAATTTCTTCTAATGCTCGTAAATCTACATTAAAAAATGTATCGCCATTAAGTAAAAAAAAGTCGTTATTGTCAATAAATTGAGTTGCTAATTTTATTCCTCCGCCAGTTCCTAGAGGCTCTAATTCTATGGCGTATTTTATTTTTATTCCTAGAAATTCGTCTTTAAAGTATTCTTTAATTATTTCATTTTTGTATCCAACCGAAAGAATAATGTTAGTAATTCCTTGATTTTTAAGATATCTAAAAAGGTAATCTAGAAATGGAATGCTGTTTATTGGAGCCATTGGCTTTGGAATTTCGGAAATTACATTCTTTAATCTTGTGCCTAATCCGCCAGCCAGAATTATTGCTTGATTAATCATCGAAAAGAGTTTTTTCTACTATTTCGCAAATAATATGACCAATTGTGATGTGCGATTCCTGAATTCTTGGAGTATCTTTAGATGGCACATTTATTAAAACGTCGCAATGGTTTTTCATATTGCCACCAGTTTCGCCAGTTAAGGCAATTACTTTCATTCCAAGTTTTTTTGCTTCTTCGAAAGCTCGAATTATATTTTTTGAGTTTCCCGATGTTGATATTCCAACTAAAACGTCTCCTTCTCTACCTGCGCCTTTAATGTATCTTGCATATATTTCGTCGTACGAATAATCGTTTGCAACCGCAGTTAAATAAGATGTATTTACGTGCAATGCTTCTGCTGCTAAAGAAGGCCTGTCGAAATAGAATCTGCCAGAAAGCTCGGCTGCTAGGTGCTGTGCATCTGCTGCGCTACCACCATTTCCGCAAAATAGAACTTTACCTTTGTTTTTATATGTATTTATTATTTCGTTTGCTGATTTAGATATATTGTTAATTAAATCGTCGTCGGAAATTATATCTTGTTTTACGTTTATTGATTTCTGTATTATATTTTTTATTGACATTTTACTTTAGTTTGAAAGTTAAAAAGTTGAAGATTATAAAGTTTAATTTACAAATTATCTATTAGTCCAAGTTTTAAGTCCATTTTTTGTGAATTCGTATCTGTGAACTTTTCCTTGGAATTTTTTAAGTGCATTAATTACGTTGTATCTAGTATTTGCTGGGCAATAAAAAAACATAAATCCGCCACCACCTGCGCCTGAAATTTTTCCGCCCGATGCACCTGCATTAATTGCTTCTGTATAAATTTCTTCCATAAGAGGTGTGGAAATTCCTTTTGCCATTTGCTTTTTATACTGGTATCCGTAGTTTAAAATCTCACCAATTTTGTTTAGTTCGCCTTTTAGTAAGGCTTCTTTCATTAAAATTGCTTGATTCTTAATTTTGTGCATTGCCTCAATCGAATTAGCATTTTTATCTCTTACATTTTTTTGTTGCTTGGCAATAATATCCGCAGAAACTCTACTTGTATCTGTATTGTAAAGAATTATATTATTTGATAATTCATCAATAACATTAGATTTTATTCTTAATGGATTTACAATAACTTTATCGTCTTTGTAAAATTCCATAAAGTTAAATCCTCCGAATGTGGCTGCGTATTGATCTTGTTTTCCGCCTGCCATATCTAAATCTATACGTTCTATTTCGTACGCTAAATGTGCTAAATCGTATTCGCCCATAGGTAAATTTAACCATTCGGCAAAAGCTCCTAAAACTGCGGTTACAAGTGTTGATGATGTTCCCATTCCAGACCCTGGAGGAGCATCAACGTAAGTAGAAAGTTTAAATGATAATGCTTTTTTAGAAAAATCTTTAACAACTCTATTGTATATGCCTTTTATTAAATCTAAGTTTCCATCTAGTTCTAGATTTTCTTTGGAGTCTAGCTCAATTATTTCGTCTTTATCTATTGCATGAAAAATTATCTTATCACCTTCTAAAGGTTCAATTGTAGCGTAAGCATACATAGAGATTGTAGCATTTAGAATTGCTCCACCGTGTAAATCTGAGTATGGCGAGACATCGGAACCGCCCCCAGCTAGCCCTATCCTTAAAGGTGCTTTACTTCTTATTATCATAAAATAAAATATTATATTTTTATACCAATTACTAAAACATCATCTAATTGTTCCAGCTCGCCTTTCCATGAATTAAAACTGTCTTCTAAAAAATCTTTTTGTTTTTCTACAGGTAAGCCATTTATTTTTAATAGTGTTTGTCTGAATCTACGGAACTTATATTTTTTACCAAATTGACCTCCAAATTGATCAGGAAATCCATCAGAGAATATGTAAATCATATCGTTTGATAGTAATTGTATTTTATGTTTGTCAAAATATTCTTTTGTGCTATCTGATGATTTTCCTACAGAAAATCTATTTCCTTTAATTTCTATTATTTTATTATTTCTAATAACATAAACAGGGTTCATAGCACCGGCAAATGATAGTGTACTATTTGTTTTATCAATAACTATTATTGATAAGTCCATGCCATCATTAATGTATCCATCGTTTGTATCTGAACTAAATGTTTCAGATACACCTTTATTCATTCTGTTTAATATTTCGGCAGGATCCTCTATTTTTTGCTCGTTTGTAATATTTCTTAGTAAATCAAAACCTATTATAGACATAAATGCTCCCGGAACACCGTGTCCTGTACAATCTACAGCAGTAATAAATATTTTGTTGTTTTTTTCAGCTATCCAATAAAAATCACCACTAACTACATCTTTTGGTTTAAAAAATATAAACGACTTTGGAAGCAATGTTTTAAACAGAAATTGAGAAGGCATCATTGCTTGTTGAATACGTTTCGCATAGTTTATACTATCTGTAATGTTTTTATTTTTTATTTCTAGTTCTTTTTTTTGCTTTGCGATTTCTAAAGATGCTAGTTGTTTTAATAATAACTCTTGATTTTCTGTTTTTAGTTTATTAGTTTTTGATTTAACATAATAAATAATAATAAATAAAACTAGTAAAAGATAAGCGCTAATTGCCCATTTGGTAAGCCATATAAGAGGCTTAATAATAATTGTTATTGATATAGGATTGCTATTCCAAACAAGGTCATTATTTGATCCAATTACTTTAATATTATATTTTCCTGGTTGTAAATTGGGATAGTCTATAAAGTTTATGTTACCTAGTTCTTGCCAATTTTCATCTATTCCGTCTATTTTATATTTGTATGAATTTTTTATAGGGTTAGTAAATTCAATTGCTGCAAATTCTAGTTTTAAATTGTTGTTTTTGTACGTAAGTTCAATAATATCACCATCTTTAATAAATAGTTCTTGTATTTTATTTTCTTTTCGAACTGATAGTTTTGTGAAAACTAAAGAAGGAATAAATGGATTATCCTTTATGGAATCTGGTTGAAAATAACTTATACCTTCTGTTCCTCCAAAATAAATCTCACCTGTTTTGGATCTGTAATATGAACCGTGATTAAATTCTAAACTTAGTGATCCATCATCTTTTGAGAAAGAACGAATTTCTCCTTGCTTGTTTATTGAAGCAATTCCAAATCCAGTACTAACCCACATAACACCATTATAATCTTCCTGTATAGAATAAACTAGGTTATCAGGTAATCCTTCATTTGTAGTATATAATTTGAATTTATTAGTTTCAATATTAAACTTATTTAATCCACTAGTTGTTGCTATCCAAAGGCACCCTTCTAAATCTTTATATAGAGCATAAATATTATTATTGCTCAAAGAGTTTGATTTATTTATGTTGCTATAATATTTTTTGAAAGTTCCGGTTTTTTTATCGTATAAATTGAGTCCATTTTCTGTACCTACCCAAATTCTATCTTTATTGTCTAGTATTACAGCGTAAACGTTGTTGTTGCTTAACGATAATTTATCTTTGTAGTTATGAATAAAAATTTTTGGATTTTTTGTTTTTAAATTAAAAAAGTATAATCCTTTTGTTGTACCAATCCATACGTTTTTATTTTTATCTTCTATTATTGCTGTAACTCTAGAATTAATGTTTATTTCTGGATATATTTCTTTAATATCTATTGCTTTTTGTGTTTTAGGGTCAATTAAATCAATTCCGACTTTATGCCCTAACCATATATTT
>DAOVTE010000206.1 GCA_030627705.1 Bacteroidales bacterium
AATTGCCACCTTTCTTAAGTATCTAATTTATTTTCTATAATTTATCTTTATCAATAACTAGTTCTAAGAAATGTCCCATTCTATCTCGTTTAGTTTCTAGGTAATGCATATTAAATTTATTTGGAGCTACTTCGTTTTTTATTGTTTCTACTATCTCTAAACCATAACCTTCTAGCCCTGCTCTTTTAACGGGGTTATTAGTTAATAATTTTATTTTCTTTACGCCAATTGCTCTTAATATTTGAGCTCCTACACCATAATCTCTTTCATCGTCTTTAAATCCAAGTTGAATGTTAGCATCAACGGTATCAACGCCTTCTTCTTGTAGTTTGTATGTGCGAATTTTGTTCATTAATCCAATACCTCTACCCTCTTGGTTCATATAAACAACTACTCCTTTACCTTCTTTTTCTACGGTTTCCATTGCTTTATGCAGCTGTGGACCACAATCGCAACGCAACGAACCAAATATATCGCCAGTTGCACAAGACGAATGAACGCGAACTAAAACAGGCTCGCCTTCTTCCCAACTACCTTTTATTAATGCAACATGTTCTAATCCATTTGAAAGTTGTTTAAACGGAATTAAGTCGAATGTTCCAAATTCTGTTGGTAACTTAACTTTTACACCCTCTTCTATCAAGCTTTCTTTTTCTAATTTATACTTAATTAAATCCTCTATAGAAATTATCTTAAGATTAAATTTATTTGCAATTATTATTAATTGAGGTAATCTTGCCATAGATCCATCTTCGTTCAGAATCTCAACCAAGGCTCCGCCAGGTTCTAGACCTGCCAATTTTGTTAAATCTACTGTTGCTTCGGTATGTCCTGCTCTACGAAGAACTCCCCTATCTTTAGCTTTTAGCGGAAAAATATGACCTGGGCGCCCTAAATCGGCAGCCACAGTTTTCGGATCTACTATTGCTTTTATAGTTTTAGCTCTATCTGATGCTGATATTCCTGTTGTGCATCCATGACCGTTTAAATCTACAGAAACGGTAAATGGAGTTTCGTGTAAGGCTGTATTTTTGCCAACCATTAATTCTAAATCTAATTTTTGGCAAGTATTTTCGGGAATAGCTGCACAAATAAGACCTCTACCATGTGTGGCCATAAAGTTAACAATCTCTGGCGTTATTGTTTCTGCAGCAGTAATAAAATCGCCTTCGTTTTCTCTATCCTCATCATCAACGACAATAATAACTTTACCGTTTTTGATATCTTCTATTGCTTCTTCAATACTGTTTAATACAATATCTTGATTTATGCTATTTTCTGTCATCCAGAGTGTGTTTTAATATTTAATGCAAAAATATAAACTACATTTTAAGAAACGTACAATATTTAAATAATTTTTAAAAAAATGTTGATGCTTCTTTTTTTATAAATTCTATTGCAATATCTGTAGGTGAAGCACCTGCTTTTATTGTATTTTCTAAAATTGTTTTACTTAGTAGCAAAGCAGGGGCATTTGCATCTACTTTATCTGCCGATGAATTAATAATTTTAATTACTTGCTCTTTTGCAGATTTTATTACTTGCCACGCTTCTTTTGTAATATATATTTGTTGCGATAGATTATGTTCGAATTCTACTCTTATTAAGCCTAAAAGTTCTTTTTGCAAGTCTGCTGCTTTCATATTTGGTATTTGAACTCTAAAAATTAAAGAGTTTGGTGATATACGTTCTAAGAAAAGACTTAATCTTTCGTATGCTTGAAGTCTAATTGGTGTAATTAGGTTTTGATTTTTTGATTTATATTCTAAGACTCTTTTTCTTTCTTCTGCCTCTAAATGAGATTTTATTAAAAAATATGCTGTAGCAAAAACTACTAAAGATGGTAATGTGTATTTTAAAACTTCGAATAATGCTTCCATTCTTTTTGTGTTTAATTAGTCTTTAATTAAAATATAGTTTTTAAATTCTCCTAACGATTTATTATTTAATATATTTTGCTCTATAAAAGTTGCAAGTCTATATTTTATTTTTTCGTGCTTATGCTTTATTCTGTCAGTATTAGGTTTACCTGAGTATTGTAGCTCGTCTGCCCAATCGAATTTTGTAATCCAATCTTGCATAACTTTAGGATGAGGTTCTGTAAATTGTTTTAGTATATTTAAGGGTCCGTAATCGAAATCAAATTTTTTATTTTTTTCCATTTCGGCAACTTTTTCGGCACCTTTGTGTATAGTTGCTAATGCTTTAGTTTTGTTTCGCATTAGTTTAGGTGGACGTACCCAGCCATAATGATAAACTTCTGCTTTTAGCTGTTTTACTTTTAGCTTGTATGTATTTTCTTGCTGACGGTAGTCTATTCCATCGAAATTAGGAATTCGTCTGAACGATTGAGCTGATTCCCAAGAATGTATCTCGGGATTATTTCGAACAATTCTTATTTCTTTTCTGTACCATCCGTGGCTAACGTGATAATGATTATAATCACCCCAAAAATGTTTATAATCGAACAGTAATCCTTCTACATTTTTATCGTGTAAGTGTTTTTCGCAGGATAATTTTATTTCGTCTAAGAATTTTTCGTGTATTACCTCATCTGCTTGCAAATAAAACAACCAATCTCCTGTACAATTTTCTTTTGCTATATCTGTCTGATGTGCATTTTCTGTACCTCGCGAATATTTATTAATATCCCAAACAGTATCAATAATTTTAATTTTAGGATCTCCAATACTTTCAATTTCTTTTCTAGTATTATCATCTATATCATTATCGCCCAGCGCGACAATAAATTCATCAACAATTGGTAAAATAGACATTATTGCCTGTTTCATCGGATAATATAATTTATCCGCATTTTTTGCCATTGTGAATCCGCTTATTCTCATCCTTTTATTAAAAAAATTTATTTTATTTAAGAAAACATTTGCAAATCGTAAAGCTTCTTAAAGTAACCATCTTTATTTATTAATTCGTCGTGTTTACCTTGTTCTACAATTTTACCTTCGTGCACTACACAAATTAAATCGGCATCAATTATTGTTGATAATCTGTGAGCAATAACTATTGATGTACGATTTTTCATTAACTTGTTTAATGCTTCTTGTACTAACTTTTCCGATTCGGTATCTAATGCAGAAGTAGCTTCATCTAGAATTAATATAGGAGGGTTCTTTAAAACTGCTCTTGCAATACTAACACGCTGACGTTGTCCTCCTGAAAGCTTACCTCCACCATCGCCAATATTTGTATAATAATCATTTTTATATGTTGTAATAAATTCGTGAGCATTTGCAACTTTAGCAGCTTCTACTACTGATTCAAAAGATGCTGTTTCTTCACCAAAAGCAATATTATTGCGAAACGAATCGTTAAACAAAATTGGTGTTTGATTTACATTACCCATTAAATCTCTAATATCTTTAATTTTTAAATCCTTAACTGATTGTCCATCAATAAGAACCTCGCCCTCTACACAATCGTAGAATCTAGGCAACAAATCTGCCAGTGTGGTTTTACCAGAACCAGATTGACCAACTAGGGCAACCATTTGTCCTTTTTCTATTGTTAAATTAATGTTCTTTAAAACGTACTCGTCCTCGTATTTAAAACTCACGTTTTTATATTCAATTTTATTATCGAAAGAAGATATGCTTGCTGCATTTTCTTTTTCTTTTATTATTTCTTCAGCATCTAATATATGATTTATTCTATCTGCTGAGGCTAATCCTTTTTGAATATTATAGTAAGCTGATGAAAATGATTTTGCTGGTGCAATAATAAAATAAAACAACATTAAATATCCCATAAATTCCTGCGACGATAAATCGCCTGTTGCACTTATTACCATAGATCCACCATAAATCATAATAGATACCATTACTGATGTTCCCAGAAATTCGCTTAACGGATTAGCAAGGTATCTTCGTCTAAACATTTTAATCATTATTCTAGTATAGAAACTGTTTATACTTTCGAATCTACGCTGCACTTTTCCTTCTGCATTAAATGCTTTTATTATTCTAATTCCAGAGAGCGTTTCTTCCATTATCGATAGCAAAACTCCCATTCTTTTTTGTCCTTTTAATGAGGTCTGCCTAAGTGTTTTTCCTATTCTTCCTATAATTAATCCGCTAAGAGGTAATAGAATTAACACAAAAAATGTAAGTTCAAAACTCATCCAAAAAAGTGTAATTAAATAAATAATTATTGTAATTGGGTCTCTAAATAACATCTCTATAGAGCTTACTAATGACCATTCTACCTCTTGCACATCGGATGTCATTCTCGACATAATATCTCCTTTTTTCTTATCGGAATAATACGACATCGGTAATCT
>DAOVTE010000023.1 GCA_030627705.1 Bacteroidales bacterium
ACGAGCAGCTTCACGTATCAATTCAGAACGTGAACGGGATTCCTTTTTAGCAATATCATCAATTTGACTTAATAAATCACTGCGAAATGAAATATTAACAGTATTTATTTTCATAATAATACTCCATACAAACTTTGTATATAATTTAACGGAATAAGCAGTACTAAGGTTAAAATACCAACGGTTATCATTCTTACTGTAATTGATGTTTTTATCCACTTAAGGAATTTGTTTTCTGATTTTGTTATTGTTTCCATAATTTATTTAGTTTAAAAGTACTTTGAAATACAAAGTACAGGGTTAAAAAATATATTTATTTGTTTTTTAGTAATTTTTCAATTGCAGATATATGATTTTTAAATTGAGATTTTCCATCTTCTGTAGCAATGTAAGTTGTTCTTGGTTTCTTTCCTACAAACTCTTTCGTTACATTTATGAACTTATTTCTTTCAAGTGCTTTTATATGGCTAGCTAAGTTTCCGTCGGTAATATTGAGAAGTTCTTTAAGTGTGATAAAGTCAATTTCATCGTTTACCATTAAAATAGACATTATTCCGAGTCTAATTCTACTTTCAAAAACTTTATTTATATTTGATATTATGCTTTGCACTTTTTTTTATTTAAACTTATTGTTTTTTATATCTGCGAAAATTTCTATAGAAATTTTATTTTTATTCGTAAATTGATTTTCTTCTTTCATATTTAAAATACATTACTAATCCATATATAATATGCATTACCCCAAAACCAATAGCCCAAAATATTAATCCATATCCAATATAAAAGGTTGCTAATAATCCAAGTAAAGCCTCTAATATTCCTAAATATTTAATATCTTTATATGTATATTTACTAGCATTAATTAATCCTAATCCATAAAATATTAGTGTTACAGGTGCTACCAAAAAAATCATTTTGTGTAAGATTAAAGCTATAATAAAAATCCCGCCAGTAATTATAGGAATAAATAAATTTACTAGTAATCTTTTGGTTGTATTATCCCAAACCGCTATGCTATTCTTTTTTGCTTTTCTTACTGTAAAAAATATACCAGACCCAACTGCAAGAATGAATACAATTGTTCCTACAGAAATTGAATATATCACAAATTCTTTAAGAGTACTTCCCGATAGCATTTTATCGAAATCAAAAACACCGTTTAAAGTGTACCTACTATAAAAGTAAAAGCTGTACTTTGTATACACTAAAATTGCTCCAATTAGAGCAAATATTCCCGCAAAAACTCCTGACAATCCATTTAGCGAAATAAATCTTGAAGATTTCTCCATTAAATTTTTAATCTCAGATAGGTTGTTTAATTGCTTTTCAATATCTTCCATAACTCAATTTTAAAAGTACTTTGTAACGCAAAGTTAATTATATATTTATTTCTTACAAGTAAATTAAATGTTTTTAACGTTTAAATATATTTAATTATACATAAATTATAGAGTCATTTTTTGTTTTGTAATAATTATAAAACATTAATTTATATCTTTGTTTATAAATAAATATATAATGAATAATAAAGCAATACTAATAATATTAGATGGTTGGGGAGTTGGCGATAAATCTAAATCAGATGCAATTACCCAAGGCGAAACACCATATATAGATAATTTATTAAAAACATTTCCAAACTCTACATTATTAACATCTGGCGAAGATGTTGGCTTACCAAACGGACAAATGGGAAATTCTGAGGTTGGACATTTAAACATTGGAGCAGGAAGAGTAGTTTATCAAGATCTAGTAAAAATAAACAAAGCAATTCAGGAAAATACTTTAGCAAAGAATTCACAGGTAATACAAGCCTTTGAGTATGCAAAGAACAAAAATAAACAAGTGCATTTTATAGGTTTACTTTCCGATGGAGGGGTACATTCTATGCAAGATCATCTTTATAAACTTTGCGAAATTTCAGACTCATACGGATTGAAAAAGTCATATATTCATGCGCTTACTGATGGTAGAGATACCGACCCCAAAAGTGGATTCGGTTATATTTCTGAACTTTTAACTTTTTTAGAAAATTCGCAAACCAAATTAGCTACAGTTTCTGGAAGATATTATGCAATGGATAGGGATAAACGTTGGGATAGAATTAAAATAGCTTACGATATGTTTGTTGATGGAACTGGCGAAAAATCTAAGGATATTCTAAAATCAGTAAAGCAATCTTACGATAATAATATTACAGATGAATTTATTAAGCCAATAATAAATGTTGATGAAAATAATAATTCAATAACCACAATAAAGCCAGACGATGTAGTTATTTGCTTTAATTATAGAACAGATAGATTACGACAATTAACAACAGTTTTGACCCAAGAAAATATGCTTAGTGAAGGAATGAAAACAATTCCTTTGCAATTTTTTACAATGACAAATTATAACGCAAGTTTTAAAGGTATAAACGTTTTTTACGATAAAGAGAATATTAAATATACAATTGGCGAGTTAGTTTATAAAGCAGGGAGAAAACAAATAAGAATTGCGGAAACAGAAAAATATGCACACGTAACATTTTTTTTATCTGGTGGTAGAGAGCAAGAATTCAAAAACGAAAAACGATATTTAATATCATCACCTAAAGTGGCTACTTACGATTTACAACCTGAGATGAGCGCTTATTTAGTCAGAGATAAATTGGTAGAATTAATAAATAATAATAAAGCAGAATTTATAGTTGTTAATTTTGCAAATGGTGATATGGTTGGGCATACAGGGATCTACGATGCAATTTTAAAAGCAGTAAACGTAATCGATAATTGTGTTAAAGATGTAGTTGAGGCAGCTAAGAATAACAATTATTCTGCACTAATTATTGCAGACCATGGCAATTCTGATTTTACAATAAATTCTGATGGATCTCCTAACACAGCACATTCATTAAATCCAGTACCTTGTATTTTAATAAATAACGAATACAAAAAAATTAGTGATGGTAAATTAGCAGATATAGCACCAACTCTACTCAAATTACTAGATATTGAAAAGCCTATTGAAATGACAGGAGAATCTCTTGTTTAACCCTTTTGCTATACAATCTGGATTTTTAACATTAACAAATCTAAAACTGGCATAGCAATTGAATAATAACAAGTTCAAAAAAAATAAACGAAAAGAATGACAAATTGTCGTTAAAAAAATAATAGATGAGCACAGAAAAAGATAAAAATATATTAGACTTATTTTTAGGTGATGGAAGTGAAAATGAAACAATAATTCCGTTAAATATAGGAGACGATAGCGATATACTAGAAAATGTTAAATTAGAAAAGACATTACCAGTATTATCTCTTAGAAATACAGTTTTATATCCTGGAATAATTCTGCCAATAACCGTAGGTAGAGAAAAATCACTTAAGCTAATAAGAGAAGCATACAAAAACAACACATATATAGGTGCTTTATCGCAGAAGAATTCTAATATAGACGACCCTAGATTCGAGGACTTATATACAACAGGAACAGTTGCTAAAATCCTGAAAATATTAGAAATGCCAGACGATACAACGTCAGTAATTATTCAAGGAAAACAACGTTTTGTTGTTAATAAGTGGGAGTCTGAAGATCCATATATTATTGCAGACATTACCGATTTACACGAGATTTATGCAGATAAAGATGATATGGAATTTGATGCAATTGTTAAATCGCTAAAAGAAATATCATTAAAAATTATTAAACTTTCTGTTAACATTCCAACAGAAGCAACATTTGCAATAAAAAATATAGAAAACTCTAAGTTTCTAGTAAATTTTATTTGCTCTAATAGCGATATAGATCCAAAAGAAAAACAAGCATTGTTAGAGAATGACAACATTAAAGAAAGAGCAATAAGATTATTAGAAATACTTTCGCTAGAAATTCAGAAGTTAGAAATAAAACAAGATATACAGCATAAAGTTAAAACAGATTTAGACCAACAGCAACGAGAATATTTTTTAAACCAACAAATAAAAACTATACAAGAAGAACTTGGTGGAAGTCCGTCTGAACAAGAAATAGTAGACTTAACCGAAAAAGCAAAATCTAAAAAATGGAACAAAGATGTTGCAGAGGTTTTCGATAAAGAAATTAATAAACTTAAACGTTTAAACCCTGCATCGCCAGAGCATTCTGTACAAATAAATTACTTACAAACTCTTGTTGAGATTCCTTGGAATGAATATTCCGAAGACAATTACGATTTAAAAAATGCAACAACAACTTTAGATCAGGATCATTTTGGCTTAGATGAGGTTAAAGAAAGAATTCTTGAATATTTAGCAGTATTAAAACTGAAAGGCGATTTAAAATCGCCAATAATTTGTTTGCACGGACCTCCAGGGGTTGGGAAAACTTCTCTAGGAAAATCAGTAGCAAAATCGCTAGGACGTGAGTATGTAAGAATGTCATTAGGTGGATTACATGATGAATCTGAGATTCGTGGGCACAGAAAAACATATATTGGCGCAATGCCGGGTAGAATTATTCAGAATATTAAAAAAGCTGGAACAGCAAATCCTGTGTTTATTTTAGATGAAATAGATAAAGTAGGTTCAGACTTTAGAGGAGACCCTTCTTCTGCTCTTTTAGAAGTCTTAGATCCCGAGCAAAATAATTCTTTTCACGATAACTTTTTAGATTTAGATTTCGATCTATCTAAAGTTATGTTTATTGCAACAGCAAATAATATTGGAGCAATAAGTCCAGCTTTGCGTGATAGAATGGAGCTTATAGAAGTTAGTGGATATCTAGTAGAAGAAAAAATGGAAATTGCAAAACGCCATTTAGTTCCTCGTCAGTTAGAAAATCA
Source organism: Bacteroidales bacterium (assembly GCA_030627705.1). Lineage (GTDB taxonomy): Bacteria > Bacteroidota > Bacteroidia > Bacteroidales > JAFGXI01 > DAOVTE01. Next base: position 4,808 of record DAOVTE010000023.1, read on the forward strand.
CGGAATTACTAAAAAACAAATCTCATTCAACAAAACTGTTTTCGAATATATAGTTGATAATTATACTAGAGAATCAGGAGTTAGAGGGTTAGATAAAACTATTGCAAAAATAATTAGAGCAACTGCTAAAAAGATTGCAATGGAAACAAAATATAATAAAAAGCTAAATATTGCCGATTTAAACGAAATATTAGGCGCTCCTAAATTTATACGAGATGTATATCAAGGAAACGACTACGCAGGAGTAGTTACAGGCTTAGCTTGGACATCAGTTGGTGGAACAATATTGTTTGTAGAAACAAGTATAAGTAAAGGTAAAGGCAAATTAACTCTTACAGGTAATTTAGGGGATGTGATGAAAGAATCTGCAGTAATTGCTGTAGAATGGATTAAATCTCACGCTGATAAATTAGGAATTGCAAACTCAGTTTTCGATAATTGGAATATTCATGTGCATTTCCCAGAAGGTGCTACCCCAAAAGATGGTCCATCTGCAGGAATTACACTCATTACTTCGTTGGTTAGTGCATTAACTCAACGAAAAGTTAAAAGAAATCTTGCAATGACTGGTGAAATAACTTTAAGAGGAAAAGTGCTGCCAGTTGGAGGAATAAAAGAGAAAATTCTTGCAGCAAAAAGAGCAAGTATTAAAGACATTATTCTTTCTAAAGAAAACAAAAAAGATATTGAAGAAATAAACGAAATCTATATTAAAGGATTAAAGTTTCATTATGTTGATGATATTATGGAGGTAATAAGTATAGCTCTTTTATCACAAAAAGTAAAAGACCCACTAAAAATAAATTAGAGATTATACAAATAACATTCGTTAATAAATATTTATCAAAACATAAATAACTGATTATGAATACATTTGGGAATATTTTTAGAATATCAATTTTTGGAGAATCGCATGGAGAATCGGTAGGTGTTTTAGTAGATAATTGTCCTGCAGGCATAGAAATAAACGAAAATAGTTTTATTAACGATATAAGCAGGCGTAAAAGTGGTATAAAAGGCACAAGCTCACGAATAGAAGAAGATAAGACAATTATTAAATCAGGTGTATTTAATGGAAAAACAACAGGAACTCCAATATTAATCGAATTTGAGAATAACAATAAAAAATCTAAAGATTATACAAATCTTATTAATCATCCACGACCTAGTCATACAGACTTTGTAGCAAAGAAAAAATATAATGGTAATAACGATTATAGGGGTGGTGGACATTCATCGGGCAGATTAACTTTAGGATTAGTTGCTGCTGGTGTAATAGCAAAAATAATACTTAATAAAATTAGAATAAATGCAGAGTTAATTGAAGTAGGGGGTAGCAAGAATATTAATCAAACAATAGATAACGCAATTAAAAATAAAGATTCTGTTGGAGGTATTATAGAATGTAATGCAACAAATATACCAATAGGATTGGGAGAGCCTTTTTTTAATTCAGTAGAATCTCAGATTTCTAAATTGGCATTCTCTATTCCTGGAATAAAAGCAATTGAGTTTGGTGCAGGATTTAATTCAGTAAAAATGTTAGGTAGCGATTTTAACGATAATATTATTGATGTAGACGGAAAAACTGACACAAACAATTCAGGTGGTATAAACGGAGGTATTACAAATGGTAATAATTTAGTTTTTAGATTAGCTGTTAGGCCAACAGCAAGCATAGGTAAGCCACAAAATACAATAAATCTAAAAACAAATAAAGTTGAGGAATTAATAATCTCTGGCAGACACGATGTTTGTATTGCATTACGTGTTCCTGTTATAATAGAAGCAATTACTGCAATTGCTTTAGCAGATTTATTAATGATTGATAAATCTAAAACAATATAGGATATTTAATTTCCATTTTCGATAAAAGACTTTCGTGTCTTTTATTTGATTAATCAAAAAAAATTATAAATTTGCAGAAAAAATATATTATTATGAAGAACGTAGAAAAAACATGTATAGTTTGTAAAAGAGGAGAAAAAGAAATTCCTTTAGTAAAGTTTGATTTCTTAGAGACTCACTTTTGGATTTGTCCACAACATATTCCTGTTATTATTCATGACCCTGAACAATTAAAAGGAATGCTGGATGGTGCAGAAAATTTAAAACCTGCATAACATAAAGTTACATATTCTAAACTCTCAACAAATTGTTGAGGGTTTTTTTTATGCGAAATGTTATGAAAATTATTTTCAACTGTTGTAAAACAAGCTTTATTAAATTCTAAAGTAATATTTTTATAAAAAAATAATTATGAATTCTATAAAAGACCTTAATCCAAAAGAAGTTTGGACTATATTTAGTGAGATATGTAAAATTCCACGTCCATCAAAGAAAGAAGAAAAGATAATATTATATCTGCTAGATTGGGCTAAAAAAAATAATATTACTGCAAAGCAAGATGAAGTAGGAAATATTGTGATGAGCAAACCTGCAACTATTGGAATGGAAAACAGAAAATCTGTTATTATGCAATCTCATATTGATATGGTATGCGAGAAAAATAACGATATAGTACACGATTTTGAGTCAGATCCAATACAAGCATATATTGATGGAGATTGGGTTAAAGCAAAAGGAACAACACTTGGAGCTGACGATGGAATAGGTATGGCTGCACAAATGGCAATATTAATTTCTAAAGATATTAAGCATGGCCCTATAGAAGCTCTTTTTACAGTAGATGAAGAAACAGGACTAACAGGTGCCTTTGCCTTAAAACCAGGTTTTTTTGAAAGTAGTATTTTATTAAATTTAGACTCCGAAGATGAAGGTGAAATGTTTATTGGTTGCGCTGGAGGAATAGATACAGTTGCAACTTTTTATTATTATTTAGATAAAACGCCAGAAAATGTATTAGCCTATAAAATTAATATTAAAGGGTTAAAGGGAGGACACTCTGGCGACGAAATACATAAGGGACTTGGTAATGCAAATAAAATATTAAACCGCATACTTTGGTTTTCAGAACACCAGTTTGATATTAAAATTAATTATCTTGATGGAGGAAATTTACGAAATGCTATTGCTCGTGAGGCCGAAGCTGTTTTTGTAATTCCAAAGGCTAACAAAAAAGAACTTGAAAAATATTTTGCTAAGATATTAATAGATATTAAAGATGAATATTCTATTACTGAGCCAAATTTTAACATGACTTTAGAAAGTGCTACTATTCCAGATACAATTATAGATCAAAAAACACAGCACAAATTATTAAATGCAATTTATGCTTGTCCGCATGGAGTTATTTCAATGAGTCAGAAAATGAAGGGAATGGTAGAAACATCTACAAACCTAGCTTCTGTTAAATTTAAAGACAAAAATAGTATTGTAATTTCCACAAGCCAACGAAGCGATAATAATAGCTCTAAACGAGATATTGCAAACATGGTAGAAAGCGTGTTTAATCTTGCTAAAGCTGATGTTGTACACTCCGATGGTTATCCAGGTTGGGCACCAAACCCTAAATCTGAGATTTTAGATATTACTGTAGATTCTTACAAACGATTATTTGGTAAAATTCCTGTTGTTAGATCTATTCATGCAGGCCTAGAGTGTGGGTTGTTTTTAGAAAAGTATCCAAATTTAGATATGATTTCTTTTGGGCCAACGCTAAGAGCAGTGCATTCGCCAGACGAGAAAATAAATATTGAGACTGTAGAAAAATTTTGGAAACATCTAGTTAATGTAATTGAGAATATTCCTAAAAACTAAACGTATTATTGATATTTATTAATCATTATCTAGTAACTGAGAATCTTTTTCTCCTTCGTGGTTTATAATATTAGAATCTTCGAAGTAGTATATTCTTATATTAGCTGTGTCTCTTAGAAAATCTATTTTTCCAATTTCTAATCGGTTAATTTTTATACCTGTTCGGTTTTCTATATCTAGAATAAGCTCTTCTCTTTTTTCTGGTTTTATGAGCTCAATTTTCTCGTAAGTAATAATTTTTTTTGATTCGTTTCTTGAAAGCCATATTTTTTCTAAAAAGAATAAAACAAAAATAAATAGCGTATTTGTTAGCAATATTTCTGCGTAAGATATTTTCTTTGACGTTATACCATTAATTACAGATATTGCAATAACAACAAACAAATACGTCATTTCCTTAATAGGAATTGTATTTGTACGATACCTAATAATTCCAAAAATTGCAAAAAGTCCAAGTGCAAATCCAATATTTAGTTTTATTGTTTCAAGTAAGATAATCAATAAAAATATTGCTGTACTTATCATAATGTAAGTAAACAAATAATCTCTTCGCCTAGAGTTAGGATAATATAAAAATCTTATAATAAATGTGGTTATCACAAAATTGAAAAGGAATCTAAGTAGTAAATTAATAAAGCCTTTAAGGTCTATTAGTTCAATTCCTCCAAGGCTTAAATCATTTAGTAAAAGCATTAAATTGGTCATAGTTTATTTTATTTATAGTTAATAACTTATGTTTAAATCTATTACTTTTAAGATCTTGGTTTAATAAACTTGTACCTATACAGTATTTACTAAATCTTTGTTTATAGATTTTATTTTTATGTAATATCTTTATCATATCAGAAGGAGTAGAATGTTTGTCCTTTTTTACTTCAGCTATTACAATAGAAGGCAAGTTAATATTATTATTATTTGATTTGTAGCTCAAGTTAAAATCAAAGGTAATTCGTTCTACTTTTGTTTTATGAACTAGTGTAATTCTTGAGAATTTACTATATAATTTTGGTTCAAGGCTATTGGGATTTAGCGAAGAGTAATTTTCAATAAATTCTTTAGATTCTTTAGATAATGTTTTTTCAATAGATGGTCTTTCTATGCGTTTCTTTATTGTTATTTCTTTGTTTGATTTAAACTTAATTTCAAAGTAACTTATATCAGATTCTATATACTGCCTATGTCGTATTTTGTATCTATTTAGTTTTCCGTTTTGATGTTGAGTATATAAAGAAAACTTTTTGGTATCAAAATATAAAGTATTATAGTTTAATATACAATTATTATCTATTTCTAGCACATTATAATTTTCTTTTGCAGAAAATAATATATCCTCTAGTTTACTAATGCTAAAGAAGAATTTTGTGTCTGTTCTTTGCATTAATTTAACATAATCCATTTCTTCAATGGTAGTAGTACTATATTTTTTTAATATGTTTTGTATTTTATTAATGATGCTAAGAATGATAAAAATAATAGCAATTACACTTATTTCCTAGAAATTACCTTTTCGGCTGCTGCTACAATATTATTGGCAGTTAAACCGTATTTTATCATTAATTTTTCTGGATGACCACTTTCTCCAAATTCATCATCAACTCCAATCATTTCAATTGGTTTTGGGTTGTTTAAAGCTAATAATTGTGCAATGCTATCTCCTAAGCCTCCGTTAAGCATATGCTCTTCTGCTGTAACTACTGCTCCTGTTTTAGCAACGGAGTCTAATATTGCTTTTTTATCTAAAGGCTTAATTGTATGAATATTAATAATTTCGGCAGAAATACCTTTTGCTTCTAAGGTTTCGCCTGCTTTTATGGCTTCCCATACTAAATGCCCTGTTGCAAAAATTGAAACATCGGTGCCTTTATTTAACATTACCGCTTCGCCAATTTTAAATTCTTGATTTTCTGGAGTAAAATTTGGAACTTTTGGTCTACCAAATCTTAAATAAACTGGTCCAACATAATCTGCAATTTCTAATGTTGCTGCTTTTGTTTGATTATAATCGCATGGATTAATTACAACCATATTCGGCAACATTTTCATTAATCCAATATCTTCTAATATTTGATGTGTTGCCCCATCTTCGCCAAGAGTTAAACCTGCATGAGAAGCACAAATTTTTACATTTTTATTAGAATATGCTACTGATTGACGAATTTGATCATATACTCTACCTGTAGCAAATGCAGCAAATGTACCAATAAATGGAATCTTACCTCCTATTGTTAATCCTGCAGCAACGCTTGTCATATTTGCTTCTGCTATACCAGCTTGAAAGAACCTTTCTGGATTTTCTTTTACAAAATTATCCATTTTTAACGAACCAATTAAATCAGCACACATTGCAACAACATTCTTGTTAGTTTTTCCTAATTGGTGTAATCCTGCTCCAAAACCCGAACGTGTATCTTTTGTTTCTGTATAAGTATATTCTTTCATAATCTTTTATTTTTATTAGGCTAATTTCTATAATCTAATAGGAACTGATGATCCTGATTTAATTTTAAATTCTTTTTCTGTTGTGTATATCATTTGCTTGGCATTTTTTGTTCTAAAAACAATTTTGTAATTACCGGGTTGCAAATTTATCGATTCTCTATAAACGTTAGTTTTAAGATTACATATCCATTCTAATTTATTATCTTTCTGTAAAAAAAGACTTCCGTAACCTTCTGTAGGATACATAAAAGTAGCTATTCCTGAAGTTGGAATTTGTAATGTTGTTGTATGAGATTGAGAGATATCAATATCATTAATATAAATTCGAGGAAGTGTAAGTATTTCTATATCATATTTTCCTGTAATATATTTCTCGGCAGAATTAGTCTTTTGTACATTTAGAGTATTCATTTTACCTTCTTGTCTAACAATAAATTTTAAATCTCTTTGTCTATTATCCGAAGATTTTACTATTAAATATCCTTGTGGGGCATCAACAGCAAAAATTCTATGTTTACCTGGTGTAAGTTTTATGCTATCTATAAAAACAGGAGGAATCGTATGTGCCACCATTCTATATGTAATAAATGGTTCTAAAACAACTGTATCTGGAACTCCTCTATTGTTTATTGTGTGAATATAATTCTTTTTGATTTTGCCAGAGAAATTATCGTAAAAGGTCATGTTTACATTTGTTTCAGTTGGCACACCTGCTTCATCAAGTAAATTAATTTGACAAGTTGTATTGTTTAATGCCTGAGAAATAACTACGCCTAGAACTTCTTTAAATCTACTTTCGTTTGCTGCATCGTAATACTGACCAACACACTCGAAAGTTTTTTTAAATTCTACATCTAAGCCAATGCCTATAACAAAAGGTTTAAGAATAATTCCTTTTTTTTGCAGAGCTAATGAAACGGCACATGGATCACCATCACATGCCTCTATTCCATCTGTTATAAGAATAATAATATTTCTACTATCGTTACTAGCGGGAAAATCTCCTGCGGCAAGCGCAAGTGAATGTGCAATAGGTGTGGTGCCTTTTGGTCTAATTTCATTTAATACATTTCTAATATTTTTAGCATTAGATCTACCAAAAGGGACTTCTAATCTAGTATCGCCACAATCTTGTGGAGGAACAACGCTTTGATGCCCATAAACTCTTAATGCCATTTCTACAGTTGGTACTTTATCTAAGCTATCTACCATTTGTAAAAGTAATTTTTTGGCAACTTTTATTTTATTTCCGCTTTCCCATCTGCCTAGCATAGACTGCGAACCATCGAAAATAAAAAGGATTCTTACTTTCTTTTGTTGCTCTTGTGCCGATAAATTTAAAATTCCTAAAAGCAGTATTAATATTATGACTGTGTGTTTTATCATATTTTATTCCCAATTAATCATTTAAAAGGTTAATAATCACCTATTGTTTCTTCTAATTGATTTAGTGCAATTGCAAGTTGCTCATCGTTTGGTGCATTTCCGTGCCATTTGTGAGTTCCCATCATATAATCTACACCTGCTCCCATTTCAGTTTTCATTAGTATTACAACTGGTTTTCCTTTACCTGTGTATGACTGTGCAAGTTTTATTTTTTTAATAATTTCATCGAAATTATGTCCGTCCATTTCTACTACAAGCCAACCAAATGCTTCCCATTTTGCTTTTAGATTTCCTAAAGACATAACATCGTCGGTTGTTCCGTCTATTTGCATTCCGTTAAAATCTACAGTGGCAATAATATTATCTATTTTTCTGGCTGATGCAAACATTGCAGCTTCCCAAACCTGACCTTCTTGTAATTCACCATCGCCATGTAGTGTATAAACTAAACTGTGGTCGTTATTTAATTTTTTAGCTAATGCTGTTCCTAAAGCTACAGATAAACCTTGACCTAAAGAGCCTGATGCAATTCTAATTCCTTCTAATCCCTCGGCAGTAGTAGGGTGTCCTTGTAAACGTGAGTCTAGATTTCTGAACGTACTAAGTTCTTTTACCGGAAAATAACCAGAGCGGGCTAATACACTATACCAAACTGGAGAAATATGTCCGTTAGACAAGAAGAAAACATCTTGGTTCTTAGCATCCATATCAAAATTTGATGAATCGTGATTTAGAATCTCAAAATATAGAGTTGTCAAAAAATCTGCACAACCCAATGAACCACCTGGGTGACCAGAAGCATTTTGGTGAACCATTCTAACAATATCTCTACGAACTTGTGTAGCTATTTTATGTAAATTTTCTGTATTTGCCATTTGTAAATTTTTACCGTTTTGTACAAAATTAATTTTTTATATTGTAATTATGTCAATAGTTAATAAGTTGTGGACAATTATTGTGGTGAGTGAGAAATTATTTTATTCTTTTATATCAGAAAGGATAAGGTAATATAAGTGTAGCTGTATGCAATCTTATTAAACCTCAACCACTTTAATAACATCACTATTATCACAATTATCTATTAGGATTTCTTTTACCCTTTTTTGCCATAGTAGTTTAAATTGTTTTTTCTCTTCTATGCTTGCTGTGTCTATCATTATTTTTTGCATAATAGGCATCATATTGGCATCTGGAACAACAGATGATGGGTCGTAAAAAACATCTACAGACTTATTTGTGTCAAGTCTAGTAAATCTTGCACTTGAATTTATATTTTTATCGAAATACATTAGACTATGTCTTGCGAATTTACCATTTAAGCCTTTAAACCCTGTTATTCTTGTTGCACCTGTAATATTAGAAATTACATTTGCTATAACTCCTGCAACTCCCTCTTCAATATTTTCTTTAAATTCAACTTTTATATTTCCTCTTACTGGAGTTTCTACACCATACAGTGCTTCTAGAGCTTTGCGTGTAATAAGGTATGCGCCTGCAACTGTAGGACAGCTATGTCCCGCTGATTTAACAATTTGAAGATAAGAAAAAGTAACTTTTCCTTCGTCTAAACTTCCTAAAACATCAGCTAGGGGATCTGTAAGAGAAATTTCTTTTACATTATCGTAATATTCTGGATATTTCATTTTTTTAATTTTATAAATTAATAATTTAAAAAAAAGGCTATCTCATTATTTTCTTAGAGACAGCCTTTATTTAATGCTAGTAGTTATTATTTATTCAGAAATAGTAATTTCTAAAATTTTATCGCCAGCTTTAATTTCATCTATAATTTCTAGACCTTTTACAACTTTTCCGAAACAAGTGTGATTTCTGTCTAAATGCGACGTATTATTTCTGCTATGACATACAAAAAATTGTGATCCTCCTGTATTCCTACCTGCATGAGCCATAGATAATACTCCTTTATCGTGATATTGATTATCACCATCTAATTCGCAATCTATAGAGTAACCTGGTCCACCAGCACCAGTTCCGTCTGGGCAACCACCTTGTATTACAAAATCAGGAATAACTCTATGAAATGTTAATCCATTGTAAAATCCTTTTTTAGATAGTTTAATAAAATTATCAACTGTATTTGGAGCATCATTTTCGTAAAATTCTACGCTCATTATGCCTTTGTCTGTTTTTATTTCTGCCGTTTTCATCTGTTTATTATTTAGTAAATCATTCTAATTATATTCCTTGCAAACTTAAGAAATGATATTGATAAATAAAAGTTAAAGAAACTAAACAAATAACCCAAAAACGCCAAACATTCTAGCAGCAAATAATAAGAGCACAACAATTAGAATATATCTAATAAGTTTTGTTCCACGTTTAATAACAAGTTTTGAAGCTACTATTCCGCCAAAAAGATTTCCTATTGCGGCTATTCCACCCATTAAATATGCAACTTGGTCGTTATACATATAAATTGCTAAAGCAAACGGACTGTATAGCAATACAATAAAAACCTTTAATGCATTTGCTCTAACTAAATCGTAACCTGCATTAAGAACTAATCCTGCTAATAAAAAAATGCCTATACCAATATGTATAAATCCTCCATAAATTCCTATTAAAAAAAATATAAGAATCTGAACATAAGTAGATTTAGATTTAACTTTCCCAGCTTGACCTTTTATCCATTTATCTGGTTTAAGGAATACTAAAACTAACATTATTAGTACAGCGAAGCCAACAAGTGTTTCAAAAATACTTTTGTTAATAGAGATTGCAATCTGTGCACCTATTAGTGAACCTATTGTTGTGGGAATACCTAAGAGTAATCCTTTTCGGATATCAAGAACATTATTGTTTTTATAGGTTAAGCTTGCTGCAAGTGTTTGCATTACAACGCCTATACGTAGCGTTCCGTTAGCTGCGCCAGATGGTAAGCCCAGTAGCATAAACAGCGAATAAGTAATTACGGAACCACTTCCTGCAAAAGTGTTTATTATTCCGACAATGAATCCTGCGGAAATCAAAATAATAATTCCTATTGGTGAATATACTTCTATGTTTTGAAAAAAGTCTATCATAATCTTTGGCAAAAGTATAAAAAAAATGCAGCCCCAAAAATGGGGCTGCTTAAAAAAATAGTTATTAATAGAAAAAAAACTAATACCTGTTACGTTTTCTGTATGAAGTATGTAATAAATCGTGCGATTTATGACCTAATGGTTTTTCTAAGAACTCTTCGTAAATCTGAGTAATTTCTGGATTTTCGTGCGACATACGAATTGGTTTGCTCATATCTTCTTCATAAATAGCTTTTGTACGTTTCGCTCTAATTTCTGCATTTGTTGGAATTGGTTGTCCACCGCCACCAATACATCCGCCTGGGCAACCCATAACTTCAATAAAGTGATATGTAGATGTTCCTGCAGCAACTTCGTCCATTATTACTCGTGCATTTTTAAGTCCGTGAGCAACAGCCACGTTCAAGTCTACACCTTCTAAGAAACTCCATTCTGGTAATGTATCTTCTATTTTAATACTTGCAGCTCTAATACCTTCTGTACCACGAACAGCAGTAATATTAAGATTTTCGAAAGGAACAGATCTTCCTGTTACAACAGCATAAGCTGTACGTAAAGCCGCTTCCATTACTCCACCTGTAGCACCAAAAATAATTCCAGCTCCTGTAGATTGCCCCATTATGCTATCAAATTCAGAATCTTCTAAATTATTGAAGTCTAAACCTGCTTGTTTAATCATTAAACCAAACTCCCTAGTTGTAAGACCTGCATCAATATCACGGTATCCACTGCTGTTCATTTCTGGGCGATTAGCTTCGTATTTCTTAGCAGCACAAGGCATTACAGCAACACTTACTATGTCCTTAGGATCTACTCCTTTTTTCTCAGCATAATAAGTTTTTGTCATTGCTCCAAACATTTGCTGAGGAGACTTACAAGTAGATAAATGATCTAAATAATTAGGGAACATGTGCTCTATAAACTTAACCCAACCAGGAGAACAAGAAGTTATCATTGGTAATTTTATTGATGTATCACCATCAACCAAAGCGCCTTTAAGTCTTGTTAAAAGTTCGTTGCCTTCTTCTATAATTGTTAAATCGGCAGCAAAATCTGTATCAAGAACCGAATCTGCACCCATTTTACGCATTGCAGTAACCATCTTACCTGTTACTCTTGTTCCTACTTCGTTTCCAAACATTTCGCCTAATGCAACTCGTACAGAAGGTGCTGTATTCATTACAACGTGTTTATCTGGATCGCCTATAGCTTCCCAAACATCGTCGAAATATCTACGCTCTGTTAATGCTCCTGTAGGACAGCGATTTACACATTGTCCACAATTTGTACAAACAACTTCGTTAAATGGTAAGTCTGCAAAAGTAGAAATTTTCATTTCGTCGCCTTTATGGCTTACTGTTAATGCATTTACGTGTTGCAATTCTGCGCAAGTTCTTACACATCGCTGACAACGTACACATTTACTATCGTCTTTTTCTATTGCCCAAGATGATTTATCTACTTTGATATTTGGTTTTAGAACGCTTAAGTATCTATCACCATCTACGTTGTATTCTGCAGCTAAATCTTGTAATTCGCAATTTGTATTACGGTAGCAAGTTGTACATTGTGTATTATGCTCAGATACTAAAAGAGATACAATATCTTTACGTGCATTTCTTACTTTTGCAGTATTTGTTAATATTTCCATTCCATCTTCTGCAGGTACAGCACAAGATGCTTCAAGTCTTTCGTGATTTTTAACTTCTACAACACAAACTCTACAATTACCTGCTACACATAAATCTTCGTGATGACAGAGGGTTGGTATGTTTACGTTTATTTTTTTTGCAGCATCCATAATAGTTATACCTTTTTCTACTTCTATGGATTGCCCGTCTATTATTAAATTTATTTTTGACATTTTTTCTACATTTAATGATTCAATGATTTATTTTTTTAATGATTCAATGACATTAGTAAATCATTTCTTCTCTAAAATTTTTCACTATTGATGAAAATGAATTTGTAACCGATTGTCCTAATCCACATTTAGATGTAAGTTTCATCGTTTTACTTAGTTTAACTAAATCATCAAGATACGACTCTGGTTTATTGCCAGCTTTAACAGCCTCTACACCTTTAAGTAATTGTTGTGTTCCAACTCTACAAGGAGTACATTGCCCGCACGATTCTTCTGCAAAAAAGTCGAGGTAATTATGTATTACATTATACATAGAACGCGTACTGTTAAAAATCATTGTTGCACCGCCTGTTGTATTTCCTTCTCCAATAATTGTTTGGTCAAACTCTTTACGAGGAATACAGAATCCTGCTACTCCACCTATTTGAACAGCTTTTGTGTCGCCATCGCCATATTCTTCAACAAAGTCAGATATTTTCATGCCTAATTCTAGCTCGTGTACTCCTTCTTTTGGAGAATCTCCAGATAAGGAAAATAACTTAGAGCCATGTTGGTCGCTGGTTCCATAAGATTCGTATTTTTTAGCTCCGTAACGACAAACCATAGAAGCAGCAGCAAAAGTTTCAACATTATTTACTAATGTTGGTTTCCCTAAATATCCAGATTGTATAGGAAAAGGAGGTTTGTTTCTAGGTTCGCCTCTTTTTCCTTCCATAGATTCTATTAAAGCAGTTTCTTCGCCGCAAACGTATGCTCCAGCACCGCTATAAATATTTACAGAAAAATCTAAATCAAATTTAGATGCATATTTATTAAATACTTCGATTTCTTTTTCTAATGCTGGTATTAAGTTGTTATACTCTGCACGCAAGTATATTATACCTTTTTTAGAATTGGTAGCCCAACCTGCTATTGCCATTCCCGAAATTACTTTTCTAGGAACATCAACTAGAAGTTTTCTGTCTTTAAATGTTCCTGGTTCACCTTCGTCGGCATTACAAATAATATATTTTTCTTCGTTATTCTCTTGTGCCATAAATTTCCATTTCAATCCAGTTGGAAAACCTGCTCCACCTCTACCACGTAAACCAGACTCAATAAGCTCGTTTATAACATCTGTTTTTCCCTTTTTCATAGCCATATCCAATACGTCGTAAGGATCTACTGAATAAGTACTAAAAATTATATCTGCTCTTTTTAATTTATTATTATTTGCCATAATATTTATTTTACTTCGTTTCTATAATCAACCAATATTTCATGAACTTTCTCTGGTGTGAGCTTTGTGTATGGCTCCTCGTTTATTAGCATTGCGGGACCAACGTCGCACAACCCTAAACAGTTGGTTTCTAACAAAGTAAACCTTTTGTTGTGAGTGGTCTCACCAAGTTTAATACGTAATTCTTCTTCTAATGCTTTTAGAATTTTATGCTTACCTTTCATCTCGCAAGTAATAGATTTACATATGCGAATTACATATTTACCCATTTCGTTATTTTCTATAAAAGAATAGAAAGAGGCTACACCATAAACATCAGCTGCTGAAATATCAAGCGCTCTTGCTATATGAACCATATCAGTATTATCTACGTATCTTTTTTCTTTTACAATACCTTGAAGAATGGGCATTAAGCTTTTTCTTTCTTTTCCATATTTACCAGTTAAATCATTAACTAGTTGTTCGATTTTTGTCATAATTTAAAGTTTTAATACTTGATATAAAATTAGGACTACTGCATCCTTTAATAAATGATTTTTGTAATATTTTTTTATGACAATTATCATTTAATATTTTTGCGCATTGCTAAACAATAGGTATTTATTTGAAAATTGTATTAAAAAATATAGGTTATAGAATTTTTGTCATATTTTTTACAAATTATTTGCTTACTTTTGTCGGTAATTCGATTTTATGATAATTAGTAGTTATCCATATATTATTGAGTATTTATTTAATCATAAATTTATATAAATGAAAGATACAGCGTTTACAAAATTTCATATAGAGTCTGGTGCTAAAATGGTTCCTTTTGCAGGTTACAATATGCCTGTAGAATATTTTGGAATAAATAAAGAACATTCTACAGTTAGAGAAAAAGTTGGTGTTTTTGATGTTTCGCATATGGGAGAGTTTTGGGCAAAAGGTTCAAAAGCTTTTGAATTTGTTCAGAAAATAACAACAAACGATGTTGCTGTATTATCAGATGGTAAAGTGCAATATTCTTGTTTTCCTAATGGTAAAGGTGGTATCGTTGACGATTTGTTAGTTTACAGAATAGATTCTGAAACTTATCTTTTAGTTGTAAACGCAGCTAATATAGATAAAGACTGGGCTTGGTGTTCATTACAAGCAGAAAAACTAGGAATGGAAGTTGGCAAAGAATTATACAATGCATCTGATGAGATTGCTCAATTAGCAGTTCAAGGTCCATTAGCATTAAAAACAATGCAAAAGATTGTTGATGTTCCAGTAGAAGATATGGAGTATTACACTTTCAAGAAACTTAATATTGCAGGAATAAAAGATGTTATTTTCTCTACAACAGGATATACAGGTTCTGGAGGTTGCGAAATTTATGTAGCAAACGAAGATGCTGATAAACTATGGGAAGCAATTTTCGATGCAGGTGAGGAATTTGGAATTCAACCAATTGGTCTTGCTGCAAGAGATACTTTAAGATTAGAAATGGGATTTTGCTTATATGGTAACGATATTAATGATGAAACCTCTCCTATACAAGCAGGTTTAGGCTGGATTACTAAATTTACAGAAGGCAATAATTTTATAGACAGAGAGCTTTTTGAGTCTCAAAAAGAAAACGGAGTTCCTCAAAGACTGAAAGGTTTCGAAATGGTTGATAGAGGCATTCCTCGCCAACACTATAAAATTGTAAACGAAAACGACGAGGAGATTGGAGAAGTTACTTCTGGCACAATGTCGCCAATGATGAAAATCGGAATTGGTATGGCATATCTTAATAAGGGGTACTGGAAAGAAGGTTCTG
>DAOVTE010000021.1 GCA_030627705.1 Bacteroidales bacterium
AAGCCGAAACACTTTATATTGAAGCAAAAACAATTCGAGAAAAATTATTAGGCAAAGAACATTCTGATTACGCAAGGAGCTGCAACAACCTTGCTCTATTGTATAATAACATGGGCGATTATAGTAAAGCCGAACCACTTTATATTGAAGCTAAAACAATACGAGAAAAAGTATCAGGCAAAGAACACCCTGATGATGCAACAAGCTGTAATAATCTAGCTGCATTATATAATAATATAGGAAATTATAGTAAAGCCGAACCACTTTATATTGAAGCCAAAGCAATAAGAGAGAAAGTATTAGGTAAAGAACACCCAGATTATGCTACAAGCTGTAATAATCTAGCTGCATTATATAATAACATAGGCAATTATAGTAAAGCCGAAGCACTTTATATTGAAGCCAAAGCAATCCGTGAAAAAGTATTGGGTAAAGAACACCCAGATTATGCTACAAGCTGTAATAATCTTGCTGCATTATACTATGATATAGAAAATTACGAAAAAACAGAACCACTGTATCTTGAAGCCAAAGTAATACGAGAAAAAGTATTAGGCAAAGAGCACCCAGATTATGCTACAAGCTGTAATAATCTTGCGGGATTATACTATAATATGGGTAACTACAAAAAAGCCGAGCCATTGTATATCGAAGCAAAGGAAATATGGGGAAAAGTACTAGGCAAAGAACACCCAGATTATGCATCAAGCTGTATTAGTCTTGCCCTATTATACAGCAATATGTGTAATTATCAAAAAGCAGAGGTGCTGTATATTGAGGCGTTATACATTACAAATAGTAATATAACTAAGAACTTTCAATTTTTATCTGAAAAAGAAAAAGAATTGTATTTTAATACAGTTTCATTTTATTTTAAAGCATTTAATTCATTTGCTTTAAAAAGAAAAGCAGAAAGCCCTAGTATTACAGAGTATGTTTATAATAATACTATCAGAAACAAAGGACTGCTTTTAAAATCTTCTACGGCTATGCGTTCGGCTATTTTAAGTTCTAAAGATACAGCATTAATTAATACATATAGTAAATGGATTAATTTAGAAAAAGAAATTACAAAATTACATTCTATTCCTATTGCAGAAAGAGACAAAAATCCAGAAGAACTTGAGAAACAGGCCAATATTCTAGAGAAACAATTAGTGAAATCTTCTCAATTATTTTTTGATCTTAAAAATACTCAAAATATGAATTGGAAAGATGTACAAAAAACACTTAAGTTAAATGAAGTAGCCATTGAATTTGTGCATTTTAATTATTATAATAAAAATTGGACAGATACAACTTATTATTGTGCTTTAATAATAACGCCAGAAAGTAAATATCCAGAAATGATACCGCTTTTTGAAGAGAAGCAATGAATACAAATAATTGGGAAATTTGGAGGTAATAATTATAACTATATAAATAGTATTTACGGTAAAAATATAGAAGGAAATAATGAGCTTTACAATCTTATTTGGAAACCAATGGAAGAAAGCTTAAAAGGAGCCAAGAAAATTTATCTATCACCAGACGGTTTACTTCATAAAATATCATTTTCAGCCATTTCCAAGAAAAATAATATTTACCTAAGCGATATTTATAGTATCGAGCGAAAAACTACAACTGCAAAAATTGTAGAAAGTAGTAATATAAAATTAAATAACTCATTTTTAGAAACTGCTACATTATTTGGAGGAATTGTTTACAATACGGAAAATACACAAACTCAGATTTGGAACTATTTAGATGGTACTAATACTGAAACAGAAAGAATAGATAGCATTTTAAAAGAAGGAGAATTAAACGTTAATTATTTTAGTAACTCAATTGCAACCGAAGGTAAATTTAAAGAAATAGCTAGCAGAAGTAATATTCTTCATATTGCTACCCACGGTTTTTTCTATCCAGACCTTAAAGAAAAATATAAAACAGAAGAAAATAATATTGATACAAATAACATTGTATTTAGAGGTGGAGATAAGGGGGTAGGTGTATTATCGTTTGTATATAATACGAATCCACTTATGCGTTCGGGTTTAGTATTTGCTGGAGCTAACGATGTTTGGAATTTGCAAGATAAAAATAATAGCATAGATGATGGCGTGCTTACAGCTCAAGAAGTTGTGCAAATAGATATGCGTAAAACAAAACTTGTGGTAATGTCGGCTTGTGAAACAGGTTTAGGCGATATAAAAGGTAGCGAAGGTGTTTATGGTTTGCAACGTGCTTTTAAAATGGCAGGTGTAAATTATATGATAATGAGCCTTTGGCAAGTGCCAGACAAAGAAACCGAAGAATTTATGACAAAATTCTATAAAAAACTAATAATTCAAAAGGACATAAAACAAGCTTTTGCAGAAACACAAAAAGAAATGCGAGTAAACTACGATCCTTATTTTTGGGCTGCTTTTGTTTTGATTGAGTAGTTAAATATTTAACAAGACTCTTACTAGTTATCCATTTTTGCGATTATCGAACCCATAGAATATACTTTAAATAGTTTGTTTTCAGAAGCTTACGGTGATAAAAAACAAAGAGGAGAAACCATTTTTTATGATTTCCCCTCGAATGTGGAGCTGCGGGGACTCGAACCCCGGTCCAAACAAGTGACAATTGCGCTTTCTACATGTTTATCCCATTATTAATTTTCGAATGCACACCGACAATAAGCAGCCTATGTACACCTTATCTTCTAAGTTTCATTCGAGCTGCGAAGTAAAGCTCAAACTAACCTAACCTTTTTCGGCACCCCTTATCCTGAGTGGCATTAAGTGTTCCTTCAGAGGGATGTCTCGTCTAAGCTCCTAGAGCTAAGATGAAGTGTAATCTACTATAGTTCGATTACGCAGCAAGAGCAAATTCTTCGTTGCCGTTTAAAAGTTGTGAAACCTTGTTTTACGGGAATTGTTTCCTTACCCGACATGCTTACAGAACTATCTACGTTGCTGTCAAAACCAAGTCAACCCCAATAATAATTTGTATTTTGCAAATGTATCATAAAAAAATCTATTAATTAAAATATATTTTATATTTTTAGGCTCCCAAATTGAATAATATTATATTATACGTTTTTATGCAGATTATCTACAAAAAAAACTGTAAACAAATTAGAAAATATGAACAAGCTAAAAATAGGAATATTAAAAGAAACTAAAAATCCACCAGATAGAAGAGTGGCTGTTGCACCAGAGCAAGGAGTAGAATTAATAAAGAAATTCCCTAATGTTGAATTATTTTTTCAATCTAGCGAGAATAGATGTTTTACAAACGAAGAGTATACAGAACTTGGATTAAATATAGTTGATGATGTTTCTGATTGCGACATTCTGATAGGAGTAAAAGAAGTTGAAATTTCAAAACTTTTAGAAGATAAAACATATTTATTTTTCTCGCACACTGCAAAAAAACAACCTTACAATCAACCATTATTAAAAGAAATTTTAGCAAAGAAAATTCAGATTGTAGATCACGAATATTTAACAAACGAAAATGGAGTGCGACTTGTTGCTTTTGGGTTTTGGGCAGGGTTAGTCGGAGCATACAACGGTTTATTAGCTTATGGTAAAAAACATAATTCTTACGATTTAAAACCTGCGTACGAATGTCACGATATGGATGAAATGATTCAAGAATTATCAAAAGTAAAACTAGATCCAATAAAAATATTAATTACAGGCGGTGGTAGAGTTGCGCATGGAGCAATGGAAACATTATCGCATATAGATATTAAAAAAGTTACAGCACAGCAATTTCTTACACGAAACCACGAACATTTAGTTTTTGCACAAATAGATCCTTGGGATTATGTAGAGCGTAAAGATGACGATCATTTCGATTTAGATCACTTTTTTAAACATCCAGAAGATTATAAATCTACATTTAAGCCATATACAAAAGCTACAGATTTATTTATAGCTTGTCATTTTTGGGATCAAAATTCCCCCGTATTTATGACAAAAAAAGATATGGCTGAAGCAGATTTTAAAATTGATGTAATTGCCGATGTAAGTTGCGATATAGATGGCCCAATACCATCAACAGTGCGACCGTCTACAATAGCAGAGCCACTTTACGGATACAATCTAAAAACACAAAAAGAAACTACTGCTTTCGATAAAGATGCAGTAACAGTTATGGCTGTAGATAATTTACCAGGAGAATTACCAAGAAATGCATCTGTTGATTTTGGTACAGACTTAATCGAAAAAGTTTTTTCTTCGCTTTTCGGAACAGACAATACAGGTATAATTAAACGAGCTTCTATTACAACAAAAGAAGGCAAATTATCAGAAACTTTTTCTTATTTGCAAGATTTTGTTGATGAGTTGTAAGCATTGTTTTTGTTGGTAAATTATTAAAGAATAAAAGCCAAGATAGTTTAGAAACCACTAAAAAAACGAAACAAATATAAAAATAAAATAAATGAAAAAAATAATTTTATTAATTCCTATAATAGGATTAATTATTGCTTGTTCTAGCGAAACAGAACAAACAGAAGAATCACTTGATGTGATACAAAAGCAAACTGAAGCGATTGAAGAGTCAACTCAAAAACTCGATGAAATAATAATATCATCAGATGCTGAGATGAAAAAAACTCAAAACGAAATAGACACGTTATTAAACAATATTTAAATTTAAAGATATGAAAAATATATTATCATTGTCATTAGTATTATTTCTTTCTGTATCTGTTGCATTTGCACAGGAACAAGGCAAAAAACAGGGAAAAAGAAAAGGGCAAAGTAAAACAGTAAATAAGACTGAAATATCTAAGGGTAACAAACAGCAAGATAAAGTAGAATTAGAAGATGCTGACCAAGGAAAAGGAGAGCTTAATAAAGGTAATAAACTTACTGAAGATAAAGATAAGCAGAATAAAGGCAATAGAAATAAAGAGCAAAAAGGCAAGGAACATGCGAAGCAAGAAGTAAAACCTAATAAGAACAACAATAAAGACAAGCAAAGTAATGAAGCTAATGCTGTTAAAGAAAAGTCTAAAGGAAATGCTTATGGTAAAAACAAAGGCGAATTAAAAGGTAAAGAATTTGGACAGCAACGTGCTGCAGATGCAAAAGCTGCTGCACAAGCAAAGAGAGACGAATCTAAGCAAAGGATAAAAGAACAAGAAGATCAAATAGAAGCCAATGAAGATAAGATTAAAGATGCTAAAGAAAAGGTGAAGAGACAAAAAGAAAGTGGCGAAATTACTACCGACCAAGAAAAAGCTAAGACCGAAAAAATTAAACAGGTAGAAGAAAAAGTTAAGGAAATGAAATCTATAGTTGATAAAAATAAAAGAGAACTAGAGGAACTTAATAAAACCTTAGAAAAGTAACAATACGCAATAAAAGAAGGTAAATTGTTTGGAACTTTTCTTATTTGCAGGATTTTGTTGATGGGAAGTAATTTATATATTAAATTAATTATTGTTTGATGTGTTTTATTAGTGTGTGGTACTTTATGCAAAAAAAAGATGATAGCGAATAAAACAATATATTTAATTATTATTATCTTGGTCTTTGTTTTCTCAAACTGCTCGACTGATATAGAATTGGGGGATTATATTGATAAATCTACCCCTTTTCAATTAACCATAAATCAAATAGATTCAACTACTGGACTTACAACAGGGAATACAATAATCTTGGGCGTAAATTCAGAGAAATGGAAAAAAATAATTGAGTGGGGAGAAGTAAATAAAGAAGGCTGGAAATCTTCAATTGCATCCTATATTAGCAATGTTTACGTAATTCAAGGTGATTTCAGATTGATTTACACGAGTAATTCGAGAGGTGTGGTAATTGGATTTGTTGACAATCAGGGAAATGGAGAGCAATACACGAAAGAAATTGTAAAAGGAGAATTGGATTTTTTAACAATCTTAGACAATGAAGAATTGAATAAATCTGATACATTAGGCTATATTAATGTATCAAATAATACAGATATATTCAATAAAGAATGTGAAAAGTGCAATATTCAAGTGATTAAAAATATCTACGAAAATATTGAAAAGTTATCTTTGAAAATAATAAATGAGTTTATTTGTTCTATTGATAAATCTTGTAATAATAATGTTGAGTTTTCAGAATGGAGTAATGAAATGCTTTTTAAAATAATTGAAAAGAACCCCACTTTATATTTTATAGCATTAAAAGATTTTAAAAGTGAGAAACAGCAATATATATTATCTGAAATTGAAAATCCTGTAATTGAAATTGATTACCAAAAAATATATAACAGTATAAAAGAAATTAATGTGGAACAAGAATTAAAAGAAGAGTATTTAAACTCATTAAAAATTATTTCAAAAAAGAACAATATAGAAATTAAATAATAACACCACAAAAAAAACTAAATGATAAGAAAGATGAAAAACCTTATCTTAAAGTTTAATAACTTAAAAGAAAAATGGATTTTATTATAACAATAAACTATCTTTGTGAAGAAAATTGAAAAATCTTTACATAATGAAGTCGAGTAAATTCAAAAACCTACCCCTTCAAAACATCAATAGCATCAAACATATTTTCAGACTTAAAAATATAGCTTCCTGCAACTAGTGCATTTGCTCCTTTATCTAAAAGTTTTTTATAATTTGTATTATCAACACCACCATCAATTTCAATAATTAAATTCTTATTGTATTTTTCTTTTAGAATAGATAATTGCTCTATTTTTTTATAAGTATTTTCAATAAATTTTTGTCCACCAAATCCTGGACTTACCGATTTTGCCAGCCCCTTTTAGGGGCAAACCAAAGCCACCTTCTCAGAAGGTGTGGTTTTTACTTTTTAGACGGTACTAATATTGTAAAATCAAAAATTTGGCTACTTTCGTATAGTAAATAGTTGTTTTTCAAAATCCCTTTCAGAAATTTAGCCAAGCGGTACACAAACTAAAAGAACTAATGAGCATTAAAATAACAGAACTAAAAATCCATAGAAAATCCACCGCACATTTATACACATTTAGTTTTTTGCCGACCCAAAAAATCAACACTCAAAAGCCAAAATAGTATAAATTTCCCTATCGCTCACCGAATGTTAATAAATTGCAGGAAAATAATTTAAATACCCATCTTAAAAACCAAATCTATTTGACTAACTTTGTCAAGTTAATTTAAACAATTGATGTTTTACAAATGAATATAAACAAAACAATAGGCGAAATACTTCGAGAGAAAAGAGAAGAAAAGGGACTGCTTTTGCGACACGTTTCTGCTAAACTTGATATTGATACTGCAATACTTAGTAAAATAGAACGAAGCGAGCGAAAAGCAACAAAAGAACAAATTCTAAAACTTGCTGAAATTCTTGATTTGAACAAAGATGACTTGCTTGTTCAGTATTTGAGCGAAAGAATTCTTTACGAAATAAAAGATGAAAAACTTGGAAGCAAAGCACTAAAAGTTGCAGAACAGAGAATGAAATACATTAATAAACTTAATAGTCGAAATTGATGGAATTAAAATTAGAATTATTAGAATATCAGGAAGTAGCGATTAAGTCTGTTGTTAATGTATTTGAAGGAAACGAAAAAAATACATTTGACAATGCTTGCATTGATGGTATTCGTTCAAATATATGTACTCTAAAAAGTAAACAATTAGCGGAAAATATTAAATCTATTCTTCTCGAAAATGGAGTTGACGAAGAAATTGCAGAACTTGAAGATATACAAGAACTAACAATTGAGATGGAAACAGGAACAGGAAAAACACTTGTTTACATTAAATCCATATATGAACTTTTTAAACACTATGGATTTACAAAATTCATTATTCTTGTTCCGTCGGTTGCAATCCGACAAGGAGTCTTGAATACACTCTCAATCTTTAAAGAACAGCTTAAAAGTATTTATGGTTTTACGCCAAAAGCATTTGAATATAGCAGTAAAAGACTAAATAAAGTTACCAATTTTGTAGAAGATCAACATCCGCAAATAATGGTAATGACTTTGGCTTCGTTTAATTCAGAAGATAAAATACTTAATCAAGCCAAAAGAGAAGACCTTTTTGCAAATATTCCTTTTATTGAAGCAATTGGACGAGCAAATCCAATTATTATAATGGATGAACCACAGGAAGGAATGGATACTGTAAACTCAATTAAACAAATTGCAAAACTCAATCCGCTATTTAAAATACGATATTCGGCAACTCATAAAGTTGCTAAAAATAAAGTCTATCGTTTAACCCCTTACGACAGTTACAAGCAGGGTTTGGTTAAAAAAATAGAAGTTTTAACTGTAACAGAAAAGAATGATGAAGCCACTTTAAAACTTGAATTATCAGAAACTAAAAATGGAAATAATCCAATACAAGCAAAAATAAAGGCGTGGCATCAATCAAAAAATGGAAAAATTGAATTTAAAAATACTAAATGGCTAAAAGATGGTGATAATATGGGGAAAGTAACCAATAACCCAAGTTATCTTAAATATACAATTAGTAGAATCAATAAAAGTCTTAGGACAGGAAAGTGGTCAGTTTCATTTTTCAATGGTATTGAAATTTTTGAAAAACAAGCATCTGGAAATGTGCAAAATATTTGGGCGTTACAGTTGGAATGGTTAATAATTAAACACTTTACAAAAAAAACAAAACTACAAGAAAAAGGCATAAAATGCCTTTCGCTTATTTTTATTGATAAAGTTGCAAATTATGTAAGCGAAGCCCCTGTTATAAAAAACCTTTTCATTGAAAAATACAAAGAAATATATCCTGAATTTAATGATAATAAAGAACCTACAGCCGAGCATATTGAAATGATTCAAGGTTCATATTTTGCAAAAACAGGGAAAAATGAATTTACAGATAATGAAACTTCAATGCGTAAAAACAAAGATGTTTTTGATGCTATCCTTAAAGATAAAGAGGGATTATTAAGCTACGGAGATTCAATATCTAACAAAATTGAATTTATATTTTCACATTCAGCTTTAGGTGTTGGTTGGGATAATCCTAATATTTTTAATATTGCAACATTAAGCAATTCATTTTCTGAAATTAAAAAACGACAAGAAATAGGTAGAGGATTAAGAATTTGTGTAAATACCGATGGACAGCGAATATATGACAAATTAAACGTAGATGATTCAGAACGAATAAATCAATTAACAGTAATTCCGAATGAGACCTACGAAACTTTTGTAACGCAATATCAAGAAGAGATAAAAGAAGTTTACGGACTTGGCGATATGGGAGCGGGAATGACACATACGCATAAAGGAGAAAAACAAAATGAAATTCATTTTAAGCGTAGTAAAGATGAAACAATAAACAAAGCATTTAAACGCTTTTGGAAAGCACTAGCTAAAAAGACTGATTACACAGTTGCTTTTGATGAAGCAATTTTGATTTCAAGAAGTATTAAGGCTTTAAACAATATTGAAATTGCTGATTATATAGCAGAGGTAAGTAGCAGAACAATAAGTTTAATTACAGAAGACGGAATTAAAGATAAATTTGGAGGTACTGAAAACTACAAATTAAAAGCTCATTTCACAGCTTTAGATTTAATAGAAGAAATTAGTGAGAATACAGGTTTGAGTTATAATACTACATTTGAGATTATTAAAGGTATCAAAAAAGAAGATTTTACTAAGAATCCCCCTCTGTTTATTCAAAAAGCAACATCTTTAATTAGAAATATCGAATTGGAAGAAATGCTCAGAGGAGTAAATTATCATTTAACAAACGAAACTTTTCCTTTTGAATTTAATGATTTTGTGAAACAATTTAGAAAAGATACTTATTCAAACAAATACGTAGATACACCAAACAGAGGCTTTTTTGACAAAATGATTGTTGATAGCTCTGTTGAACGTGCATTTGCATTAGGTGTAGAATCTGATGACGAAGTAATTACTTTTATGAAACTACCTGCATATTATAAAATACCAACACCAATTGGCGAATATAACCCCGATTTTGGTATTGTAATGAAACGTAAAAGTTTAAGAGACGGAAAAGAAAATGAATTTTATTTTGTGATAGAAACCAAAGGCACAAACGATATTAACGATAAAAAGGCACTAAAAGAAAGTGAGATTTATAAAATTGAATGTGCATTAAAGCATTTTAAAACCTTGGGCGTAGAAGTGCAATACAAAGCACCAATACAGCATTACCAAGTTTTTAGAGACGATGCTGTAAATACTATTAACGCATTAATTGAAGAATAATGAGCGAAAATAAACAAAATACAGAAAATCTAATCGAAAATGTACAAACTCACGATTGGAACAAAGAAAGGCTGGAGCAGTTAAAACAATTAATGCCTGACATTTTTACTAATGATGGCAAACTAAATATTAACGAGCTAAAAAAAGTAGTTGACCCAAAAAGTGTAAACGAAACCGAGCGTTACGAGTTTAGATGGTTTGGTAAAAGTAATGCCAAGCGTGAAGCTTTTACGCCAACAGATGCTACACTTGTGTATGATGAAACAAGAAGTGTAAACCCAAGCAAAAATGAAAATATAATTATTGAGGGCGAAAATTTAGCAGTACTAAAACTTTTAAGCAAAAGTTATAGAGAGCAAATAAAGTGCATATATATTGACCCACCTTACAATACAGGAAAAGATTTTGTATATTCTGATAAATTTAATCAAGACAAAAAGGAATATTGGGAAGATGCAGAAATAACCGAAAACGGTTATAAAATTGACACTAATACCGAAACAGATGGTCGTTTTCATAGTAATTGGTTAAATATGATGTATAGTCGATTGCTTATTGCACGACAATTATTACGTGAAGATGGGGCAATATTTATTTCCATTGATGATAACGAGGTACATCATTTAAGGAAATTATGTGATGAAGTTTTTGGAGAAGATAATTTTGTTTCTCAATTTATTTGGAAGAAAAAACAAGGTGGAGGAAATGACTCTAAGAATGTTATTGTAGAACACGAATATTTAATTTCTTATTCAAAAAATATAGAAGTTTGCGAATTAAATATCGATAAAAAATACCAATTAGATGATGCTTTATATCCTTTTAATGATAAGAATGGAGAATATGGGTTAATTACTTTAGATAAATCATCAATTCGGTTTTCTGATAGTTTGGTTTTTGAAATAATCGATAATGAAGGTAATAAATATATGCCAAGAATTGTTAAAGGGAAACAATCCTGTTGGAGGTGGGGAAATAAAAAAGTAAATGAGGATTTTGATAAGTTAGTTTTTAAAAACGGAAAAGTTTATACAAAATATTACCGCCCTGATGGTATTACAGCTAAAAGTTTATTAGTTGATACAAGGTTTGGAAGAACTGAGACTGGGCAAGATGATATTAAAAAAATATTTAATAATGATGCACCTTTTTCTTACCCTAAACCAATTTCATTAATACAACACATTTATGAAATTGGAACTAATCCCAATGACATAATTCTTGATTTCTTCGCAGGTTCAGGAACAACAGGACAAGCAGTAACAGAGCTTAATCAAGAAGATGGAGGTAATAGAAAATATATTTTAGTACAACTACCCGAAACCACAGATGAAAAAAGCGAAGCTTATAAAGCAAATTATAAAAAGATAAGTGACATAACAATTGAGCGTAACAAACGAGTAGTCGAAAATATAATAAAAGAAAAGAAACAGGCACAGCCTGATTTATTTAAAAAAGAAGAAAGCGAAGAAGAACAATTAAAAGGATTAGGGTTTAAAGTTTTTAAGCTTCAAAAATCGAACTTCCCAAGAGTAGAATTTGCCCCAGACCCCGAAAAAACAGAAGAAGAAAATATTGAATTGCTTAACAAATACATTAGAGATAAAGAGGCTCAATTAACATCAATGTTTAATAAGGAAGAGTTAATAACCGAAATTTTAATCAAAAACGGGTTTAAACTTAATTATACATTAAGCAAACAAGAAAAATTCAAGAAAAATGAAATTTTATTTGCCACAGATGGCGAAAAAGAAACCTTAATTTGTTTAGATGTAGTTATTGCAGACGAAACAGTAGAATATTTTAAAACTAATACAAAACAAAAATTAATTGTACTTGAACGTGCTTTAGATACTACCAAAAAATGGAATCTAAAACATTATATGGGCGATAAATTTAATGCATTTTAAATATGAAAAACAAAGTAGTTAATATGTTTGGAAATAAAATAGTTCCAAATTCAGGTGTAAAATATTCTAAATTATTAGAACAATTTATTACTCCGTTTACCAATGATTTTAGAGATAAAAAATATATTGAAGATATTTTTGAATTTGCAATAAATGCGTGGAATTTTGGGAATATAGAAGTTCTTATACCTAAAGGAGGGTTTGAAAAAGCAAGTGAATTAATTAAAGAAAAGGGCATTAATCTTGTTTTATTAAGTAAAATGATTAATTATAAAGTTTCTAAATTTAAGGAGTTTAGTAATTTTATTGTAGATTATGAATTAAAAGAAGTTAAACTAGGAGAATACCCTGTTTTAAGTGTTGTTACCCAAGGAGAAGAGGCATATTTGGCTAATATGATGAACGAGTTAGAGAATGAAGGTACTCAAGATGATTTAGAAGAAAACTATATTAATCGTTGTGCAATTATTCTAAAACCACAACAACCATTTCTAGATTGGTATGCTAATTTGAACCCAGAGGATAATTTTGTAGAAGAAATTAATGAAACCAACATTTATTTAATTAATGATAGAATTGATGATGTAGAAAAATGGCTAAAAAAGAAATTTGACAAATTTTTTAAAATGGAATTAAATGAATGGCACGAAAATAAAAAAGAATGGCCTCAAAAACGTAATTTCAAAATGTTTAATCTTTGGTTTCGAGTTGAAACATCAGAAATGATTTATGATGTAGAAAAAAAACCAGTTCTAAAGTCCGAATAAAATTATGAAAATACCATTAAACGAATTTGAGCAACTTATTGACGAGAAAATTCTAAAAAGGGGATTGTCATACTTTAAAGAAGGAGTAATAACTGATTTTTCAGAAATTTCGAATGGAGAATATGAAGCTATAGTTTCTGGAGCGGAAGAATACACGGTTCAATTAAAAATTAGTAATAATACCATAATTGAGCATAATTGCGATTGTCCTTTCGATATGGGACCTGTCTGTAAGCACATAGTTGCTGTAATTTTTCAGTTGCAACAAAATGAATTGGAGTTGAATAATCCCAATTTACCTAAATTAATAAAGAAAAAAACAAAATCAGTTCCTCAACAAATCAAAGAGTTGTTACAAGCAATTTCACATAAGGAACTAATAGAATTTGTACAGGAGAATAGTAAAAAAGACAAGAAGTTTAAAAATTACTTTTTAGCATCATTTGGTCATTTAAGTAAAAATCAATCAAAAGAATTTTATCAAAAACAAATTCACTCTATACTACAAACAGCTACGGGAAGAGATGGTTGGATTGATTGGGCGGGTATGAAATATGTTGTAAACACAACTGAACCATTTTTAGAGAATGCTGAAAAGTATTTGGCAAATAATAATTTTCAAAATGTATTTTTCATAAGCACAGCTTTATTAGAAGAAATGACAGAAGCTTTTCAATATGGAGATGATAGTAATGGTGATTTAGGTTATTTTGTAGAATCAGCAATGGAATTGCTTTCAAAATTAACAAAAGAAAAACTTTCTGATGCATTCAAAAAAGAAATTTTTGAGTATTGTATTTCGATGTTTAAAAACCAATTATTTGAAGGTTGGGATTGGCATTTAGGAATACTACATATTGCTTGTGAATTAATTGAAAAAGAAGACGAGGCTGATATTATAATTAACTGCTTAGATACTGTTAATGGAAAATATGAACGAGAACAAGCTCAATCTTTTAAATTAGATTTGATAAGAAAATTTAAAGATGAAAAAGAAATTGAAAAATTTATTAACAAACACATTTCAAACTCATCAATAAGAAAGCAAGAGATTGAAAAAGCTTTTGAGAGTAAAAACTTTGATAGGGTTATAAATCTGTCTAAAGATGGAATTAAATGTGACGAAAAAGACAAGCCTGGATTAGTAAAGGATTGGTACAATTGGCTTTTAATAGTAGCTCAACTTAAAAAAGATGTTCCAAAAATAATTAAGTATGCAAGGTTTTTATTTATTGACAATTTTCATCCAGAACAGGATTATTACCAAATCCTAAAAGATAATATTGATAATGCAAAATGGCATTTATTTTTAGAAGAGATAATAAAAGAGATTACACCTAAAGACAGATGGACATATACCGATTTAATACGGAAGATTTATATATACGAAAAATGGTGGGATAGATTATTTATTATGCTAAAACAAAATCTCTCTATGGAGAATATTGAGCATAACGAACAATATTTATCAAAAGATTATTCTGCTGAATTAATAGAACTGTACAGCGAACGAATTACGAATTATGTTGAAAAGTATATCGGAAGAAACCATTATCAAACTGCTTGCAAATATTTACGTAGAATGAAAAAATTAGGTGGAAATATCCAAGTAAATAAATTGATAGAATTTTTTAGAAAAGAATACCCCAAACGCAAAGCATTAATAGATGAATTAAATCAAGTATAAATAATAGCTAACGCAAAAGCCATACACATTTGCAATTCACACGAGCCAACGCTTGACCAAAAATTACAAAAGAGTATGTCTTGCCACTGTACTGATAAACAGACGAAAAGAATAAAGCCAGTGTACAACGCAATATAAAAAAATGGACAGAAAGTGATAAATATGAACGCATTAACAATAAAAAAATGGTGCAGTAAATTGAAAGATTGGTGTTTCAAAATGCCCAACATTTCGTATTGCGGTCGTTAGCACCAATGAGGTATGGTAAAGGGACATAGTTTACAAAGTTAAAGAAACATCGTTTACACTTTTTTAGGTGTAATTTGGAATAATTACCAAAAATTGGTAACTTTGAGTAAAATTTAGAAAAATGAGAAATACATCTATATCACTTGGAAATTATTTTGACCAATTTGTAAGCACACAAGTTTCGGTTGGACGATATAAAAATGTCAGCGAAGTAATCAGAGCTGGGCTGCGACTTTTGGAAAATGAAGAAAGTAAAGCAATTGCATTAAGGAATGCTATTCAAGAAGGTTTAAACAGTCCAAGAGTTGAAAGCTTTGACTTTGATGAGAATCTGAAAAAATTAAAATCTGAAAAAAGAAAGAATGCCTAAAGTTATATTGAGACAGGAAGCTATTGATGATTTGAATGACATTTGGGAATATACTTTTGAAAAATGGTCTGAAAATCAAGCTGACAAATATTATGAGATAATTAAGTTAGCTTGTAAAGGAATAGGAAAAAATCCTGACCTTGGAAAAAAATATGCAGGAATAAGCAAAAGTTTATTTGGACTCAAATCTGAAAAACATATAATATTTTATCATTCAGTTTCAGAAGAAGATATTGAAATTATTAGAATATTGCACGAAAGAATGGATTTGAAAAATAGAATCACTGAATAATAACTACACCAACACGCAATATAAAAAAAAGGGCATAAAGCGGTAAATATAAGCGAATTTGTATTAGATAAACGATGTAGTAAATTGAAGGTTTGGTGTTTCAAAATGACCAACATTTTCGTATTGCGGTCGTTAGCACCAAGGAAAAAAATTATTTCAAAAACCTACCCCTTCAAAACATCAATAGCCTCAAACATATTTTCAGACTTAAAAATATAGCTTCCTGCAACTAGTGCATTTGCTCCTTTATCTAAAAGTTTTTTATAATTTGTATTATCTACGCCTCCATCAATTTCAATAATTAAATTCTTATTGTATTTTTCTTTTAGAATAGATAATTGCTCTATTTTTTTATAAGTATTTTCAATAAATTTTTGTCCACCAAATCCAGGATTTACTGACATAAGTAAAACCAAATCTAAATCACCAATAACGTCTTCTAAAACACTAATATTTGTATGCGGATTTAAAGAAACACCAGCTTTCATTCCATTGGCTTTAATATTCTGAATTGTTCGGTGTAAATGGTTGCAAGTTTCGTAATGTACAGTAAGATAATCTGCACCTACATTTTTAAAATCGGTAATGTATTTATCAGGATCAACAATCATTAAATGCACATCGAGAGGTTTTTCAGCAGCTTTTTTAATAAATTTAATAATAGGAAAACCAAACGAAATATTTGGAACAAAAACGCCATCCATAACATCAATATGAAACCAATCGGCATTGCTTTTATTAATAATATTTATATCGTCTTCTAATTTTAAAAAATTTGCCGATAATAGCGAAGGGGAAATAATTTGTTTCATATATCTTTAGTTTAATTATGTGCAAATTTAGTATTAAATATATTAACAACATAAAATAAATAAATTAAGTATTATAATGCTTTAATTATTATTATACTCAATATTGGTAACAAATGTATTTATAGCGTTATAACAAAAGAGTGCATATCTATATATTCATATTTATATATTTTGAAAATAATACAATTTTTAGTAATATTACAACAATAAATAAACTACTATAAAAAATAAAGTGAGATGGATTTTGAATTAAGCGAAGATCAAAAATTAATAAGAAACTCTGTAAGAGATTTTGCAGAAAGAGAAATAAGACCTTTAGCTGCTGAATTAGACGAAAAACAACAGTTTTCGGAAGATTTAACAAGAAAAATGGGCGAAATGGGATTATTTGGGATGTATTTACCTGAGCAATACGGAGGCCAAGGTTTAGATACTTTATCGTACATTATAGCAGTAGAAGAAATAGCAAGAATAGATAGCTCGCAAGCAGCAACATTAGCAGCGCATAATTCATTAGGTATAGGTCCACTTTATTATTATGGAACCGAAGAACAGAAAATGAAATATTTACCACAACTATGTACTGGAGAAAAATTATGGGCTTTTGGTTTAACCGAGCCAGATGCAGGTTCAGATTCTCGTGGTACAAAAACTAAAGCAATCTTAAAAGATGGCGAGTGGACAATAAGTGGTTCTAAAATATTTATTACAAACGGAGCATCAAAAATGTCGTTAGGTTCAACAGTACAAACTGTAACTGCAATCGACGAGAAAGGCAGAAAAGAATTTACTACAATAATTGTAGAAAATGGTACCGAAGGATATAAAGGAGTTCCTATGCACAATAAAATGATGTGGAGAGCTTCAGATACAGCAGAATTATATTTCGACGATTGTAAAGTGCCCGAAGCAAATTTACTGGGTAAAGTAGGCGATGGGTCTAAAATAATGCTTAGTACATTAGATAATGGTAGATTATCTATTGCAGCAATGGGCTTAGGCCTTGCGCAAGGAGCTTTCGAGCTTGCATTAAAATACTCGCAAGAACGTAAACAATTTGGTAAAACAATTTATTCTTTTCAAAATACAGGATTCAAATTGGCAGATATGGCAACTAAAATTGAATTAGCAAGAAATTTATTATATAAAGCTTGTTGGTTAAAAGATAATAAAAAACCATTTGCTAAAGAAGCCGCTATGTCGAAACTATATTGCTCAGAAATTGCAAAAGAAGTTGCCGACGATGCTGTGCAAATACATGGCGGATACGGACTTATGAAAGATTACGAAATAGAAAGATTTTATCGTGATCAAAGATTACTACAGATAGGCGAGGGTACTTCAGAAATACAAAGATTAGTAATTGCAAGATATATTGTTGAGTAACTAACTAATTCCAATATTTTTGTTAGCATCTTTTTCAGCTTTTTTAAGCGAATCAATTTTGCCAATATCTAAGTAATAGCACGAATTATCTTCGTAGCCTTTTATAGTATTTGTTTTTGCTATTTGTAGATATTCAGGTATAATTGAGAACTTGCCTGTACTAGAAAATTTAGAAAACATTTTTGGCGAGATAATATGAACTCCATTAAATGCAAGTTCTTTTAAGTCTTGATTTTCTGAGTCTACTAGAATTTTATCACCAGTATTTTTATTTATCCAACCCTTTAGAATATTGTTATTATCAAAAAGCAAGTATCTAGAAGTTTCTCTATTTCTTACAAATAATGTAGCAATATTATTGCTTTCTAAATGAAAAGCTAACAGTTTTCTTAAATCTAAATTAGTAATAATATCAACATTATGAACAAGAATTGGTTTAGATAAATCGAAATATTTTGAAGCGTTTTGCAAACCTCCACCTGTGTCTAACAAAAGATCTTTTTCGTGCGAAATAATTATCTCTATTCCAAAATTATTATTTTTTGAAATGAAATTATGAATAAGATCGGCAAAATGATGAGTATTAATTACAATTCTGTTATATCCAATTTTTTTAAGTTTTAGAATTAACCATTCTAGCATTGGTTTACCATTGATTTCTACCATTGCTTTAGGTTTATCGTTGGTAAGAGGTTGTAATCTTGTGCCCAAACCTGCGGCAAAAATCATTGCTTGCATAAGATATTTGTATTAAAAATTTGGATTCTTCTTTTCTTGTTCTATATGATGAATTATAATATCTACATTATATTTTTCTAGCAAATGCTTTTTTAGCTTTTCTGCCGAGTAAACCGAGCGATGTTGTCCACCAGTGCAACCAAAACTAATCATTAGGTTTGTAAAGTTTCTACTTTGATATTTCTCTACAGAACTATCTACTAGCTTTAAAGCATTTTTAAGAAAATCTTCCATTTCGGGCTCTTTATCTAAGAAATCAATTACTTCTTTGTCTTTGCCAGTAAGTTGCTTGTATTGTTCGTATCTTCCAGGGTTATGAATTGCTCTACAATCGAAAATATAACCACCACCATTTTCTTTATCAGTAGGTATTTCTACTTTAAACGAGAAACTATTTATACTAACTGTAAGTGAATTGTTAGCTATTTTTTTTGATGTAAATTTCTTAAGTTCCTCCGATTTGGTTAGTTTGGTAAGTACTTTATATAAGTGTGGTATTTTATCTGCAAAACCAATTTTCGAAAGAATATATTTCAAGTTTTCAACTGCTGGAGGAATACTCAATAAGAAATGTTCTTTCTGCTCGAAAAAGCCTCTGAAACCGTATGCTCCCATTGCTTGAAGTATTCTAACCAATACATAAGCACAGAATTTTCTTGTAAATTCGTCTACATCAACTTTTACATATTTCTGAATTTCATTTATATAAAATTCTAAAAGCTCAATTCTAACTTCTTCTGGTATTTCTGCTTTTGCATCGAACAAAAGCGAAGCTAAATCGTATTGTAAAGCGCCTTTTCTGCCTCCTTGATAGTCAATAAAGTACGGTTTATTATCTTTAATTAATATATTTCTAGATTGAAAATCTCTGTAAAGAAAATAGTCTGTATTGGTATCTAAAAGAATATCTTTTAAAGTATCAAAGTCGTTTTCTAATTCTTGCTCGTAAAATGGAATTTTAGCAAGTTTTAAAAAGTAATATTTAAAATACGATAAATCCCATTTTATCGATTGTTCGTCGAAAGCCTCACGTGGATAAGCATTTGAGTAATCTAAAGTTTTACCTGCTGTAATTTGTATTTTAGGCAATTCTCTAAGTATATCTTTATAAATTTCTTTAATAAAAGGGGAGAAGCCAGAGGTATTATGTTTCTTAATTAATTCGTATAAAGTATCGTCGCCAAAATCTTCTATAAGGTAAATGTTGTTTTCTAAATCTACATCGAAAATTTGCGGTACAGGAATATTATTTTCTAAAAAATGCTTAGAAAATTCTATAAAAGCTACATTTTCTTTATGGTCTTCGTTATAAACAACAAGTGCCTGCTTATATTTACTTTTAGCTCTGTAATATTTTCTATAAGAGCCAGATTGTGGTAATTCAACAATACTTTCAATTTCTTGATTTGCCCATTTTCTAAATATTTCTTTTATATTTTCTTTCAACTTTTATTGCTTTATTAATCGTTTATTAATATTAAATTCTGATGTTTTAATATTTAAAAAGTAAATGCCGTTATCTAAGTCTGAGATATCTATGGTTAAATTGTTTGTTTGCTTTATTGCTGATTGTTTTACCATTTTACCTGTAATATCCACAATAGAGTAACTTTTTACTTTAAACTTATTACTTTCAACTATCACGAAAGTATTTGCTGGATTTGGATAAATATTAATATTGTTTATTTCATTCTCATTAATATTAACAAAAACATCTAGGGCATCTATAATAGTATCATTACCACAATTATTATATGCAATTAATTGTATATTATAATATCCATTATTACCATAAATATGTGTAGGATTAATATCAGTTGAAGTATTTCCATCACCAAAATCCCAAAGGTATGAACTTGCTGCTGTAGAAAGGTTTGTAAAATCTACTGTAGATGAGTATTGTACAAACGAAAAATCAGCAACTGCCGTATCATTTACAAAAGCTGTTGTTTTTATTCTATCGCTTACACAATCATATTTTTGAAGTTTCCAATCGTAGAAATAATAATAATAAGATTTGGAAGAGCTTGC
>DAOVTE010000088.1 GCA_030627705.1 Bacteroidales bacterium
ACAAAGATACGGGATTTTGATATTATTATCAAGAAACATAATAATTGCTTTTAAATGATCGAGTATTCTTTGCTTTTTTTGTTGATTTTTCACTTCAGAATAGAAATTGCACAAGTTTTAAATGCTAAACAATTCAATTTATGTTTTTATTGTTATGTTGAGGTGCGAATGCCTTATCATTTCAACCTTGCGAAGAAACTCATATTTTACAAAAGATATCTCGACTATGTTCGGTTATTCTAAACTATTTGTAATATTCCCGCAAAGCCTTTCTAGATGCTCTATCTACAAGCGTAAATAATTTATCTGTATCATCTTTTTGTTTTGTGGCTTTGTGTCCCGCAATCTTAATAAACTCGCAGTTTATAGTATCGGTAAGTTTATAAAATTCTTTGTATAATTCGTAATTTGCTAAAAGCTTTCCTTTTCCAGACAAATAATTGTTTTTTTCTAGTTTAGTTCTCCTAGCTAATAAACCTACAATGTTCTGAGAATCAGTGTAAACAGTAGTTTTAGCATCTAAATTTGAAATCTGATTTAAAGCCCACAATAATGTTTGTAGTTCTAGCTTTGTAGATGAAGAATTCTCGAAACGTTTTGTCTTTACATCATGCAAATTTGCGCTTAAATCTTTTTCCGAAATAAGTAAATATGCCCCATACCCTACTTTTGTTTTGGTATTTACGCTTCCGTCTGTAAATAGAATTTGGTTATTGCTAACTAACAGTTCTTCTTTTTTCATAGTTTTAGATTCTAAACACTCTAATAATAAAGCTAATATATCTTATAACTTTAACTCTGACAGAGTTCATTAATACTGTAATAAAACTCTGTCAGGGTTAGAATGTATATTAAAACAGCTTACTCAACAATAACCTCTACCCCATTTTCAGCCATAAGTTTTAGGGTTTTGCTGCAAATTGGACCAGATATAATTAATACTAATTTATAATTTGGGTTTATTGCTTTAATATTCTGTATTTGTTTTAGAATAGCTTCCCCATCTTTCATAATAATGCGGCTTTTACGCTTTTTTACAATAGCAATCTTGTTTTCTGCGATTTCTAAAATCTCGGTTCTGCTAGTTAAATTAAAGTCTTTTGGATTAAGCTTTTTCATAATACTAAAATCCTAATTTACTTTTAAGTAATTTATATCCCGACTTACTAACTTTTACTTTAGATTTATCTTTAAGTAAGATAACGTAACTCTCTTTTGATAAAAGCTCTAATTTATCAATAAAGTTAATGTTTACAATATATGATCTATGTGTTCTTATAAAGCTTTCTGACAATAAATTTTCATATTTTTTGATAGTATCTTTTTTTAAGAACCTACCTTTTTCGGTGTAAATATAAATATAATCGTCTTGAGCCTCTAGATACATTATTTTATCTAAAGGTATTATTTCTATTGTGTTGTTGTTTTTTACTACTATTCTCGTAATTTTTTCTTCTAATTCAATATTTACCTTGCTGTTTTCGTTATTGTAATTATTAAGTAAATCTAAAGCTTTGTTAATAGCTTTGTTAAATCTTTCTTCGGAAAAAGGTTTTAATAAATAATCTGCTGCATTTTGTTCAAAAGCATTTATTGCATATTTATCGTAAGCAGTTGTGAAAATTACTACAGGATTATAGTCAATTAGCTCTAAAAGCTCAATTCCTGTTATTTTAGGTATTTGTATATCTAGAAAAATAATATCAGGCTTAGTATTATTTATAGATTTTACTGCTTTAAATCCATCATTACAAATATCTAACACATCTATATTTTGATGTTTAGATATGTAATGCTTAAGTAAATCTTGAGCAGGAATTTCGTCTTCTACAATTATCGCTTTTATTTTCATATACTGAAAGTTTATATCTCGGTATTAGTCTTAAGAGGTAATGTTATTTTAATATTGAACGTTTTATTATCTGAATTTATATCCATTTTAAAGTTTGTGCCATAAATAAGTTCTAATCTTTTTTTTATGTTATTCAGCCCTACCCCTTCACCTGTATCAGTTGTGTAGAGCTTATTGTAATTATTATTAATTGTAATAACACAACTTTTCGAATCTAATATACAAGATAAACTAATTAACGATTCTTCACCAGTTTGTCCAATACTATACTTTACAGCATTCTCTATTAATGGTTGTAATATCAAAAAAGGTACTTTAATATCTGCACATTCCTTTTCTATAATTTTTGTAAATTTTAATTTATCGCCAAACCTAACAACCTCAATATCTAGGTATTTTTCTACATTTTCTATTTCTTCACTTAAAGTGTTAAACTCACTTTTATGAGATCTAACCGAGTATCTAAGAAACTCAGATAGTTTAAAAATCATTTGTTGTGCTTTCTCTGTATCAGAGATTGTTAGTGCATTAATAGAGTTTAAGCTATTAAATAGAAAATGCGGATTAATTTGTGTTTTTAACGATTTTAGTTCAGCTTCTTTAATCAATAGATTAAGTTTATTCTCGTTTTTAGTTTTTTCTTGAATATTTCTGTAATACACTACTAAATAATAGAAAAGAACGAGTAAAGTAAAAAATAATACTCCGCTAATTAGTCTAAACAACAAAGATTTATCTAAAAAGGTAATATAATTTTCATTAGAAATAAATAAAGCAAGCAAATTGTTAGATATAAAAAGTAATAAGCCAACTAATACTGTGGCAGACACAATATAGTTGACAATACTAGATGCAAAACTTAATTTACCAAAAACGCCATATCTAATCGTATACCATAAGCCAAAGCCAAGAACAGCAAAAATAAAATTAAATACAAAACTGTCTATTAATGCAAATTGTATATCTAAACCATAAGCCTTGTACTCTACAATTGCATTTAAGACTGCTATAATAGCCCAAACAATTAAATAGTACTTCAGATATGTTTTATTGCTATAAAATGGATGATACACGCTTAAATAGGTTTAGTTTTTAATTTCGCCGCCGCCAAAAATAACAAGGCCTTTTACAATAAGCACTTTTTTATTGGTGATATTTGCGGAAATATTTCTTCTTTCGTCGTTAAATCCACCAAAAATAGAGAATGTTTCAAGTTTTACTTCCCAATCTTCGGGTATACGTAGTTCCATTCCTCCAAAAATTGTGAGTATATTAATTTCGGCTGAGTCGTTAATAATTTTAGCATTTATTGCGTTAATTTCGCTTCCACCAAATATAGAAGTAATGTTACCGCCCGTAAAATCTTGCGACTCAATAATTCGTTCGCCGCCAGAAAAAATATTTACAAAATTGAATTCGTCTTTATTAAATGGCTTTTTTTTTCTCAAATTAAAGAACTTATTATTAGAGAAAACTAATACCGAGCCCACAATTAGGAATATAGCTGGCCAAAATACTTTCATTAAATCAACAGGAATGAACATTAATTTTGGTGCCATAAAGAATGAACCTATTAATAACACTATTATCCCACCTGTTTTTTTGCTATCAAAAGATATTTTTAGTAATCCAATTCCTATAAGTAGCATTTGCCAAGAAAAAACAATTCTCTTAGCATCTTGAGGTATTAAATCTAAATTATTAGCAATAAAAAGTCCACCCACAATCATTAATATGATTCCAAATATTAATTTGCCGTTCTTGCTGTGATGTTTTTCAAATTTTTGATCTCTCATTTTTTCTTTAAAACTATTTTCTTTACACATAATAATATTTTTTATTTATTTACACATCAAAAGTATTGCATTAATATGTATTTGTAAATACTATATAGGCGAAAAGCAGCATATTGTCGGTAAATGACTTTTTATTTTGCTTAGAATAATGTTTTTTATTTAACAGCAATAGTTTCAATCTCAACCATAACACCTAAAGGAAGTTTAACAACTCCAAAAGCTGCACGTGCAGGTGGATTCTCTTTATAATACTCGCCGTAAACTTCGTTCATAGCTGCAAAATTATCCATATTGTCTAATAAGCAAGTAGACTTTACTACATTATCGAAAGTATAACCAGCTTCGTTAAGAATTGCTCCTACGTTTTCTAATACTTGCTTTGTTTGTTCTTTTATTCCTTCTACAACTTTTCCAGTTTCTGGATTAATTGGAATTTGACCAGAAATGTACAATGTTCCGTTGCTTTCAATTGCTTGACTGTATGGTCCTACTGCGTTAGGAGCATTTTTAGTGTAAATTACTTTTTTCATTTTTTTATATTTTAGTTTAAATTAATATGTTTGTATTTGCTATTATTTATAATAATTTATAAAAATATCAATTTTATGCGTACATAAAAAACTAATTAATTTATTTTTGCATTAATGAAAGTACTATTAATTGATAATTTTGATTCGTTTACATATAATTTAGCTCATATTATTGAGCAATATTGTGATTTGCATGTAGTTAGAAGCGACAAAGTTTGTATTGATGATATTGATAAATATAATAAAATAATTATTTCGCCCGGACCAGGATTACCATCAGACTCCCCTATTTTAAACACAATAATTACAAAATTCTATAAACATAAGAGCATACTTGGAATTTGTCTAGGTCATCAAGCAATAGCCGAAAGCTTTGGTTCTAAGCTAATTAACTTAAAAGAAGTTTTTCATGGAGTTTCTATTGAGACTAAAATAACAAAAAACAAATCTGTTATTTACAATAATATTCCTAATAATTTTAAATCGGGACGATACCATTCGTGGGCAATTTCTAACGAAACATTATCTAGCGAATTAGAGATTACAGCAATTGATAAGTTCAACAATATTATGTCTTTTCAGCACAAAAAATATGACGTTTGCGGTATTCAATATCATCCTGAGTCTATTCTAACCCCAGAAGGTAAAAATATATTACGTAATTGGATTTTAGGTTAAAAAGACCTAATTTATGATAAAACCTTCCAAAATACTAATGTTATAAAAAATACCGAGAAATAGATTAGAGCAGACAAAACAGAAATAGTTTTAGATAAGTTGTTTTTGTGTTCTTGCTTTTTTATTACATAAAACGAAATCACTAATCCAATAACAGAAAGTATTATAGAAATAATGCTAATTGTTGGAAAAATTACAGAGTCGAGAAAATTATTGCTTAATAATTCTTTATTGTTAATTATTAATTCTGCCGATTTAATGCCTTCTGTATCTGTAATTGCAAAATTCCAATACGGAATTCTTGATGTAGTTTTAAGTATTGCTTTTAGCAAATGCATACTTGCTGTAATTGGTAAAATTGCCAGTACTAGCTGAGTATATGCGCTTTTCCAACTCTCTTGCGCAAGATATTTCTTTACAATAACTAATGCAAAATAGAAAATTGATGGCAATAAAATAAATAATGTTGTAGCTTTTATTGTGCCTTTTAAATTGCTAGAGACACTAAATTCATCATTAATGAAATTAGGAGTTGCCATTAATATCTCTTTACTTACTTTCCAGCCAGAGAGTATTTCGTAGACTACAAATCCGCTTACTATTACAAAAAAAGTTATTTCTGCCCACGATAAATTAATATTCGTAAAAATATCAGCAGCCATTCTTTGTTTTGTAATTGCAATATTATTGTGTGTGCAGGATTTAAAGCATTGACCGCATAAAATACAGTCTCTATTATCTTTAAGTTTTTCTGGATATAATTCTGATGTGCAAGAACGACCAATAAATTTATAATGATTTTCCTTACTCACGCAATCTTTTGTTTTGCAAGTTTTACAAACATCAACGTCTATTACTCTTAGCTTTTTAAACGATAGTAACGAATATAAGCCTAGTAAATGCCCTATTGGACAAACATAAGTACAAAATGTACGCTTTTCCCAAATTAATCCTACAATTGCAGCAATAGCAAATAATATAAGCATATAAATTGCCATATTTTGTGGAATTCTATGAATAGATAAAGTATGAATTCCAATTACTATAATTATTGCATAGAATAATGTTATTATCCAGCCTGACTTTAAAAATGTTCCTGGTTTTTTTCTTAGTCCAATTCTCCCAAAGAAAGATGTTATTAGCTCCATTGGACAGATTGTACACCAAAATCTACCAAAGAATATTGCGGTTACAATAATTAATGGCCACCAATACGACCATACAATTAGATTAGATAGATTTGTATTCCTGAGTACTTTTGCAAAGTCTGAATCGTTTGTGGTAACTCCAATCGCACCGTATATAAGTAGAATAAAAACAGTTAATGTAAGAAGCTGAATTATTGTAAGCGAGTATTTATTTTTGAACAATTTGTTTATCATTTATGTTTGTAAAAATATCTATAATTATAAAAAACAACTATTAAAATTAAGTATTTTTAAACCTAAATTTCATTTTTTGCTTAATAAATTCTTAATTTTGCAGCGTTTTAAGTTTATCGAATGGAAATTATAAAGAAAATTATTAGCTTTCCTTTTATACTTTTGATTAGGTTTTATAAGTTGTTTATTTCACCAATTACACCATCGTCGTGTAGGCATATACCAACTTGTTCTACTTATTCGTTAGAAGCAATACAGAAGCATGGTGCTATAAATGGTGGTTGGTTAGGTTTAAAACGTATTTCTAAATGTCATCCTTGGGGAACTTCTGGTTTCGATCCTGTTCCTACAATTATTGTTAAAAGATATAAGAACTAGGCTTAAATATTGAGTACTTTATTAAAATATAAGAAATGAAAAAAACAGTTATTGCATTATCACTAATAATATCAGCACTAATAATATATTCTTCGTGCGATAAGGTAGACGAATTACTTACATTCGATATTATAGATGAGTCTAGTTTTACTATAGAGTCTTCTATGGGAATTAATCTGCCATTTTCTATTCCTACGCCAGACATTAACACATCGTCGGAAACAGAATTTGCTAATAACGATACAAAAGCCGATTTAGTAAAAGAAATAATACTTAAAGAACTGCTTTTATCGACAAGTTCTCCTGCAGGCGAAGATTTTTCTTTCTTAAAAGATATTGAAATCTATATTTCTGCCGAAGGAGTTAACGAAATTTTATTAGCAAGCAAAAAAGATATTGACGAAAACTCTAGCGTTATTGTTCTAAGCACAACCGCCTCTAAACTAGACGATTACGTTAAAAAAGACAAATATACTTTAAGAACAAATGTTACCACCGATGAATATTTAATGCACGATATTGAAGTGAGAATAGATATGACTTATCAGGTTACTGCAGATCCTTTGTAGGGTGTCTTTTATTTTCCTACACTAACGATTCGTGCAATAGCGTTGTTAAAATACCTACTTTTAATACATAGTAGGTTTAGAGTTATTGTTCTTAAGCATAAAAAAAGCGTAGATACAATCTACGCTTAGTTAGTGTCTTTTATTTTCCCACACGAAAGATTCGTGCGGAAGCGGTGATCAGGTGAGATAATTAGATTTTCTTTACGCGAACAGCATTTAAACCTTTCAAACCTTGTTCTAGTTCAAAACTAACCTTATCGTTTTCTTGTACTTCTTCTGTTAAGCCATTTACGTGCACAAAGAATTTTTCTTGAGTATCAAGATCCAAAATAAAACCAAAGCCTTTTGTACTATCAAAAAAATCAATTTTACCTTTTCTTATAGGATCAAACTCTACTTCTTCTCTTTTGGGAATACTAATCTCAAT
This sequence comes from Bacteroidales bacterium, assembly GCA_030627705.1. Taxonomy (GTDB): domain Bacteria; phylum Bacteroidota; class Bacteroidia; order Bacteroidales; family JAFGXI01; genus DAOVTE01. The sequence continues at coordinate 7,613 of DAOVTE010000088.1, forward strand.
GTTTTTTGCATTAATTTTCTTTTTCTTCTTTGTTGGATCTGGTGGCGTGTCTGTGATATTTCCAAATTCATCAACATAGGCAATCATATCATCAAATCCAGAACTTTTTGGATTTGCCTTTCTTTCTTCTTGCTTTTGTTTCTTATCTTGGCGTTTCTTTAAACGCTTCTTTTCTTTTTCTTGTTTGTTAAATGTCTGTTGTGATTTTGCCATTCTCGGTTTTTATGTTGTCTCTAATTTTAATTTTACAAAAGTAATATTTTTTGTCTTTATTGTACGTTAGTTTAACAAGTTAATATTATATTTTTTTTGGATATTAGTTTATTTGCAAGAAAAAGGATACTTACAAAAGTTCTAACATCATTGTTTTAACTGTAATTACAGTATATATTACTGCTTATTAGTTAAGCTTAGTTTGTATCTAATCTTATATATTTAAAAAAGCATTTGTAATGCTGATTAATGATATTTATGTTGAAGCGTAGATACAATCTACTCTTAACTAGGTTTTTATTTTATCACACGAAAGGTTTTTTAGGTAGCAGGGCAAGGGCCTAAAGTTGGTAGAATATTTTATTATTTTAATTAATAAAGAGAATTTTAGTCTTAGTAATTTCTATTTTTTAATATATTTAATTAAATCAGAATTTAGTATCTCATTTAGTTCTTTTTCATTTCCTACGCTTGTTTCTGTAAATAAGAACCCAAAAGCAGGATATTTATTGAAATCTAATTCTCTAACAACTAATACATTTTCTAAATCTTGTTTAATCATTTCAAAATCGAAAGAAGAAATTTCTGATGATTTAATTCCAGAATTATTATTTAATAATACAATACTATAAATTTTATCTTCCCTATTTCTAAAAATTTCTTTCCAATTAGGCTTTTTATTTAGAATGAAATATTGATACGAGTTAATCCCAAATGCATACCACGAAAGATCACCAGTTGTACACCATCCTCCAAATCTTTGTGGGTTAATTTCTATTGGTTTAATTGTTCCTTTCTCATTAATTCTAACCTCTATATGTAAAGGAAAGTTTTTTAAGCCTGCTTTTTCGCCAATTGGTTTTAGAAATACTTCAATGGGTTCTTTATATTTACGAATTATGCTTTGGGAAGTGGAATACACCCTGTCGCTAACATCAGAACTTGAAGAGAATTTATGATGCAGGATATTTAGTATTACGACTTCTCCCTCTTTATTAAAATATGCATCTATAGCAAATTCTTCACCTTCTATGTATTCTTCAATTATGAATGTTGAAGCATCCATTACTTCTTTAGGATAGATGCTTTTTAGATTGTCGTAGTTTAATTCTTTTTTAGCTGTACTCCAATCAGATTTGTTATGCACAATATGCACTCCAATGCTAAAAAAACCTAAAGAAGGCTTAATAACAAAGGGTAGTTTTAATTCATTTAAATCTAATGTTTGAATTTCATCTATTTTAATTTTTCTAAATAGAAAATCAGGAAACAAATCTTTTGTTAGTTCTCTAAATTTAAGTTTGTCTTTAAATAATCTTATTTGATTAGGAAGGGCGGTTTCTTTTAGGTTGTTGAAAATCCATATTAACGAATTCTCAGAATTTGTATAAACAAGTGGGTTTGTGCTGTTTGTAATTTTATTTACTGCATCTTTTTCAGAAATCCAGTTTATAGAATCATCATTTATCAATAGCTTTGCTTCTTTAGTGGCAATGACTTCGAAATTATTATCCTTAATCGTTTTTATTAGAAAGCTCGAAATATATGGTTTGTCTATTAGTATCATTTTTTTGTTAAGTTGAATAGTTTACACAAATTAAAGACTAGATTTAAACTAAATTAGTTTCTAACTTTATTGATTTTTCTTTATTTTTTTACTTTAATTAAAGTATCCTAAAAATACGTTTATGTAGAGTACTTTCCAAATTTCACTACTTAAATCTTCAATATACTAGCTAAGCTTAGATTGTATCTAGGCTTATAGATTTAAAAAAGTATTTGTAATGCTGATTGATGATATTTATTTCTTTTGAGAATTATTTATATTAAAGTGTAGTTTATTCTACACTTAGCAGGTGCTAGGTCTTTTATTTTCCCACACGATAGAATCGCGCAGTAGCGTGTAGATACAACCTACTTGTCTTGTCCTAAAATAAGTTTGTAGTAAATTTGCAAATTTAACCTCACACGAAAGATTAGTGCGATAGTAGTGGTCTTTAATATATTTATTTAATATGTTCTAAACTTGTAAAAGTAGCGAAAGAAATAATCTTACTTATTTGTTAATTTTTTTATTTCTTTTTTCAGAATCATATTTTCCGAAAGCAAAACAAACGTTCCCAAAACCATACTAAACATCAATAAAATGTTACCGTATTCAACATGAATTATTTTCATATAAGCACCTATCAACACAATTATACTTAGTGCGATATAAATCCATTTAAAACTTTTATTATTCATAATCTAATTTCCTTTGTTGATACGCGAATCTTTAGTGTGGCTCACTTTACAACGCGATATCATCTCAATTTTATTGAACAAATGTTTTACTATCAAGAACCATATATGTGTTTCCGTAAGCTCCTACTGTTGGTCTTTCTGTTATGGTAAATTCTTGTTTAATAAACAATACTTTTACGGTAAGCGTATTACCATCAATAATAACTTTTCCATTATCAATATTAATTGTTGAATAGCCATCGTCGTATGCATAACTACCTCTTCCATTTTCGGTAATTTCTAATGTCTCAGTATCTGTATACCAAAAACCAACAAAATCAATATCAGATTCAGGAATATCTTTACTACACGAAATTGTGCCAACTAATAAAGCTGTTACAAGAAATAAAAAAATGTTTTTTTCATATTAAATTAAATTTATAAAATTAAAAAACAAATATAGTTATTTTATTAATCAACATAAGCTAAATATGCTTTTTATATATTGTTTTTTTTTGTTGGAAGAGGATATGTGGCAGGT
>DAOVTE010000045.1 GCA_030627705.1 Bacteroidales bacterium
AAACTAAAGTATTAACACGGTTAAGCTTTAAGTGTCCTTGGCTAACTAAATCGAATAAACTTCCGGGAGTTGCAATAGCTACATCTAAACCATCTTCAAGTTTCTTAATTTGAGGCATTTGGTCTACGCCACCATGAATACAAAATGATTTTACACGCGTATGTTTAGACAATTTCTCGAAAACCTCGTGAATTTGTATTGCAAGTTCGTGTGTGGGAGCCATTACTACGCACTTAATTCCATCATCTCGTTTAGTGCTTTTTTTACTGTGAATAATATCAATAATAGGAATTGCAAAAGCTGCAGTTTTTCCTGTTCCTGTTTGTGCAATTGCTAATACATCTTCGCCTGTAAGTATGTGTGGTATAGATTTATATTGTATATCGGTTGGTTTTTTAAAACCTAATTTATCTAAATTATCTTTTATTGTTTTTGATATAAAATAGTCGTCGAATTTCATTGGTATTTGTATTGATAATATTGTAATTTTAGAATTGCAAAGTTATTTCTTTTTGCTTAAAAGCTGCTATTAAATTTTCTTAATATCCTCGGGCTTACTTAAATCTCTATAGTTTTCTGATAATAAGAAGCTTTCTATTTTACGACCATAGGTTCTCACCATATTAGTTTTGGAATCTCTACAAGCCGTAGTAAGCCACTGATAACAAAAATTTGCATTGGATTTATTAAACCAATCTTGTGGATATAAGTTGGCAGTTTTAGCTTTAGGATTAATAATAATTAATGCTGTATTATTCCATTTAGGTAAATTATTTAAGTATAAATTTGGAATATCAACTACAATAAGAATTTCTTCAAAGTCGTTAAATTCTTCATGTAAATTAAGTTTTTTATTATTATTCTTTTCATCTAGTTTAAAAGTAAATTCAGAAACAGGTTTAGTACCTAATAAATAAAATTTATCATTGTTTTTTTTAAAATTTATAAACTCTTTATTTGGATTGGTAATCTTCTCTAATTCAGATGTGTTGTGTAAATATAAAGTGATAGTAGGGTACCCAGTATCTGTGCTAACAACTCTATTCCAAACTATAAATTTACTATTATCTTTATTCGGAAAAATGCAAGCAAACATTTTAAACATTCCTAGAACCTTATTTTTATTTTTTAGTATAGAAATGCCTTTTTCTTTTTCTTTCCAGTTTAGTTTAATACTATCTTTTATTAATAGGGGAGAGCTTTTTTTAAAATACCAAGGGTTAATTAGAGCAGCATTCTTTATGCAGCCTTCTTCATTCTTTGGTTTAGAGAATATTTCATTAATTAATCCCATAATTATCTGCTAAAATAATCATTTCCCCATAATTTGACAATTTTATCATTTATAGATTTCTCTTTAGTATTGTTTTGTGGAATATAAAATGTAGAATTATTTATTTCTTCGGGCAAGAAATCCTGTTTCACAAAATTATTAGGATAAGAGTGCGAATATTTATAATCTTGGGCGTAACCCATATCTTTCATAAGCTTTGTAGGTGCGTTGCGCAGGTGTAATGGAACAGGCAAGTTTCCTGTCTCCTTAACCTTTTTTTGTGCCTCGCTAATTGCTTTGTATGCAGAATTACTTTTTGGGGATGTTGCTAAATAAATTGTGATTTCTGATAATATTATTCTTGATTCTGGAAATCCAATAATATTTACTGCCTGAAAACAATTATTTGCAAGTAAGAGTGCGTTTGGATTCGCTAATCCAATGTCTTCCGCTGCTAGAATTATTAGCCTTCTTGCAATAAATTTTACGTCTTCGCCGCCTTCTATCATTCGAGCAAGCCAGTAAAGCGATGCATTTGGGTCTGAGCCTCTTATTGATTTGATAAATGCAGAAATAATATCGTAGTGCATTTCTCCATTTTTATCGTAAGTAGCCAAGTTTGTTTGTAATATGCTTTTTACACTTTTGTCTGTAATTGTGATTTCTTCATCATCAGAATTACTAACTAATTCTAATATATTTAAAAGCTTTCTAGCATCGCCACCAGAATGTAAGTATAAGGCACTCTTTTCTTTTACTATTATATTTTTTTCTTTTAATATTAAATCTTTTTTTAGTGCACGTTCTACTAAATTGTCTAAATTCTTTTCTGTTAACGATTTTAATATATAAACCTGACACCTAGAAAGTAGGGGAGAAATAACCTCGAACGAAGGATTCTCTGTTGTTGCTCCAATTAACGTTACTATGCCCTGTTCTACTGCTCCTAATAGCGAATCTTGCTGCGATTTACTAAACCTGTGAATCTCATCAATAAATAAAAGTGGAGTAGGATTTGAAAAGAACTGTTGCTTTTTAGCTTTTTCTATAACTTCTCTTACATCTTTTACACCCGAATTTATTGCGCTTAAAATATAAAATGCTCTACCAGATGTATTAGCAATTATTTTTGATATGGTTGTTTTTCCAACACCTGGAGGTCCCCAAAATATAATCGAAGGTAGATTTCCTGAATCAATAATCTTTCTAAATGCGGTATCGTTACCAATTAAATGTTCTTGACCAATATATTCATCTAAATTCTGAGGGCGTAAGCGTTCTGCTAATGGTATATTCATTTTTTTTGTTGTTCGTAAAATCGAAATGTTTTTAAACTTACAAACTTAAAGGTTTTATTTGTTTAAAATAAAAAAGGCTATCGATTATCGACAGCCTTAATCAAGTTCTTTAAAAGTAAACTAGTTTTGATTCTTTGTTAAGATGCCTTTTGCTAGATTTAATATTGTTTCGTCGTCTAAAGTAACTATTCCACCATTAGGACCTTCTTCAAAATGAATTCCAACGCTCTCTCCACTATCGTAATTTGCTCCACCAAAATAATTACGTACAGTTTCTACCGATAAATTTAAATCACCAGCAATTTTTCTCATACTACCTTCAGGTAAGCTATCTTTAATTTGTCTTAACTCATTAAATGTTATTGTCATAGTTATATTTATTATTTTGTGAATAATCCCTTATCTGCTATAAAAATAGCAAAAAAATAGCTTAGAATAAAATATTTCTCTAATAAATTTTTATTATTAGTAATATTTAACAGAAGTAATATTTGTAAATAATAATGCACAGTTTGTCTCTTTATAAGGAATAAAAATACGCAAAAATTACAGTGTTGAATAATAAAGACTGACTGATTGTCATAAATTAATCAATGGCATATACTTTGAAAACCTGCAAGAAAATTAAAATAATTTAAACTTAATTATAAAATGGAAAAAGGGAAAATTGGTGTAACTACGGAAAATATATTTCCAATAATAAAACAATTTTTATATTCTGATCAAGAAATATTTTTACGTGAACTTGTCTCTAATGCAGTTGATGCAACACAGAAGTTAAATACTTTATCTGCTGTTGGTGAATTTAAAGGAGAGCTTGGCGACCAAACTATTAATGTAAAAGTTGACAAAAAAGCAAAAACGATTACTATATCTGATAGGGGTGTTGGTATGACATCTAAGGAGATTGATAAATATATTAATCAAATTGCATTTTCTGGAGCAACTGATTTTGTGAAAAAATACAAGGATAAAGCAAGTGTAATTGGCATGTTTGGTTTAGGTTTCTATTCTGGATTTATGGTTGCCGAAAGAATTGATATTATCACAAAATCGCATAAAAGAGGTAAGGCCGTAAAATGGTCGTGCGATGGCAGTCCTGAATTCACTTTAGAAGAAAACGACAAAAAAGATCACGGTACGGACATTGTTCTTCATGTAAGCGACGATTCTAAAGAATATTTAGAAGAATCTAAAATTAATGAGCTTTTAAATAAATATTGTAAATTCTTACCTATAGCAGTAGCTTTCGGAAACAAAAAAGATTACAAAGACGGAAAAGAAGTAGAAACAGACGAGCTTAATATTATAAATGATACAACTCCTCTTTGGACAAAAACTCCATCAGAAATTAAAGATGAAGAATACAAAGAGTTTTACCAAAAGCTTTATCCAATGTCTGACGAACCTATGTTTAATATTCATTTAAACGTAGATTATCCATTTAATTTAACAGGAATTTTATATTTCCCTAAAATTAAAACAAATATTGAATTGCAGAAAAATAAAATTCAGCTTTTCTCTAATCAAGTTTTTGTTACTGATTCTGTAGAAGGAATAGTTCCTGAGTTTTTAACTCTTTTACACGGAGTTTTAGATTCTCCAGATATTCCATTAAATGTTTCTCGATCTTTTTTACAAAGCGATGCTAATGTTAAAAAAATCTCTAATCATATCACTAAAAAGGTTGCCGATAAATTACATCAATTATTTAAAGACAATAGAACTGAATATGATAAAAAATGGGACGATCTTAGTATTTTTGTAAAATATGGAATGCTTACAGAAGAAAAATTTTATGAAAAAGCAGAAAAGTTTTGTTTATTAAAAAACACCGAGGGTAAAGCATTTACTTTCGATGAATACAAAGAAATTATTAAAGAAAATCAAACAGATAAAAACAATAGTCTTGTTTATCTTTATGCAACTAATGTTGAAGAGCAATATTCTCATATAGAGGGAGCTAAAAGCAAAGGATACGATGTTGTAGTATTAGATGGGCAATTAGACTCTCATTTTGTAAATCACTTAGAACAAAAAATGCAAGGTTCTAAATTTATTAGAGTTGATTCTGATGTTGCTGATAAAATTATTGAGAAAGAAGACCAAATACAATCTACTTTTGCTCCAGAGCAAGAAAACGATATTCGTGTGGTATTTAAATCGCAATTACCAGAAGGAAAAATAAATTACGATATTACTTTCGAGGGATTATCAGAAACAGAAAATCCTGTAATAATTACTCAGTCTGAGTTTATGCGTAGAATGAAAGATATGTCGGCACTTGGTGGTGGAGGCATGAATATTTACGGCGATTTGCCAGATAGCTTTAATCTTGTGGTTAATACAAATCATAAATTAGTAAAATCTGTTGCCGATTCTAAAGATAGTACACTTGCTAGTTTCTTAAAAGATATTAATAATGAGATCAAACCTTTAGAAGAAGAAAAATCAAGTTTAGAAACTCTAAAAAAGGACAAGAAAGATGATGAAGTTCCTCAATCGGAAAAAGATCAGCTGGAAGAAGTTAGCAAAAAAATAACTGAAGTTAATTCTAAAAAAGATGCAGAACTAACAAGTTTTGGCAAGGACAATAATCTTGTTAAGCAATTAATCGATTTAGCATTACTATCAAATAATATGCTTAAAGGCGAATCTTTAAACAAATTTGTAAAACGTTCTATTGATTTAATTAAGTAGATTTCTATATCAAAAATATAATTAAACCTGCTGCAAATATTTGTAGCAGGTTTTTTTTATGTTTTCGGAGTGGACTCAACTTTAAAACATTATATTATCTTTGTACAAAATTTATAAAAATATGATTAACATAACATTTCCAGACGGTAATATAAAAGAGTACGAACTTGGCGTTACTGGCTTAGAAGTAGCACAAAGCATAAGTAGCAGATTAGCAAAAGAAATAGTTGCAGTTGGTATAGACAATGAAACTTGGGATGCAAATAGACCAATAAACAACAACTGTAGCATTAAATTATATAAATTCGAAGATAAAGAAGGTAAAGATGCATTTTGGCATTCTTCTGCACATATTATGGCAGAGGCTTTAGAAACTTTTTTTCCAGGAATAAAATTTGGAATTGGTCCAACTATAGATAATGGCTTTTATTACGATGTAGAATTACCAGAAGGAAAAACAATTTCTGATAACGATTTTAAGAAAATTGAAGACAAATTTTTAGATCTTGCTAGACAAAAAAATAATTTTGTAAGGGAAGAAATCTCTAAAAAAGATGCTTTAGATTTTTTCGAAGATAAAAAAGACAATTACAAAACAGAATTAATAAGCGAGCTAGAAGACGGTACAATTACACTTTATAAACAAGGAAACTTTACCGATTTATGCCGTGGGCCACATATTCCGAATACAGGAATAATAAAAGCGATAAAACTTACAAGCATTGCTGGAGCTTATTGGCGAGGCGACGAAAAAAACATTCAATTAACACGTATTTATGGAGTATCGTTTCCTAAACAAAAATTACTTACAGAATACCTTGAATTTTTAGAAGAAGCAAAAAAACGTGATCATAGAAAGATTGGTAAGGAATTAGAGTTATTTACATTCTCGCAAAGAGTAGGAAAAGGTTTACCATTGTGGTTACCAAAAGGAGCTCAGTTACGCGAAAGATTAGAGAATTTCTTAAAAGAAGTACAGCGTAAATATGGTTATTTACCTGTTATTTCTCCACATATCGGACGAAAAGAATTATATGTAACATCTGGTCATTATGAAAAATACGGAGCAGATAGTTTTCAGCCAATAAATACACCTGAAGAAGGCGAAGAGTTCTTGTTAAAACCAATGAATTGTCCTCACCATTGCGAAATGTATAAAGCTAAACCTCATTCGTACAAAGAATTACCAATTAGATATGCAGAATTTGGTACAGTTTATCGATACGAGCAATCTGGCGAATTACATGGTTTAACTCGTGTTCGTGGATTTACTCAAGACGATGCACATATTTTCTGTAGACCAGACCAATTAAAAGAGGAATTTAATAAAGTTATTGATATTGTACTTTACATTTTTAAAACTTTAGATTTTGATAATTTTGTAACTCAAATATCATTAAGAGATAAAGAAAAATCTGAGAAATATATTGGAAGCGACGAAAACTGGGAAAAAGCAGAACAAGCAATTATAGAGGCTACAGCAGAAAAAGGTTTAGAAACAGTTATAGAATATGGAGAAGCTGCATTTTATGGCCCTAAACTAGACTTTATGGTTAAAGATGCACTTGGAAGATCGTGGCAATTAGGAACAATTCAGGTTGATTATAATTTGCCAGAAAGATTCGAACTAGAATATATTGGTAGTGACAATAAAATGCACAGACCAATTATGATTCATCGTGCACCATTTGGTTCTATGGAAAGATTTATAGCCGTTCTTATTGAACATACTGCTGGTAAATTCCCGCTTTGGTTAACTCCAGATCAGGTTGTAATTCTTCCAATTAGCGAGAAATATAACGACTATGCTCACAATATTGCAAACGAATTATTAGATAGCAATGTAAGAGCAATTGTTGATGATAGAAACGAAAAAATTGGCAGGAAAATTAGAGATAACGAACTTAAACGTATTCCTTATTTAGTTATTGTTGGAGAAAATGAGCAAACAAACAATACAGTTTCTGTAAGAAAACAAGGCGAAGGCGATATAGGAAAAATGCAAATAGATGAGTTTGCTAATTTTATTAATGATAAAGTTAAAGAAATTCTTAAAAACTAAGTTATGGGCGAAAAAGAAATTGATTTATTAGATTTGTTAATAAATATTGTAAGGTTTATTAAACGTAGATTTTTATTATTTACATTATCATTAATAATTGGTATTGCTTTTGGATATGTTAATTATTCGATAACAGATAATACATACTCTACTAACGTTTATTCTAGCTGTATTGATATTAACAAACAATTGTTGTATGAGTTTATTAACCCTATTAAATCTGATATTTTAAAAGAAAATTACACAGAAGCTTCTAAAAGGTTAAATATAAGTAGCGACTTAGTTAATAATCTAAAAGGGTTTGATATTGATACATCTTGGAATCATTCATTAAAAATTAATTTATTAGTTAGTGATATTAATGAAACAGATTCTTTAGCTAGGAGTATTATTAGTTATATTAATAATATTAAAATGATAAAAAGTGTTATTGAAAAAAAATATAATAATAGTGCTTTTATTATTTCAAAGATAGAAAATGAGCTTGTTAGACTAGATAAAACACAAGAGTTATTTTTAAAGAATCTAGAAAATAATAATAGTGAAATTCTAATTTCACAAACGGCTAATATTAACGAGCAATCAATAAGACTTTACGAGAAAAAACTTAGACTAGAAGATGAAATATTATTAATAAAGCCATCGGAAATTTATTCTGATATGGAATATGTTTTTACACCTCAAAACAGCCTGTATAGTAAAATATTTTATGGAGCGTTAGGTTTTCTTTTTATAGGTTTTATAATAGCAATTATATTAGAGTTTAATGCAGTATTAAAAAGAAGATAACTAATGATTTGTTCTAAACAATAAGCTTTTAGAAAATAATCACTTTAAAATTATCGATCCAAACAGTATTTGTATCTGTGTTCCAAACATATACTTTTAGAATTCCAGACTTTACTTTTGGTATTCTTTTTTCTAGTATAACTTTATTCCATTTATTTTCGGCAGAATAAAAATATTTAAATTTTGAACTATGCCATAAAATAATATTATTATCGTTCTCTATTGATATTACTACTTGCGCAAAAGATGTATCTTCTGAAAGGTAATTTACTGATATTCTTGCAAATCTATTTAACGAGTCTAACCCTAAATTAGATATTTCTTCGGTTAAAGATGCTGAAAATCCATCTTCTGTAATAAAATTTGATTTACTTCCTGATAGAGATACATTATTGCTTATAAAGTTCTGATTTGTAGACCAATTACCAGAATAGTCTTCAAAATTATTATAAAATATCACAGGGGTTGGTTGATAAATAAGCTGTATTCCGCTATCAATATATGTGTAGTTTATTGTAGAATCAATATCTCTAACAATTAAAGGCTTTTCTTCGTATTTTGTTTCGTTGTAGAAATCTGTAATCCAATAAGAAAGCCACCAAATATTATTATAATTCTTAAAATTAATTTCTTCAATTTGTTTGTAGCTAAATGCTTTTGTGTTTAAAGAATCAAATTTAGAATAAATATCAATTATATTACCTTCTACTTCGTTTGTAATTACAAGTGTTTTTTGAGTGTTTATAAAGTTATTATTAATTATTTCTACATGCTTATTCCAATTTATTTCATTCGCATCAAAAATTAACTTAATAGGTAATATCATTAATGTAGCTGTTATTAATGCAATACTAATATTAATTTGCTTAACAATAAACTTTACTACAAGCAATACAATAGGTATAATAATGTATACTAAGTAACCAATGCCCACACTTGTTAAGAATAATGTAATAGCTGCAATTACAAAAAGAATTAACACAAAATAGTTTACCTTTTTATCTGTAATAAATTTGTGTAAGCCAATTGCTCCTGATATTGCCAATAATGGAATTAAGAATAAATAATGCCTAATATCTGTGCACATTGGAATATACGACTTATACGAAATTGTCATAAAATTTGCAGATAAAATAGACATAATAATTGCTAAAAAAATATACGATGATTTATCTTTTGTATTTAGTAAATTTTTTAATCTATTTTTACTTAATAAAGTAACACTAAAGATTATAGGTATAAATAATTTAGAGTTTAATAATTCGTAAAAAAATTCATAAGATATTCGTCTAATAGTATTTATTGTTGGTAGTTGATCGTAGCTACATGGATTAATATATGAATTTGCATCAATTACATAAAATCTCATTAGATATGTTCCTGTAATAATTTTTATGCTTATAAGATATAATACTAATAACAAAGATGAAAAGCCAACTGTGAAAATCCAAAATCTATAATTCTGTTTTTGCAAAATATCATTAATCATTATTACTGCAATAACAGGAACGATTAAAACAATAGTTCCTTTTGAAATAAACCCAAAAATTAAGCTAATACTAAGTACAAATGCATAAAAAATAGCTTTGTCTTTTTTATAGAATTTATAATAAAAGATTACTGCTAATGATGATAAAAATGATACAGCAACATATATATCTGCCATTATTTTATCTGAGTAATAAAAAAACCATTGATTAGTTATTGTTAATATAATTGCTATTAATGTGACTTTATTATTCTTATATTTTGTGAAAATAGATAATAAATAAAGTATAAATACAGAACTAATTATTGGGAAAATTGCTCTTGCAAAATCATTATAACCAAATATTTTATACGCCAATGCTGTAGTAAAAATTGCTGACCATCTATAAGAGAACTGATTTTCTAATAATGAAAAATTTCCCGAAATAATATCGTTTGCAAATCTTGAAAATACAACATCATCGTACCCGTAATATCCAGAAAAAAAGAATATATTATTCAACACTAATAACAAGAATATTACCGTTAATGATATTGGTAATGATATTGTATTATTATGATTTGCCATTGATTAAACAAATTAGAGGCTTTCCAATTATTTATTTTTTGTTAAAAACAAATATACAGCAAAATGGTCGCTATAGCCACCTTTGTATACACCATAAGAATAGGTTCTGTATGGATAATTAGCAAATCGACCAGATTTTTGAATAAGATATGGCTCTTTAAAAATATGAGCTTTATGAAATTTAAGACTACTTTTATCTTCGCCAATTAAAGTGTGCGAAACAACTAATTGATCAATTACGCTCCAAACATCTCTATATGCGGATGTTCCAATTCCTTTCCTTTGAAATTTCTCCATAGGGTTATAAAGCAATCCTTTTTTTACTTCGCTTTGTTCTCCTACTGTCATCAAATGCTCTTTTACAGAAATACTGAAAGGGTCATCGTTTAAATCACCCATATAAATAGTTTTGGTATCTGGGTTCTTAATAAATAATGAGTCTATAATATGTTTCCCTAATTTGGCAGCAGCTATTCTATTAGGTCTGCTTCTTTTCTCACCACCACGCTTAGAAGGCCAATGAGTTACTATAAAATTAATTTCCTCACCATCCATAATTCCACTAACAACTAATTGATCTCTAGTTCTGTAAGTAGAATCAACAGGCATGTCTAATTTAATACTTGCTGTATTTGTTAATTCAAAATATTTTTCTTGATATATTAAACCAACATCAATGCCTCGTCTATCTGGCGACTCGTAATGCACAATTTTGTAATTACGATCTCTAATTGCAGGATCATTCACTAAATCTTGAAGAACCAAAATATTTTCTATTTCAGATACTCCTAATACTGCTAGCCCATCAGGTGTAATATCGGTACCTATTTCTGATATTACTTTTGCCATATTTCCAATTTTCTCCCAGTAATGTTCTCCTGTCCAAGCATTTTTACCTTTGGGTGTAAATTCGTCTTGCAGAATCTTGTTCGTGTCTAAATCAACAATCGTATCAAATAAATTTTCTAGATTATAGAAGCCAATACAATAAGCTTTTAAGTCATTTTTTTCTTGTGAAAAAGAAAGTGTTACGCTTAATATTAATGCGAAAAATAAAAATACTCGTTTCATAAATTATTTATTTTTTTGTGTAAAAACTAAAGCAAAAGTAGTTATTTAGTCGAATTTATACTCAATAAATATTACTTTTTATCTTTATTAAAAGATCAAATAATTATCAATTCTTATGTTATATTAACAATTAGCTAATTTTATTCACAAAAAACTTTATATGAGAAATACTTCACTATATTTGTTACCCCTAAAAAAACATGAATATGAAAATATCAATACTTTTATCTTTTTTGATTATTGTGCAGATTGCTTTCTCGCAAGAAAAAACAAAACCAGATAGTACAGGTACATTAAGAAGTGAAATGCCAGGATTATCAGTTTCTGCCAACGATTTCGACGATGAAGAAGAAAATCAAGATGTGTATAGTTTGCTTCAAGCATCTAGAGACGTTTTTGTAAATACTGCAGGCTATACTTTTGGTGCAGCAAGGTTTAGAATTAGAGGTTACGATTCTGAAAATACAGAGGTTTACTTTAATGGAATACAAATGAACGACCACGAAAGCGGAAGAGTTTTTTGGGGAACATGGGGAGGCCTAAACGATGCTACAAGAAATAAACAATATGTTAATGGTTTAGATAAATCAGATTTTGCATTTGGAGGTATTGGCGGTTCTGCATATATAGATGGTAGAGCATCAGAACAAAGGAAAGGAACAAAAGCAAATTATGCTATTTCTAATCGTAGTTATACAAATAGATTTATGATAACGCACTCTACAGGGGTTATGGAAAATGGTTTTGCAGTTACAGTTTCTGGTTCAAGAAGATGGGCACAAGAAGGATATAAAGATGCTACATTTTATGATGCTTGGGGATATTTCTTAGCAGTTGAGAAAAAAATTAATTCTAAACATAGTATTGGAATTACTGGTTTTGGTTCACCATCAGAAAGAGGAAAGTCAGGAGGTTCTACACAAGAAGTTTATGATTTGTTAGACGATAATTACTATAACCCTTATTGGGGATATCAAGATGGTGAGAAAAGAAACTCAAGAGTTTCTAGTGCACATAAACCACATTCGTTATTGTCGCATTATTGGAATCCTAACAGTAAAACTAAAATTACAACATCACTAGGATATGCATTTGGTAAATATGGCTCTACAGCTTTAGATTGGTATAATACAGCAGATCCTAGACCAGATTATTACAGATATCTACCTTCTTACTCTAGCGATCCAGCACTTGCTCCTGCTATGGCTGAAGCATTTATTCAAAATTCGCAATTGGATTGGGATATGTTTTACAGAGTAAATAGCGAAAGTATTGATGAAAATGGTGATTTAAGAGCTAAATATACAATTGAAGAACGTAGAACAGATTATCAGGAAGCTAACGCTAACGTAATAATAAATCATGTGTTAAATGATAAAGTTTATTTAGATGGAGGAGCAAGTTTTTCAGATTATAAAGGTAGACATTACAAAATACTAGATGATTTATTAGGTGGTGATTATTCAGTTGATATTGATAAATTTGCCGAAAGAGATAATATTGAATCTAGTAATGATGATTTTTATCAAAATGATTTAAACAACCCTAATAGAATAATATACGAAGGTGATGAGTTTGGTTACAATTATACATTAAATAAACAAAAATATGCTACTTGGGGGCAAGTTCAAGCAAAACTTTCTAAAGTAGATTTGTTTGGAGCATTAAATTTATCTCAAACTACATTTTGGCGAACAGGTCATATGAAAAATGGTAAATTCCCAGAAGATTCGTATGGAGATTCAGAGAAACAGGATTTTTTAAATTATGGAATAAAAGGTGGATTAACATACAAAATTACTGGTAAACATTATCTATATGCAGAAGGAGCCTACACAACAAGAGCACCATATTTACGAAATGCTTATGTATCTCCAAGAACAAGAGATTTTGTAGTTAAGGATTTAACAAGCGAAACAATTTATTCTGTGGAAGCAGGTTATCATTTAAGATCTCCGAGAATTAAAGCTAGATTTACAGCCTATTACACAAAATTCGAAGATCAAACAAGAGTTAGAAGTTTCTATAACGACTTATATCATAACTTTACAAACCATATATTAACAGGAATAGATAGACAAAATGCAGGAATAGAATTTGGGACAGAAATAAAACTAACATCAACAATATCCACATCATTAGTTGCTGCGATGGGCGAAAATATTTACACAAATCGTCCAACGGCTTATATTGTGCAAGATAATGATGCTAGTGCATTAGAAGATCCAAGCATAGTTTACCAAACAGATTTTTATCAAGCTAACGGACCGCAAAATGCATTTTCTGCTGGCCTAAGTTACCGAAGCCCTAAATATTGGTTTGTAAATTTAAATGCAAATTATTATCACGGGGCATTTATAGATTTTAACCCAGAAAGAAGAACATTAGAAGCTGTTGCAAATCAAGATGGAACAAATGCTGTAGTTGAAGATAGCGAATTATGGGAAGATATTTTATATCAAACTGAAGTGCCTCCAGCATTTACGTTAGATTTATTTGCTGGAAAGTCGTGGAGAGTGGACGATAAGTATTATATATACATAAATTTAGGTGTAAATAATATTCTGAATAATCAAGAATTTATGACTGGTGGATACGAGCAATTACGCTACGATTATACCGATAGAAATGTAGATAAATTTCCGCCTAAATATTTTTATGCCTATGGAACAAATTATTTTGCACTTTTAGGTATTAGGTTTTAATCAATAAGAAGAAATATTAGTGCAAATTTGCATAAAAAGATACATATGAAAAAGAAAATAAATATTCTAGTATTAATAAGTTTGGCGACAATATTTGTTGTTTCAAGTTGTCTTAAAAAAGATTTTGATACACCAGAGGTGCCAGATCCTTGTTTTCAATATCCTGCATTTGAAGCAAATGTAACAATACATGAAATACAAAAAATGTATAACGAAGGAAACCTGAACTTAGTGCAAAATGAGGTATATGAATTTCCTGAAGATTCAGGTTATATTATTGAAGCAACTGTGATTTCGAGTGATGAGTCAGGAAATTTTTATAAAGAAGTATATATTCAAGACTCTACAGGAACTATGAAATTGTCTATCGATATGCACGATATATATAATGAGTTTAATCAAGGACAAGTTGTGTTGATAAAAGTTACAGGATTAAACATAGAGAAAGATGCTTGGGAGGCTATATATAGCTTAGGAATGGGTTTGTTTGAGGAAACATCATTAGGTAGAATTCCAGAAGATTCTGTAAGTAATTATATGTTTCGAAAATCTTGTCCGAAAGAAAGTAACTTAAACCCAAAAATACTAGAAATAGGAAGTTTCTACGATTTAGAAGTTGGTAAGTTAGTGAGGTTTAATAATGTAGAATTCGCTGGCACTGACACTGGGAAAACTTATTATGATGAAAATACAGGAGCAGTATCCGGAACAGAGGGGAATAGAATTATTCAAGATTGCAATGGTGCGCAATTATTGGTTAGAACAAGTGATTATTCTACATTTGCTTTTGATACAGTTCCAAACGGTAATGGAAGTATTGTAGGTATTTTAGGTAAATATGGATCAGCTTATCAACTATATATAGTGAAAAAAGAAAATGTTGATTTGGTAAATCCAAGATGTAATTAAAAAAAATAATTGAAAAATGAATACAATAATGAAACAATATATATATATCGGTCTATCTATATTAGTAATTTTTACATCTTGTGTAAAAAAAGAATTTGATGAACCTGATATCATAAACCCTTGCGATGTAGATCCTGGATTAACTGCAAACGTTACCATATTTGATATACAAAAAATGTATAATACAGGTAATCTAGATACCATAAACGAAACTGTTTATACTTTTCCAAAAGATTCAAACTATATTCTAGAAGCTGTAATCATTTCAAGCGACGAGCAAGGTAATTTATATAAAGAAATGTTTATAGAGGATGCTACAGGAGCGATTAAAATATCTATAGACGGAACAAATCTTTATAACGATTTTAACCAAGGACAAACAGTTATTATCAAATTATCAGGCTTGAATATAGAGTATGATGGTAATGTTGCATTGTATGTTTTAGGTATGGGATTATTTGAAGATGTTAGCTTAGGCAGAATTCCAGTTACTCTATTAAGCGAATATATGTTAAGAAAGTCATGTCCAAATAAAGAACTATCTACAACAACTGTTAATATCGGAAGCATATATGATATATATGTAGGCAAACTTGTAAAACTAGAAGATGTTCAGTTTGTAGGGGCAGATACAGCCGGTTATTCCTATGCAGATGCACCAAATTTAACCACATTAAACAGAATAATAGAAAACTGCACAGGAGCATCACTTGTTGTTAGAACTAGTGGATATGCGAAGTTTGCTGGCAATTATGTGCCAACAGGTAAAGGTAGTATTATAGGAGTAATGGGGAAATACGGTTCAGATTACCAATTAACTATTATTAATGCAGATGATGTTGATATGGTAGGTGCTAGGTGTAATAACTAAAAAAATATTTTTATTTTAAGAAAAATATTCATAATTTTATAAATTAATTACAAAATAAAAAAATGCGTATGAAAAAT
>DAOVTE010000087.1 GCA_030627705.1 Bacteroidales bacterium
AACTATTTTGCCATTTTTCTAGAAGTTTATCGTTAATAGTTCCTTTTGAAGTATTTCCTGTAAGTAGAATTGTATATGGTTCCTGTGCATTTATTATATTTATACTTAAAGCAAGTAATATGAATATGCTTATTAACCTTATATTTTTTATTTTATTTTTCATCTTTTACAAGAGAATGTAATTTATTAATATCGATTAAACATTGAATGTATCGTGCGAAATTTTCAATCTATCAACATCTGTAAGTTTAGGAAGCATTGTATCTTTTTTCTTTTGGAAATGCTGCATACGTCTTAAAATTTTGTCTAGCATTTTTACAGCTTTGTCTATATATGCACCTTTGTTTAGCATAACGCACTCGGCTCGCTGAGCCATAGCAGCATCTGTGATTTCTGATCGTGTTGGAACACCTTTTTTCGCCAGATTTTCTAATACTTGTGTTGCCCAAACATCGGGAATATGTGCCGATTCGCAAATTCGCAAAATTTCTTCTTGTATGCTAGCAAAATTCTTCCAGCCTGTTTCTATTGCTAAATCACCTCTTGCAATCATTACTCCTATAGGAAAAGTTTGCATAGATTTTAAAAGTATGGTAGGTAAATTACTAAATCCTTTTTTTGTTTCTATCTTTAAAATAATACCTAGCTGTTTCTCGTATTTACTTAACTCATCCATTAATTCTTGTACGTCGTTTTCGTCGTTTACAAACGAGAAGTTAACTGTGTCGGCATTTAGTGCAATAAATTTTAAATCTTCTTTGTCTTTTTTTGTTAGTCCACTTACGTTTAAATTACTATTTGGTAAATTTATTCCTTTGTCGGGTTTTAGTTTACTTCCTGTGTTTTTGGCGTAAGTAATTTTTATTAATAATTCTTCTTTGTTTGCTTCTTCTATAATTCCTTCTATTTTCCCATCATCAAAGAATATTGGTTCGCCTTTTTTTACTTGATTAAATATTTCGGGAAGTGTGCACGAAATATGTGCGTGTTTTAATACTTTTCCATTTTCGTCTAAAATGGTTGGTTCTCCTAATTCTTGGGAGCTATGTAGAATTATTTTATCACCAATATTAAGAAACAAAAATTGCTCTAGAGGTAATAATTCGCCTACGAAGATTTTATTTTCGCCATTTTCTTTTTCTTTGTTAAGAATTAGTTCTGTACCTGTAGTGATATATGCAGAATCGTTACTTGTGCCCCATCTGCCTTTACCTTGTTTCTTTTCAATTAATATTTTACATTTTTTATCGCGAGAGTCTGTAAAACTAATAGTATTGCCCCGTTTTATCTTTTTTAATAATAATTCGCTAATAGGAATAATTGCACAATCAGAATTATCTGGAGGAAGAACATCTGGAGGAGCTATCCATATTTTTGCTGGCTTAATTGTTTTTCCTATTTGATCGCGTTGTGGTTTAATATGTATAAGTTTTGGTCCTGCTTGCATAGAGCCTGTTCTTAATTTTGGACCACCTAAATCCATCATTACTTTGCAGTTTTTTTGTAATGCATTGTTTGCTCTATCAATATTTGTAATCATTTTTGCCCAGACTTCTGGTTCATCGTGTGCACAGTTAATTCGTGCGCTATTCATTCCTAAATTTACTAAATGATTTATTATGGAATAATCTTCTGCGGCTGTAGATGGAATGGTTACCATTATTCTAGTTCGTCGTTTTTTAGATTTATATCCGAATAACTCCTTTGTGTTTTTGCGTAATAATTTTTCGCTTTGTTTAATTGAAATAATACCTTGTTGTTTTTCTATTATACTATTTCCTCTAAGGTGATTAATAATTGTTTTTATAGAAAGCAAGCTTTTCATTACGTGCCCCTCTATGTTTGATAAATCTGGTAAACCTAAAAACCTTAATTGATCTTGTAATTCATTTATTTCATAGTTTCTAAATGCTAGATAGTGAATTAAATTTGTAGCACTTTTGCTATAATTAGGATGAACTTTAGAAATAGAATCGCTAAAATCATTTTCCATAGCTTTTGCTTTTTCTATAATTTTTTCAATTTGAATATCTATTTCTAATAATTTTTCTTGATTCTTCATTTGTTGTTTATTCTTGTTTTGTTGAAATGGATTTTGTAGAGTTATTAAATTTTAATAAAAACTAATAAAAATGCAATAACAGAGGATATTATTCCTATCATAAAAATATTGTATGCCCATCTTAAAAGTTTATATTTCTGAGCTAAGACTTTTCCTAAAGAATATTGATCTTTTGTCATAGCAGAATATAAATACTGATCGTCGTTTATCATTTCTTTTACGGCCCACTCGTAATCTTCTAATTCCATATTATAAAAATTTCCGAAAAACAACATATTTACCTTCTTTTGCTTAATATCTTCCTTTGAAAATTTGCCCGAAGAAATATTTGGACGTGTAGATAATATAGCAAGAACAATAGTTGTTAAACTAAAGAAAATAAAAATTACAGTTGGTAGAATTAATGATGGTTCTTCTTTAAATTTACTTGCTAAAGCAACTAATCCTATAGAAATAATTATTCCATTTAACGAAATTAAAATGTTTGATTTATTATCGGCAATTGAGCTAAGATTTATTTGGTTTCGCGCTGTAAGTTTAAACATAGAATCTACTCCGCGCGAATAACTATTTGCTTTTTTTAAAGCTGCTTTAATTTTCGCTTGTCGTTTTTTAATACTCTCTTCTAAAACCTTTAGGTTATTGTTCTTTATTTCTGTAAAATTTGTTTTACAGTAATTAGTGAAAAAGGTATGGTTCTTAAATAGCTTTAGCGAATCTTTTTCGAATTTTAATTTTTTTAACTCGAGATTGCTTGTCTTTATTAATTCTTGTCTTAATTCTTCAGCTAATATTGAATAGTTTTCTTTTCCTAGATGCATTAGATCTGCATCGCACAATATTTCAGCAATATTATCTGTTGGATTTTGTGGCGATTTTGTTGCCATAATACATTCCGAAATATGTTCAATAGTATCTTTATCGATACCTTTTGAGTTTAAGAATCTTTTAGCAATTGCTACGCTTTCTTCTTCGTGTCCGTTATACTTTATTGTATAACCTGTATCGTGAAACCAAGCACTTGCAAGTAATATATTTAAGTCGCTTTCATTTAAATTTTCGCTTACTCCTATTGTTTTTGCATTTTGCACAACTAGTTTGGTATGACTAACTCTATGATATATTAATTTATCTGAGGACTCATTAATTATTAGTGCACTAACATGTTTTTCAATCTCGTTAAGTAATTCTGAATTAATTTTCATATTATTTATTTTTTTCTTCGTTCAATTCATATAATGAAATTGGCTCAGAACTTCCTTTAATTTTTGAGCTTCCTATTCCATTAAATTTTTGCTTAGTATCGTCTCCTAGTTTAATGTATACTTCTTCGGAGATAAGAAGTTGCGAATTATATGTTTTATTTAATTGCTCTATTCGCGATGCCATTATAACTACTCTGCCTGTAATAGAGTACTGCTTACGAATTGATGACCCAATATTCCCCGTTATTGCTTCGTCGTAATGTAATCCTATTCCTATTCTTGTTTCAGGAATGTTTCCTTTACTAATTTCACTATTTATTTTATTTATTATTTCTAAAGATGCTTCTGTAGCGTGTTGTCTTATGTTTCCGTTAGATATTGGTGCGCCAAAAGTTGCCATAAATCCATCTCCAAGAAACTGATTGATTACTCCGTGATGAGCTTGAACTATATCAATCATAAATCCAAATAAATTATTAAGATATGCTACTACTTCTTCTGGCTGGTGTTTTTCTACAAACGGAGTAAATTGTCTAATATCTAGAAACATTATGCACACATTTCTTCTAGAGCCTGTAAGTTCTTGGCTGTTTTTCAGAATATTGTCGACAATTTGTGGTGAAATTTGCTGACCAAATAAATCAATAATATTATTTTTTTCTTTGATATTATTCCACGAAACTCTCATCTTCTTTTTAATCAGATTTGCAACAAAACCACTTGCAATTCCTGTAATTATCATAATTAAACCTTGCCCAAGATATTGCATAATAATAAAATCTGGATATGCATTATTAATAGGGCTTTCTGAGGCTAAAGACGTGTAATATAGAGATATAAGAATAAATTCAAAAGCAGCTATAGTTCCTGTAAATATCGATAATTTAAAATCTAGCCTAAAAGTGGAAAGAACAATAAAAATAAAGTACGTTAACGTAGCTGGTGTTTGCAAAATAATTATTTGGTTAGAATATTCTACGATAAAAATTAACAGAATACTTAATAAACTAACTTCCGAAAAGCTGTTTGTGTACCCAAGTAATTTGGAGTTAAAAAATTTAATTATTTTGTTGATACCTATTAAATAATGAACAAGAAATTCGTAAATAATTAGAATAATTGTGAAAATAAAAATTGCATAAATAGCAATATGACTTTTAAACATATTTAGATATTCTTCGGTAAAAAAAGAATAAATTATTAATAAGAATAAAGCCTCCACACCTAAAAGTCCTATTAGAATTATTGCACGTAAACGTTCGCTTTTTACAATTTCTATATTAAAAAGTTCCTCTATAGATTGCATTTTATATTTCGGTTTAATGTGTATAGATTATTAATTATAATTGCAAAGTTAGTTAATATTTACTAACTTATGAAATAATCAACAAATTATTTATCACTTAATCAAAACAAACTGTTTGTTATTATATATATCTAAATATTTTTAATAAGTTTAAAGGTTTGTAAATTACATTAATTTAGAATCACATACTTTTTGATAGTAATTTTGCCTAGTGATAAAGCTATATTATTTTTATATATACTTACTTTAGGGATGGATTAAGTTTAATATTTCAAAATACAAATTGATAATTAGCTTGTATTATACATAAAAAAAATATCTTTGTAGTACAAACTTAAAAAGAACAAAAAAATGAAAAAACAAATTCTAAAATTATCATTAATTGTTGCTATTACTTCAATTGTTTTTAGTGGATGTAAAAAAGGGGAAAACGACCCTTTTATTTCTTTAAAATCTAGAACATCTCGTATTACAAATACGTGGGAATTAAGTTCAATGGATTACACAAATACATATATAGGGCCTAATTATACTAGTACCAGAATTTACTCATATAACAACGGTTTAAGAACAATAATGGACACACATATTTCTGAAGGTAGTTCGTCTTCAGATTCAAATACAGAATCTTATACAGAAGAAATGACTTTTGATAAAGGTGGAACTTTTGAATTAAGTTTTTTTAAAGATGGTGAGTTTGAATCTTACGAAGGAAATTGGGCTTGGTTAGGAGAAAGTAAAAATGCAGAAATAGCTGATAAAGAAATTATCTCACTAAGCTTAACAAGTGAAATATATGGTAGTTACATTGGTAATTACAGCGGAAAATCAAATCCAACTACCTGGCAGTTCGTAATAGACAGATTATCAACCTCAGAGTTGATTATTTTGCATGATTATCAAAGCACAGACTCTGACGGATATTCCGTTACAAGGTCAGGTATAATTACTTATACTAAGAAATAATAAAATGCTTCAACCATAAAAAAGGGCTGCGTAAAATTTTCGCAGCCCTTTTTTAGTTAACAATAATGTGCTTTGCAATATAATAATATCAATATTTACCTCAAAATAATCTCATCAATAATTCGTGAGCCTGCAATCTGATTTAATCTTTGCAGAATAGCTGTTCGCATCATCATAAGTTCGTTTCTTACAACTGCAGATTTTAGTTCAACAAATAATTTTCTATTATGTATGTAAATTTTTTTTGTAGAATTTTCTATAGATTTTCCTAATATATCGCCCCAAGCATTAATAATTTTTGCCTCTAAAAGTTTGCGCTCTAGTTTAGGTTCTTTAATAATATCTTTTAGGATATCACGAATAGGCACAGCATCTTTTCTTTTCATTTTTAAATGATATTATGAGGTTTACAAGAAGTTTGTTCTACAAAATTAATAAAAACTTTAATCGCAATGAAAATTATATTAATCAATCTTCATATATTTGTCCATTATTTAAATAAGCCTAAGTGAAAATTGATAACTTAACATTCGGAAAACAGCCTGTGTTTCTAGCTCCAATGGAGGGCGTAAGCGATCCTACATTCAGATATATGTGCAAAAAATTTGGTGTGGAAATGATGTATACCGAATTTATTTCGTCCGACGGACTTATACGTGGAGGAAAAAAAGGATTACAAAAATTAGATATTGTTGATACCGAAAGACCAATTGGAATTCAAATTTACGGACATTTAATAGAGCCAATGGTTGAGGCTGCTAAAATTGCAGAACAAAACAACCCAGAACTTATCGATATTAATTTTGGTTGCCCTGTAAAGAAGGTTGTTCGTAGAGGCGCAGGTTCTGGAATGATGCAAAATGTACCTTTAATGGTAGAAATGACAAAGCAAATTGTAGATGCTGTGAAACTTCCAGTAACGGTAAAAACTCGTTTAGGTTGGGATAGCGATTCTAAAAATATAGAAACTATTGCCGAGCAATTACAAGATATTGGAATTAAAGCGCTAACAATTCACGGGAGAACTAGATCCCAAATGTACGAGGGCAATGCCGATTGGTCATTAATAGGAAAAATTAAAAATAATCCTCGCATAAAAATTCCAATTATTGGAAATGGAGATATTACTAGTCCAGAAATGGCAAAAGAAATGTTCGATAAACATGGTGTAGATGCTATTATGATTGGTAGAGGAAGCATTGGTAGACCTTGGATTTTTAAGGAAATAAGGCACTTTTTAGACACCGGCGAACTACTTCCCAAATTAACAGTTCTAGAGAAAGTAGAGATTGCTAAACAGCAGTTACAGCTCTCGTTAGATTTAAAAGTAGAACGTGCAGCAGTAGTGCAAATGCGTAGACATTTTGTTCAATATTTTAAGGGATTGCACGACTTTAGAGAAACAAAAATAAGGTTACTTACAGCAGATAATCCTGATGATAATTTTACTATATTAAACGAAATTGCACAAAAATGGGGACAGTATTAAATCTATATTTAAACTTATAAGAAACTAAAGATCTAAACTCTAAAATAATTTTATCTTTACAATATGGTTAAAACAATAATATACAGTTTTACTAAGCAACTTATTTTTTGGATGCTGTTTTTTGCTTTAGGTAGAACTATATTTTTATTCTTTAATCTTTCTGAAATTAACGATTCTAAAATTTTAGATGTTATTTCTACGTATTGGTACGCATTGTATTTAGATATCTCCATGACTTCGTATGTTATGGTTATTCCGTTCTTAATATTATTTGCTAGGAGTATTAAAGATTATAATCTTTTGCTTAGAATAAATTTATATTATACTTTATTAGTTGTATTTGCATTTTCATTGATAATTTCTGCAGAACTTGATATTTATAAAGAATGGGGAACTAAACTTAACTACAAGGCTCTAACTTATTTAAAGCACCCCGAAGAAGTTTTTAAGACCGCAAAAATTTCTTCATTAATTATATCAACTATTTTAATAATATCACAAGTTATTTTTGCAAGATATTTATACAAAAAAATATTAAAACCTAAAAAAATAGTTGCTAGCAAAAATTACTTATTTTCTGTTTTATTTTTCTTGCTTACACCAATATTACTCTTTCTAGGAATGCGTGGTGGGGTTCAACAAATTCCTATTAAACAAAGCGATGTATATTTTTCTAAAAATGGGTTTTTAAATATTACTGCTGTAAATTCTGGTTGGAACTTATATCATTCTTATCTTAAAAATAAGAAATATATGACTGAAAATCCATATAAATATTACAAACCAGAAGATGCTGAAAATACAGTTAATTATCTACACAAAATCGAAAAAGACACCACAACAAGTATATTAAATACTAATAATCCAAACATTGTATTTGTTATTTTAGAAAGTTGGGCTGCTGATGTAGTTCCTGTGTGTGGTGGCGATTCTGGAATAACTCCTCGTTTTGATAAACTTGTAGAGCAGGGACTAGTTTTCTCTAATATTTATGGAACAGGAGCAAGATCAGATCAAGGAATTGTAGCAATATATAGCGGCTATCCTGCGCAGCCAACTACATCTATAATTGAGCAACCAAGTAAAGCAAGAAAATTACCTAATATTGTAGATTCATTGCACACAAGAGGTTATTATTCTTCTTTTCATTTTGGTGGACAGCTAAACTACGGCAACATAAAAGCATACCTTTACGATAATAATTTTAATTTTCTATTCGAAGAAAAAGACTTTCCTTATAGTGTTCCAAAAGGAAGGCTTGGATATCACGACGAATATTTGTTCAATCAATTTTTGTCTGATATAGATAACTTTAAATCTCCATTTATTGCTTCGGCATTTACTATGAGTTCTCACTCGCCTTACGATCAACCAAAAAAAGATGTTTTAGATTGGGGAGGCAAAGAAAAAGAATATATAAATTCTGTTTATTACGCAGATAGTTGTTTAGGCGACTTTTTCATTAAAGCAAGACAAAAACCTTGGTACAACAACACATTATTCATTATTGTTGCAGACCATAGCCACAGCACACCAAGACGAACAAGCTTTATCTCGCCAGAATATAAAAAAATACCTATGCTGTTTTATGGCGAGGTATTAAAAAACGAGTTTAAAGGATATAATTACAATAAAATTTGCTCGCAAGTTGATATTGCCTCTACCCTATTATCTCAGTTAAAAATAAATCCATCAGCCTTTAAATGGAGCAAAAACTTATTTAACCCTTACACAAAAGAGTTTGCATATTACGCTTTTAAAGATGGTGTTGGTTGGATAATAAAAGGTAATGAATTTGCTTATCATCACCAAAACGAAAAATATCACTTTAATAGATTTGCCGAAAATGCTAATAAAGACTCTATTATCACTCAGGGCAAAAGTTATTTGCAAGTTTTATTTGAGGAATATTTAGAATATTAAGCAAAAAAAAGCATTGCTGTAAATACAATGCTTCTGTAAATATTTAATTTTTTTCTTCTAGTCTTCAACAAATTCTCCCATTTCAGAAAATTTTGTTATTCTATTATCTATTCTTTCTTGACCAGAAAAACCACTTAATTCTTTTAAATATTTCTTAATATGAGTTTTTACTGATGCAAATGCTTTTTCTTTATCAATGTGAGCTCCACCAAGAGGTTCTTTTATTACACCATCAATAAGTTTATTCTTTTTCATATCAGAAGAAGTAAGTTTAAGAGCAGCTGCAGCTTCCTCTTTATGTTCCCAAGATCTCCACAGAATAGATGAGCAAGATTCTGGAGAAATAACCGAATACCAAGTATTTTCCATCATTAAAACCTTATCTCCAACTCCAATTCCTAATGCACCACCAGAAGCTCCTTCGCCAATAATAATACAAATTACAGGAACCTTAAGCTTAACCATTTCAAATAAATTTCTTGCAATTGCTTCGCCTTGTCCACGTTCTTCTGCTTCTATACCAGGGAATGCGCCAGGTGTATCAATTAATGTAATAATAGGCTTGTCAAATTTCTCGGCTAATTTCATTAAACGTAATGCTTTTCTATATCCTTCTGGATTTGCCATTCCAAAATTTCTGTATTGACGCATCTTTGTATTAATACCCTTTTGCTGACCAATTAACATCACGGTTTGTCCATCAATATCGCCAAAACCACCAACCATAGCCTTATCGTCTTTAACAGTTCTATCACCGTGTAGCTCAATAAAAGTATCTTTTGTAATCGCTTTTATATATTCTAAGGTGTAAGGTCGGTCTGGGTGTCTAGAAAGCTGAACTCTTTGCCAAGGTGTTAAACTCTTGCTTATTTCTTTTCGTTTTTCCTCAATCTTTTTTTCAATATCCTCAACAGTCTTACTTACATCTACTTCACTATCCTTTTCAACCTCTTTTATTTTCTCAAGTTGATTTAATAATTTCCCTACTGGTTCTTCAAAGTCTAATAATACCATAGTTTTATTTTAAATAATAATCGCTGCAATTTACAAAAAAATATTAATTCACAATTTTTTATTAAACTCACATATAAATATATTTATAGATTAATGAATTTAATTAAATTTAACTATCACAATTTCAATTGAATTATTCTTAATAAAAAATATTTTATTTACTTAAAATTTGTTTAGTTTTTTGAGGTGTTTTATATATCTGTATTTACTTTAATAAAAAGTAATGATTTACTTTTGTATTCTTCAGTGTAAGCTCGCGTTCTTTTAATAAGATCTCTATTCCACCAACCAGTCCATTCTGCCCAATACATTATTAATATAAAATTATATTTTTTAATCTCATCTTCTAACATTCTTCTTTCGTTCTCAGAAAATATTAATAAGTCAAGGTCTCTGCTTAATTTAATTTTTTTATTCACAGGAATATGTTCAATCTTTTTAAGTGGGAAACTATCTAACAAATTAAAATATTTTAGGTCACCGTAGCAGTTCTCCCAGCCTCCAACCAAATTACCTTTATTATTGTACATTCTTAACTGAAGAACAGCAGCTTTGCCACCATGCTCTAATTTATACAAATTTAGATTATAATTCGCTAGATGCATACTATCTTTGAGTTCTTTATCTATTTGATATGAAAACAATGTGTCAATTTTATTTTTGCTTAAAAATAAATTTGCTGATGCCATAGTTTTGTGAGATTTCTTTTTCAAGGTTCTTAAATGAACTAAATCAATTAACAATCTACCACTACATGATTGTAGCACAATCATAATAATTAATAATACTGCGTATTTATGTTTCATATAGGGCTTAATCTTTATTTTACTTAATGTATTGTGATATTATTTTACAAACTAAA
>DAOVTE010000046.1 GCA_030627705.1 Bacteroidales bacterium
AAAAGCGTTTAAAGAGAATGTTTCTAGCTAAGCCATAAAACTTGACTATATTAAATCGCTTGCTGCAACAACAATCTTTATTTCATAAAGTTAATATTAAATTTAAACTTCAAAAAGCTTATCTATTTCTTCTTGTTTCAATATAGAAATAATCTTTTTCCCCTCTACCGTATAATTTGGTGCAGAACACGAAAAAAGGTTGTCAAAAATTGTTTGCATATCTTGTGTGTTTAGCTGTTTGCCGTAATTTATACTTGCGCATTTCGCCATTTTTAACACAATATTCTGTTTAATTTCATCGGTAATATTTGTTGCCTTTTCTTTGTAGTCTTCAATTAAGCTTTCTATTGTATCTTTAGTGTTGGTTTCTGTCAATCCAGAAGGAACACCATCGATTTCAATTTTATTTTTTTCTAATTCTTTTATCCTAAAGCCAAGTTTATAAATAGTTTCGTCAAGTTTATTAAGAATCTCATAATCGGAAGAGCTAAACTCAATAATTACAGGAAATATTAGTTTTTGCGAAACATATTTATCAGATATAATATTTTGCGAAAATTCTTCGAACAGTATTCTTTCGTGTGCAAACTTTTGATTTATTATCATAACACCAGATTTTACAGGTGTCATTATGTATTTCCCTTTCAATTGTAAGAACCAATTTTGTTGAACACTTTCATCAAAAATTAATTGCTGTTCGGGTACTTTATTAGTACTTTCAATTTCATCTATTCCAGAATAAAGGCTATCCCAATTTTCAATATTATCTTTTTGGGTTTTATCACCTCTTTTAATATTATCAAAAGGATTAAAATCAGGATTTATTGATATTCTTGGGGAGTAATTATTGTTATGTTTTGTTGGCGATGGAATATCAACAAAATTAGGCTTTTCAAAATCTATAGACGGAACAATATTAAATTTTCCTAACGATTCTCTAATGCCAGCATTTATTATTTGCCATATATCTCGCTCGCTTTCGAATTTAATTTCTGTTTTTGTAGGATGAATATTTATGTCTATTTGCGAAGGATCTACGGTTAAATACAAAAAAAATGATGGATATAATCCACGTGTAATAATATTTTCATAAGCACTTACTACAGCTTTATAAAAATATGGGTGCCTCATATATCTATTGTTAACAAAAAAATATTGTTCTCCAGATGTTTTTTTAGCATTCTCTGGTTTTCCAACAAAACCATCAATATTTATTAATGTAGTTTTTGTGTTTACCGATATTAACTTATAATTCTTATTAGCTTTAAAGATATTAATAATTCGTTGATGCTTATTAGATTCTGATAAACTATATATCTCGGAATTATTATGAAATAAGCTTATAGAAATTTTATTATTTGTTAATGCAATTCTTTGCACTTCATCAATAATATGACGTAATTCTGTTGAGTTAGATTTTAGAAATTTTCGCCTTGCAGGAATATTAAAAAATAAATTTTTAACAGAGAATGAGCTTCCATTAGCGCAGTTTATGGGTTCTTGTTCTTTTAGTTCCGATGCAGATATATTAATTAGCGTTCCTAGTTCTGTCTGCTTTTGTTTTGTTTTTAACTCTACATCAGCAATGGCAGCAATAGATGCAAGAGCCTCTCCTCTAAAGCCCATAGTTTTTATTGCAAATAAATCGGTTGCTTTTCTAATTTTAGAAGTTGCATGTCGTTCAAAAGCAAGTCTGGCATCAGTTTCAGACATGCCTAAGCCGTTATCAATAACCCTTATTAATGTTTTACCTGCATCTTTTACTAAGATTTTAATATCTGTTGCTTTTGCGTCTAAAGCATTTTCTACCAATTCTTTAACCACTGATGCAGGGCGCTGTATAACTTCACCTGCAGCAATTTGATTTGCTACCGAATCTGGTAATAATTGAATTATATCTGACATTCTAGAGTATTTCTGTATATTATTTAATAATCAAATTAATATTTTCATAAGCTCTGAAACAACCTATTATTGTATTAATAAAAGTAATTATTTTTATATTTTGTACTAATAGTTAATTATATATATGAATTGCATTACCATCAAAATTTGCATTATATTCTCGCAAAGATAGTAAGGCTGGTCCTTCAATAACGCTGCCGTCTGTTAATAAAAATTTAGATCCACAACACGAGTCAACAGCTAACGGTCCGCCTTGCTCATACACATCAATAAGTTCGCATGGGTTAGACGGTTCATAAGTACAAGTTCTATCATATGCCTTAAATTGATTTTCAGATACCCTATATATTATTATTCCAGACACGCCACCACTAACCGCAACCGAATTACCAATTGCATTTAGTTCAAAAAAATCAGGCTCGTTTATATAAACATAGAAGTTTACGTAAGCATAAGGTACTATATCATCTTTATCTTTACAAGACTTAGTGATAAATAATAAAAACGATAAAGCAAAAAATATAATTATTTTTGTGTTTATTCGTTTTAAATTCATAGTTTAGATATTTATTTAATAATGTAATTATTTTGTTTAGGGTAAAGGTAATATTTTTTTTATTGATTTTTGTTATGCCTCTTGCGGGATTTACTCAACAATTTGGATATAACATAGAAACACATCAAAAAAAACGTAGATATAAACTTAAATCAAAAGTAAAAAAGCTATTTCACCCAAACAGTGCTGAGCGTGTAGCTAGAAAAACAGTTAAAAAAGATAACCGTAAACAACGAAAAAAAGATAAGCAATATGTTAAATCAATAAAAAAACATCAAAAACGTGTAGGAAAAGAAGGCGACTTAACACCTAATCGCAAAAAGAAAGTCTATAAGCGAATGAAAAAAAACAGAAAAATAACTGATAGACTCCGAAATAATAAACATAGAGATACTTTTTTTGTAAGATTAAGACATAAATTATCTAAAAGAACTATTAATATTAATAAAAAGTAAGAATAATGGAAGATTTTACATCGATTATTGGATTTATAGTAACGGCAATAATTTATATAGCAGTTTGGGCGTATAAGTCTAAAAAGAAAATAGTAGGAGCATTGCCTTTAAACACAAGTAGCAATAATTATGAGCGCGAATCAATTAATTCAGTTTCTGATAATATGCAAGAAGAAATAAATAAGCTATTAAATTCAGAAATTAATAAATATAGCGAACAAACCGAAATAGTAGAAGAATTAGATTCTAATAGTGTTGAAAACACTCCAGATAAAAATAAAATACAGTTTGATAAAGATTATAAAAAAGAAGGATCAGCATACGAAAATGTAGAACTTGAAGACAATCTAATTTTAGAAGATTTCGATTTAAGAAAAGCTGTAATTTATTCAGAAATAATGGAACGTAAATATTTCTAACGCCTTACAGAGCTATTTTTTATTTATAACTATAAATTAAGCCATAAAAACATTGTTTTTATAAAAAAAATATTAAATTTGCGGCTTAATTATATAATAAAAGTAATGAAAAAAGGAACAGTAAAATTTTTTAATGAATCTAAAGGATTTGGATTTATTATCGACGATGAGTCAAAAGAAGAGTATTTTGTACACGTATCAGGATTAGTTAGCGAAGTTCGTGAAGGCGATCAAGTTGAATTTGATTTAAGAGAAGGTAGAAAAGGTTTAAACGCAGTAGACGTAAAATCACTTTAAGATAATTTATATTTAAATTATTAAGATACTTAAAGAGGATATTCATTATTGAATATCCTTTTTTTTTGTTTTTTTTTCAAACCAAACTGTTAATTTCTTTGTTGAAAAACAAAATCTCACACCCTAATAACGTATTTGTGTTTTACATATCTTTGCACAAAAGCAAAAAATACGTATGGTAGTAAACTACTCCGAAGATAATATTAGAACACTTAAATGGTACGACCATATACGAACCCGTCCGGGTATGTATATTGGTAAATTGGGCGATGGCTCCTCTGCCGACGATGGAATATACATTCTAATAAAAGAAGTTCTAGATAACTCTATTGATGAGTATATGATGGGATTCGGAAAAAGAATAGATGTTACCATAGATGAAAAACGCGTTACAATTAGAGACTACGGACGAGGAGTTCCTCTGGGAAAAGTAAAAGACGTTTCCTCCAAAATGAATACTGGTGCAAAATACGATTCAAAAGCATTTAAGAAATCGGTAGGATTAAATGGTGTTGGAATAAAAGCTGTAAATGCACTCTCTATAGAGTTTACAATAGAAGCGTATAGAGAAGGAAACTCTAAATTTGTAAAATATTCTAAAGGTTTAGTTGTAGAAGAAAAAGACGAACAGTCAACAGAGCAAGAAAATGGAACATTCGTAACCTTTCTTCCAGACGATTCTCTTTTCTCTAAATATAAATATCGTACCGAGTATATTGAAACTTTACTAAATAATTATGTTTTCTTAAACGCAGGTTTATCAATATATTTTAACGGAACACGATTTTATTCTAAAAACGGATTATTAGATTTACTAAACACAAAACTTAATTCCGAAAGTCTATACCCGATTATTCATATTACCGATGAGGATATAGAACTTGCAATTACGCACGGCAGACAATACGGCGAGGAGTACTACTCTTTTGTAAACGGCCAACACACCACACAAGGAGGTACGCATTTAATCGCTTTTAGAGAAGCAATTGTAAAAACAGTTAGAGAGTTTTATGAAAAAGATTTCGATGCATCGGATATACGCTCATCAATAATTGCAGCAGTAAGTATTAAAGTTGAGGAACCAATTTTCGAGTCGCAAACCAAAACAAAATTAGGCTCTAAAGATATGGGGCCAAAAGGTCCATCGGTAAGAAATTTTATTGTTGATTATATAAAAAATAAATTAGATAATTTTTTACATAAAAATCCAGATGTAGCAGAAGTTATTCTTCGAAGAATTCAAGATTCTGAGAAAGAGCGAAAAGCAATTTCAGGAATTAAAAAACTAGCACGTGAGCGTGCAAAGAAAGCAAATCTGCACAATAAAAAACTTAGAGATTGTAAAATTCACAATAACTCTAACGATGATAGAAGAGCAGAAACTACAATTTTTATTACCGAGGGAGATTCAGCGAGTGGTTCAATTACTAAATCTAGAGATGTTGCTACGCAAGCAGTTTTTTCATTAAAAGGAAAGCCACTAAATTCTTACGGATTAACCAAAAAAATTGTTTATCAAAACGAAGAGTTTAACTTATTGCAAGCTGCATTAAATATAGAAGACGGTTTAGACGATTTACGATATAATAATGTAGTAATAGCAACCGATGCCGATGTAGATGGAATGCATATTAGATTACTTTTGCTTACATTCTTTTTGCAATTTTTCCCAGATTTAATAAAACACGGTCACGTTTATATTTTACAAACACCGCTGTTTAGAGTAAGAAATAAAAAAGACACATATTATTGCTACGACGATAACGAAAAAGTAGAAGCAATTAAGAAAACAGGGAAAAATCCAGAGATTACACGATTTAAAGGACTTGGAGAGATCTCTCCAGATGAATTTAAACACTTTATTGGTAAAGATATTAGATTAGACCCAGTGATATATAATAAAAAAGATTCTATTGAAGATATATTATCTTTCCATATGGGAAAAAACACACCTATAAGGCAAGAATTTATTATTGATAATTTAAGAATAGAAGAAGAGGTTTAAAAATTAGTTAAAGGTTATAAAGTTAAAGGTTACAAGTAAAAAAGCACAAACCAAATTCCCTCTTGGCGAAAAGGGATAGGGAAATTGAATTTTAGAAATGACTAATTAACAATACGCAATTTAATATTCGTGTATTAGTGGCATAAAAAATAAAAAAGCACAATCCTAAAAAGCCCTTCTCTTTTGGAGAAGGGTTGGGGTGAGGCTCTTTAAATAAAATAAATGGCAGAAGAAGAATTAAACAACGAACAGTCAGCAGAAATCATTGAAACACCGGAAAAGAAAACAATTCTTAAGGGAATGTTCGAGGATTGGTTCTTAGATTACGCATCGTACGTAATTTTAGAGCGAGCTGTTCCGCATTTGTACGATGGCTTAAAGCCCGTACAGCGTAGGATTCTTCATTCTATGAAACGCCTCGACGACGGACGCTACAATAAAGTAGCAAATATTATAGGTCACACAATGCAATTTCACCCACATGGCGATGCTTCTATTGGCGATGCACTTGTGCAAGTTGGTCAAAAAGAATTACTTATTGACATGCAGGGAAACTGGGGTAATATCTACACTGGCGATCGTGCTGCTGCTCCTAGATACATAGAGGCTAGACTATCAAAATTTGCATTAGATGTAATTTTTAACGATAAAACAACGTATTGGAAATCTACTTACGATGGTAGAAACAAAGAGCCAATTGCACTTCCTGTAAAATTTCCGCTATTACTAACGCAGGGTGTAGAGGGAATTGCGGTAGGTTTAGCATCAAAAATATTACCTCATAATTTTGTGGAACTTATAGATGCTTCTATAAAATATTTACAAGATAAAGATTTTGAGATTCTACCTGATTTTCCAACTGGCGGATATGCAGATTTTTCTAGATACAACGACGGTTTACGTGGCGGAAAAGTAAAAGTACGTGCAAAAATTGATAAGATAAACAACAAAACTATTGTTATCACAGAATTGCCTTTCGGAAAAACAACAAGTTCGCTTATAGATTCTATTCTTTCGGCAAACGATAGAGGCAAGATTAAAATTAAAAAAATTGATGATAATACTGCAAGCGAGGTGGAAATTATGTTGCACCTACATGCAGGAATATCTTCTGATAAGACTATTGATGCGCTTTATGCATTTACAGATTGTGAAATCTCTATTTCTCCAAATTCTTGTGTAATTCACAACGAAAAACCGCAATTTATAGGGGTAAAAGAAATGCTTAAAGATTCTGCACAGAACACAGTAGAACTTTTACGCAAAGAGCTTCAGATTCGTAAAAATGAATTATTAGATACGCTACATTTTGTTTCGTTAGAGAAAATCTTTATAGAAAATAAAATCTATAAAGTAATAGAATTAAGCGAGACCGAAGACGATATGATAAATAGAATTAGCGAAGGTTTAGAATCATTTACTAAACAATTTATTCGTGAAGTTACTCGCGAAGATATTGATAGACTTTCGAGAATTCCAATGCGTAGAATGTCTAAATTCTCGTCGTTTAAAGCAGATCAACAAATAGAAACATTAAACCAAGAAATAGAAATTGTAGACGGTCATTTGGCAACAATTATTGACTATACAATTAACTATTTTAAAAATATAAAGAAAAAGTACGGAAAAGGTAGAGGACGCAAAACTGAAATTAGAAATTTCGATAATATTGTTGCTACCAAAGTGGTTATTGCTAACGAAAAAATCTACGTAAATAAAAAAGAAGGTTTTATTGGCACATCACTTAAAAAAGATGAGTTTATTGGCGATTGTTCCGATATAGACGATATAATTGTTTTTAGAAAAGATGGTAAATATCTAATAACAAAAGTGTCTAGTAAAACCTTTGTTGGTAAGAATATCATACATGTTGCAGTATTTAAAAAGAATGATGATCGTACAGTTTACAATGCAATTTATAAAGACGGGAAATATGGAAGCACAATGGTTAAACGTTTTTCTGTTAAGTCTATAACTCGTGATAAAGAATACGATTTAACAAAAGGTACAGAAGGTTCTAAAACTTTATATTTTACCGTAAATCCTAATGGCGAAGCAGAAACAATAAAAGTATTTTTAAAGCCAAAGCCTAATGTAAAGAAATTAACTTTTGAGTTTAATTTTTCTTCGCTTGCAATAAAAGGACGTAGTTCCCAAGGTAATATTTTATCTAAGCACGATACACATAAAATTGTTTTAAAAGACAAGGGAGTTTCTACACTTGGCGGTAGACATATTTGGTTTGATAAAGATGTTTTACGCTTAAATAGCGACGAACGTGGCGATTATATAGGTGAGTTTTATGGTGAGGATAATATTCTAGTAATTGCAAAAAATGGCGATTTTAATGTTAAATCGTTCGATTTGTCAAATCATTTTAACGATGATATATTAATTATTGAGAAGCTAAATCCTAAAACTATTTTTACTCTTACTCATTACGATGGGGAGAAGAAATTCTATTATCTAAAACGTTTCGCTATTGCAGAAAGCGATAAGTCTGGTAATTTATTAATTGAGCACGAAAAATCTAAAATTATGGGTATTTCTCAAGATAAATGCCCAGTGCTAAAATTAGATTTTGGTGGCAAAAACTCCGATAAAGAACCAGAAATAATAGATGCTGAAGAATTTATTGCAGTAAAAGGCTACACAGCAAGAGGCAAACGATTATCTACATTTAATATTAAAAAAGCATCTTGGCTTAAACCTCGAATTGTAGAAGAATCAAAAGAAATAACTCAAGAAAATAATGATGCTTCTGCCGATAATGAAGGACAGGTTAGTTTGGAGTTTTAGAAATATCTTAAATTAAAAACACAAATGTTAATATTCTTAGTAGGATTTATGGGTAGTGGAAAATCTACCTTCGGTAAACGTTTAGCAGATAAGCTAAATTATAATTTTATAGATTTAGACGATTATATAGAAGAAAAATATAATACTACAATTAAAGAAATTTTTACCACTAAAGGACAAGATTATTTTAGAGAGATTGAGAAAGAAAATTTACTAGAAATAATTAAAAACGAGAACACAGTAATTGCTCCAGGTGGTGGTACTCCTTGCTATTTCGATAATATGGATATTATGAACAATGCAGGATTTACCGTTTATATCAGACAAGGAACAAACTGTTTGCATCAGCGATTAAATAGATCGAAAAAGTTTAGACCACTTATAGAAAATATGGAACATTTCGAGCTTGTAGAATATCTAGAAACAACTATGGAAATACGAGCACCTTTCTATAGGCAAGCTAAAATTACTGTTGCAGGAAAAGGCTTAAGTACTAAAAAACTAGAGAGAGTTATTCAAAAACACATCAAAATAATAAGTGCTTAAAAAATAGAAATTTGCTATAATAATTTAATAATTTGTTTTGTACCTTTGTAAATAAATTAAATCAGTTTTATGGAAGAATCTTCTAAACGTCAGAATAAAGTATCTAGATTAATACAAAAAGAATTAAGTGATATATTTCAGAAAGAAGGATTAAGTCTTTTTTCGGGGGCATTAGTAACTGTAACTGTTGTTAAGGTTTCTAAAGACTTATCATTTGCAAAAGTTTATGTTAGTATTTTCGATCCAAAGAACAATAAAGACAAAATTTATAAAACAATAAAACTTAATACAATTAATATTAGGCATAATTTAAGTCAAAGAATAAAGAGTCAATTGCGAGGAGTTCCCGAACTTAGTTTTGAGATAGACGATTCGTTAGATTACCAAGAAGAGATTACAAATAGGTTGAAATAATGGATCAATCATTTAATGTGTTAATGCGATATTCAAAATATATTTATAAAACCAATAAAGAAATTGAATTTATCTTTTTACATAGCAAAACGTTATTTATTTTCTAGAAAATCTACATCTGTAATAAATATTATTTCTGCAATAACTATTCTAGGCGTAAGTATAGGAACACTTTCTTTGGTTATAGTATTATCAGTATTTAATGGCTTAGAAGAGATTATTGTAAATAGGTTTTCTTCGTTCGATTCCGAACTTAAAATCTACACAACAAATGGTAAAACATTTAAAGCCGATACTGCTTTCTACAATATATTAAATTCGTGTAAGCATATTGAATACATTTCGGAAACGATAGAAGAAAATGCTTTGGTTGAATATGAAGGTGTTTCTAATCCTTATTTAATAAAAGGAGTTAGCGATAATTTTAAAAATGTTACAGGAATAGACACAATGATGTTCGATGGGGAATTTAAACTTTACGAGCAAAATGTTCCAGTATCTATAATTGGATATAGAGTAGCATCAGATTTATCGGTTGGAATATCGCTTTTTGCACCCTTAAAAATTTATATGCCCAATAGAACAAAAAAAATGTCTACTAATCCTAAAAATGCTTTTATAACCAAATCCATTTATCCAGTAGGAATTTTTAGCATAGACCAAGATGTAGACGACATTATTATTCTCCCAATAAAATTTACCAGGCAATTATTAAACTATAAAGATGAGGTTACAGCTGTAGAATTAAAGCTAAAGAAAGACGCAAAAATAGATGATGTAAAATCTAATTTAGAGAGTATTCTTGGTAAAGATTTCGAAATTAAAAATAGGTTCGAGCAGCACGAATTTTTATTTAAAATAATGAAATCAGAGAAATTAATAATCTTTTTTATTCTATCGTTTATTCTTTTAATTGCCTCTTTTAATATTGTTAGCTCGCTTACAATGCTTTTAATAGAGAAAAAAAACGACATAGAAACCCTACATAGTTTGGGGGCAAACTATAGAACAATTAAGAAGATTTTCTTTTTTAATGGATGGCTAATCTCAATAATTGGAGCATTGGTTGGGATTATCATTGGTTCGTTAATTTGTTGGATACAAATACAATTTGGTATAGTAACCCTTCCTGGCAGCGAAACGGGAGAGTTCTTAATAAATGCATATCCTGTAAGTATGAATTCTCTTGATATAATCCTTATTTTTATTACAGTTGTAATTATTGGATTTATTACCTCTTTCTACCCTGTACAATATGTAAAAAAATTACAAAGCAATATTAATTACTAAATAACAAAATGGGCTTACCATATTCATATACAAAGAAAATAGA
Source organism: Bacteroidales bacterium (assembly GCA_030627705.1). Lineage (GTDB taxonomy): Bacteria > Bacteroidota > Bacteroidia > Bacteroidales > JAFGXI01 > DAOVTE01. Next base: position 10,730 of record DAOVTE010000046.1, read on the forward strand.
TTTTGATGTAAATATAAGTTTGCAGAAGCAGGACTTTTTGGAATTACTGAGTCAATCGTTACAGCATGAAGAAGGAATTTCTGAAATTAATATTGTTGAAGAGGAACTAGTATTTAAATCAAAAAAATCATTACTAAATTTCTCTTATCAAGTAAATACTAGAGTAGATATAACAGATAAAATTAATTTTGTTTTTGAAGCAAATTTAGTAGATCTAATAAAAATATCACTTGCTCTTATTGTGGTTATTCCTTTTCTTTCAACGTTTAATATTAATACTTTTTTTATTTTTTCATCTATATTGATTTTCATATTTTATTTTGCTAATCTTATTTTTATTTTATCGTCAACAAAGCAAACTTTCGAGAAAGCACTTACAAGGTTAAATATACTGCAAACAGAGGATATGTCTATAGAACAACAAGATTGGCTTTCCGATTTAGAAAAATGTTCTGCTTGTGGATATAATATTTCTGAGTATGATTTAAATTGCCCAGATTGCGGAATTATGCTAAAGCAAAATAAATTTACCAAGCCCTTAGATATTTCGCAGGTGAAACCAAAAAAAAATCAAGACCAAAGCACAAATCAAGATATTAGTTATCATTACAAAAAGAAAGAAAAATAATGCGTAAGATTTCTGCAAATTATGTCTTTCCAATAACGTCGGAGCCAATTAAAAATGGAATAATTGTATTAGACGATAATAATACTATTATTGAGATTATAGATAATGGTGGAGAACTTAAAGAAACTTATAATCTAGAATTTTATAATGGAATAATTGTTCCGGGTTTTGTAAACACGCATTGCCATTTAGAGTTATCGCACCTTAAAAACACAATAGTTAAAGGTAAAGGAATGCCAAGGTTTATAGAGTGTGTTCAAAGTAATAGAGAACAAGATGTAGAGCTTATAAAAGAGGCTATTATTGATGCTGATAAAGAAATGCAGAGAAACGGTATAGTTGCTGTAGGTGATATTTCTAATTCAGATATTTCTATAGAAACTAAAGAAGAAAGTAAAATTTATTATCATACTTTTGCAGAAGTTTTTGGCTTAAATAATTATAAAGCATCTGTTATTTTTAACAATGCAAAAAAGATTATTTCTAAAGCAAAAGGCTCGGTTGTTCCCCATGCTCCATACTCTGTTTCTAAGGAATTATTCAATCTAATAAAATTAAATGCCGAAAAAGATAGTGATATTATTAGTATTCATAATCAAGAATCTATAAGTGAGAATCAGCTTTTCGAAAATAATTCTGGTGATTTGTATAACTTCTTCTTAAAAAGGGGATTCATAAGCAAGAAATTTTCTGATACAAAAAAGAATTCATTGCAATCTGTAATAGATTTATTACCAAAAAATAATACCATATTAGTACACAATACATATTCAAAAAAAGCCGATATCGAATTAAGTGCTTCTTATTTCAATAATAATTATTGGGCAATTTGTCCGAAGTCAAATTTATTTATAGAGAACAAACTTCCCAATTTCGATTTGTTCAAAGAGCATAAAGAAAACTTAATAATAGGAACAGATAGCTTAGCATCAAACACAGAATTATCTATTTTGAGCGAAATTAAAACAATATCAGAAAATTATTCGAAATTTTCTTTAAACGATTTATTAAAATTTGCTACAATAAATGGAGCAGAGGCGTTGCAAATTGATGATAAATACGGAAGTCTAGAGATTGGCAAAGCACCAGGAATTAATTTAATAACAAAGGTGAATCTAGAAAAACAAATATTAACTACTGATAGTAAAATTACTGTGCTTACTTAGAATAATTACTGATTAATAAATTTTTTAATTTTAATGTTGTTCTTAACACAAACATGAATCCAGCTCTCTAAGAATAAATGTAAATCTCTACAAATATCAGTTTGATTATCTGATAATTTATTTTTGAAAAATATTAGTTTGTCAATAAAAGTTTGATGATGCTCCTTCAGTTTTAAGATGTTTGGGTAATTAACCTGTTCTAAGAAATTTTCTTTTTGGTTAATATTATTATGAGCAAAATATATTAACACAAACATAAAAGAAGATATCTCTTCTTCACAATCTTTGCTATTAATGGCATCTCCAATCTGATTAGTAATGCTAATTATTTTTTGTGTATGTATATCTATTTCTTCTATTCCTATACTGAAATTATTGTCCCAATTAATTTTTACTACTTCATTGCTCATACACTCGAAATTAAATTCAATTATTAACAAATGCAATATCCAATTAATAAAAAAATAATAAAATGACATTTATCAGCATTTTTGATTGATGTATAAACAAAAGCTATTACAATAGGATTAAAAGACTATTTTTTTAACTAAAATATTAGGCAGTTTTGATTTTACATCTTAGCACCAAAAAAGAACTTTGTTATTAAAACTAAATTATCAGACCTTAATTCTTGTATTGTGGTAAAAGAAGTATGATAAATATAATATTTAATACCATTTTTGCATATTAACAATTGTTACAGGCATATAGGTGTTTGTAACATATGTAATAAAATTAAATTTAACATATTGCATGTAAAAAGTTTTTCATATCTTGCAGATTATTATTTTTATTACATAACTATTAGGGATGCATAAGTTAACAATCATAACGCTATTAACATTATTAGTTAATGTATTGTTTGGGCAAAATAATGAGAATATTAATTTTTCAAAAAAATATTTTGATGCCGAAACAATGATTGAATATGGCGATTTTCAATCTGCAATAAAAGTTTATAACGAACTACTCACAGTTGATAGCAGTAATGCAAATATTAATTTTAAAATTGGGTTTTGCTATTTAAACACTAGTCTAGAAAAAAATAAAGCAATTTATTTTTTAGAAAAAGCACTTGATAATATTTCAGAAGAATATAATTCAGAGAACACAAAAGGTAAATCAGCACCTTTAGAAACATACTTTTTCCTTGCGCAAGCTTATCATTTAGATTATCAATTTGATAAATCAATAAATATACTAGATACACTAAAAAGTAAACTTATAGATAACGAGGGTAAATTTTATAATGATATTGTACTGTTAATTGAAAAATGTGAGAACGGAAAGAGATTAGTGCAGTATCCTGTAAAGATGAAAATTACAAACCTTGGCAAAATTATTAACTCAAAATTTGATGAGCATAGTCCTGTTTTTTCTGCAGATGAGGCTGTTTTAATTTTTACAACTAAACGAGACAGCACTAACTCACAGATTGATGTTAATGGCCAATACAACGAAAAAATATTTATTTCTAATAATAAAGGTAGAGAACATTGGTCTGAGCCTAAGAGCATATCAAACTTAATTAATACAGAAGGGAACAATGCAACTATTGGATTATCTGTAGATGGTCAAACCTTATTTATATATAGATCTATTAATGGCAATGGAGATATATATATGAGTAAGCTTGAAGGAGATGAATGGTCAAGTCCTGAAAAACTACCAGAACCTATAAATACAAAATATAGAGAAACATCTGCTTCGTTGTCTGCAAATGGAAAAACTTTATATTTTACTTCTAATAGGAAAGGTGGATTTGGAGGAGTAGATATATATAGAGTAAATAAACTTCCAAACGGAGTATGGGGAAAAGCAGAAAATCTTGGTCCAAACATTAATACAGAATTCAACGAAGAAAGTCCATTTATTCATCCCGATGAAGTTACATTATTTTATAGTTCCGAAGGACACAATAATATGGGCGGATATGATATTTTCTTTTCATCAATTATTGAAAACGAAACAACTACAACATGGTCTGAGCCTACAAATGTTGGATATCCAATAAATACAACAAGTCACGATGTTTTCTATATTCCTACCCCAGATGGTAAAAGAGCATATTATTCATCACATCAAGATGGAGGTATAGGTGGTAACGATATATATCTAATTTCTTTAGACGAAACTGATGTTAGAGAACTTACTGTAATGACAGGATATATTACTATGTCAGATGGTACGCTGCCAAAAGGTGTAAATATTACGGTTACAGATATATACAAAGATGAAATAGTAGGGTTATATTCTCCAAATTCAAAAACAGGAAAATATTTATTTATCCTAAAGCCAGGTAGAACATACAATGTTTTAATAGAAGCTGATAATTTCTTGTATCATTCAGAAAATATTAAAATTGAAGAGGGTACGTCTTTTCAAAGAATTAAAAGAGCAATAATATTAGATCCTATTATTTTTGGTAAAACAAAAAGTGTGCATTATGCTACTTTTAATAATAACGATGTAGGTATTAGTGAAGGTTTAACTAAAGAAATATCTAACTTAGTTAACTTCCTAGAAGCAAATAAAGACCTAAATTTAGAAATTGTAAGAGATAAAAATTCTGGAGCATTAGGCGACTCTAGATATTCAACAATACGAAACTTATTGATAAAAGAAGGTGTTTCAGAAAGTAGAATTTCCCAATCTGATAATAATGAGTTGGAAAATGGTAAGCTTAAACTAGTAATAAAAACCGAAGATATACCAAAAACATTTCGCATTAATTTTGCTGATAGCAAGTCAGAAGTAAATTCAGATATAACTAAAGAAGTAGTTAACTTAGCTAATTTCTTAGAAGCAAATAAAGACCTAAATTTAGAAATTGTAACAGATAATAATTCTGGAGCGATAGGTGATTCTAGATATTCTACAATACGAGATTTGCTAATAAAAGAAGGTATCTCTGAAAATAGAATTTCGCAATCTCACAATAAAGAATTAGAAGATGGCAAAGTAAAACTATTAATAGAAACTGAAGATAACCCGAATATCTATCACATTAATCTTGCAGATGGCAAGTCAGGAGTAAATTCAGATATAACTAAGCAAATAGCAAACTTAGCAAATTATCTAAAAGCAAATAAAGATTTAGATTTAGAAATTGTAACAGATAATAATTCTGGAGCAATAGGCGATTCTAGATATTCTACAATACGAGATTTGCTAATAAAAGAAGGTATCTCTGAAAATAGAATTTCGCAATCTCACAATAAAGAATTAGAAGATGGCAAAGTTAA
>DAOVTE010000177.1 GCA_030627705.1 Bacteroidales bacterium
CAAAACAAACATATATTTAAATCTAATCTTTTGTTTATTAACTTTCAAACAGATGTATATTTCATAAAATATGTGAAAAAATAAAGATTAAGATTTTTTGGTATTTTATTTATTGTTATTAGCTTGCATTTGAATTAACTAAAAAAATAATTATTATGGAAGAACAAAACAACACAGAAGTGCAAGAAAGCGGCGAAGTACAAGAAAACAAACGTCCTGTATTTTTAACAGTATTATGTATCTTAACATTCATAGCTACTGGGCTTGGGTTATTATTTGGTGTAATTGGATTAGTTGCTGCTGGTGCAATTGAGGCTTATGCTCAATATTTACCTATGGGAACTGGAATAAGTATATTTGAAACAATTATCTTTATAGTATTAGTTGCTGCCTCTCTTTATGGTGCTATTCTAATGTGGAAACTTCAAAAATTAGGTTTTTATATTTATGCTGGAGTAAATATTATTGCATTGATAATGAGTTTTAGTATTTTTTCTTTAGTAATTACAGCTGCATTTATTGTAATGTACTATCTTAATTTTAAACATATGAAGTAGAAAATACTCTATAAATATTAAAAAGCTGTCTAATTTAGGCAGCTTTTTTTATGTTTTAAATTGCTAAAATTATTGCATTAATAAAGTGTATAATTTATTGGAACTTGAAAAGATACTTTTACATTTTTGCCTCTTTGTTTGCCAGGTTTCCAATCTGGTAAAGATTTTATTACTTTTAATGCGCTTTTATCAAGTAATGGATGAGCACTTCTGAGAACCTTAACGTTTGTTACTTTACCTTCCTTATCAATAATAAATTGAACATAAACCTTACCTGTAATATTTTTTCTTTTGGCTTTATTCGGATATTCTGTATGTTTTGCTATGTAACTTAACAAACCCTTTTCGCCTCCTGGAAACTCGGGCTTTTGTTCTAATGTATAAAAATTATAAATATCATTATCAGAATTAACTATTTTAGTTTCTTTATCATTCTCTTTTGATTCTGCTTTCTTAATTTCTTGCGAAAAAGAGATATTATAAATTATTATACTCGCTATTAGTAAAATGTAACTTTTCATTTTTGTTGATTTTTTATTATTAATTATTTTAATGTTGAGAACCTTAAAAGATGTGTTTTATTTAGAACATAATATGTATATATTATCCAAAACATTATCGTTATTTGTGTACCCTATTCTAAAAAAATCTTTCATTATCTACGGCAATTTTCCAAGTTCTGGAATAAAAAATTCGCAATCTTTTTTGTACAATTCTTTTGCCTGTGGTAATCCTAATATTGCAGCTTTTTTTATATCTGTGCATGAGTTTTTTGTGAATCTAAATCTAGATTTAGCAATACCCCTGTTGTAATATGCATACGACATAGTAGAATCTAACTTTAGTGCCCTATTATAATCTAAAATTGCATCAGAATATGATCCTAAATTTGCATACATTACTCCTCTATTTAAGAAGTTTGCAGCATTGTTTGAGTTTTGCTTAATAGCTTGCGAGTATTCGTAAATATTACTATAAATCTGCTTTCTTTCGGTAGGCGTAATTTGGGTATTAAAATATCTTTCTAGATCGAATTCAGTATTATTTTTACTTTCTTGAGAAAAAATATAAGTAGAACTAACTACAAAAAATATTATGAATAGTGTGCGCATAGTTTATTTATTACAAAATTTACAATAATCTTCTTTTACATGTTTGTTTTCTAGAACTTGTAATGAGAATTTTTTACCTGAAAACATTTCACAATATCTAACAGAATTAATTTCGTGAGCTTTTTTCATTGCGTGAGCAAATCTGTTAGAATACATTCTTGCTTGCGATTTACTACATAACGAAACGTATGTAAAAATTAATTCCTCGAAAACTTTCTCTTCGTAGACAAATGGTTCTAATAATTTTGTTGCAAAATCGTAATCCTCATGTTTCATAAAGATATAAGCTAGTTTAAGAGAGTTTTTCCAATCTGCATCTTTAATATTAAATATTTCTTTTACCTTATTTAAGCTTATTTCTACAAGTTCCGATTCGTTGTCTGATGTATCAATTGCTTCAATAACATTAAATTGCAATTCTAAATTTAATAAATCTATTGTTTCTCTGCTTAAAGATGTTTCTTCGTATAATGCATCTATTTCTTTTTGTTGCTGAAAAATTACTGGTTGTTTATTAAATTCTTTATTAACTACATCGCAATAAACTTTGTTAAATCTTATATAATTGTTTAAAGGAACTAGATTATATAATATGTTTATTTTTTCGCAATATGCTCCAGGTGCTAAATCTTCTTGGTTTACATATTTCTGCATCCATATTTTGTTCATCATTAAACCAGCATAAGTTGCTGTTTCTGGTATTATTTGATTATTTACGGCATCCTCATCGTATTCTTCAGTAATAATTTTCTTTAAAATATATTTCTGTACAGCTAGAGCTTTTGGTAAATCCCCTTCATTTATTGCTTTATTAAAACGACTTACTACAAATGCTTGCTCTTTATCTCCAGCAATATCGTAAGTAACAAACATTTCTAATTTAGCATATCTATGGTTTTTAAGAATTGGTTCTAACTTTTTTGTTAATCCTCTGCTCTTTATTTCGGCTCTAGCTTGATTAATATTCATTTTTGCTAAATCGCTATTTGATGTTGCTGATAAATCGCTAACAAATTCGTCCCAATTTTCTTTGGTTACAATAGCTGTCTTAATCTCGCTTTGCTGACGTTTGTTCAGCGATTTTACAATGCTCTGAGCTCTTTTCTTTTGTAAAGATTTGTTTGTTTGTGCATTTCCTTCAATTGATGAATATGCTATAATTTTTATATTATCAATAATAAAATCTGGTTCTTTTAGGCTTGTCAAAAATGGCTCTATATCAACGGGGTCATAATTGAATTTTCCTTTCTCAAAAGGTATTTTAAAATTTAAAACAGAGTTTTCTACTAATGGTGTATACACAAAATTAGCATTTATAGTAACTGTATCTGCTAGTAGATCTATTTCGCTAATCTGTTCAACTCCGTTATCCTCTATAAACGATTGTGGAATATTTGCACATACTTTTTTATTTAAAATAATAACAAGATTTAATTCGTAATCGTCTTCAATATCTTTAGGCATTTTACCTATTAAAACATTTAATTTTGTTTTACGCTCCTTCTTATCGGTAATTAGGTTCTTTTTATATATTTTATTAGCCCAAATTCTTTTTATAAGTATTCCTTTATTAATTAGGTTATTATCGATAATATTATCTCCTGTACAAGTATATTGCTCTTTTTGAATTACATCTACTGCAATTCCATCTTTAGAGCCTTTTATCATTTTTCTAAAAGCTTTTATATTATTTGTTTTAAAATAAATATTTCCATCTTCCACATAAAGTCCTTTTTGTAAATCTTCTATATTTTTAAATTTACTGCACCTCTTACAAGATTTGTAGTCGTATGGTTTAAGTCCGTACGATTTTGAAGAATACTGTACATCTAGTTCCTCGCGTCTATTTGCACCATTATTAAACGATTTATAATTTCCTATTACAATTGATGTATATATTTTTTTTCCATATAAATCTTGAGAAGACCCAACACCAAAAAATATATATTCTGGGTTTAATAACTTTATTGATGTTTTTTTACTGTTTAAAAATTTAAAAGCGATATTGTCTGCTACTCTTTGATATGTATAAGAAACATTACCTTTTCTTGCAGACATTTTACATACAACTTCTTCGGCAAAATTAGAACCACCATAATAAATTATTCTATCACCTAAAGTTTTCTTATTACCTTTTTGATAATCTGTAATTATCTCTCTTTCTGCCATAAATTCAGATTGATCTTTGGCAGCATTGCTTAAAGTTATATCGTTTCTTAAACTATCTAAACCATTTGCTATACGATATTTGTTAATATTTGCTCTTACAGCCTCGGCTAATAAGTCTGGTTTAAAATCTTCAATATCAATAATTACATAGAAATTTGATGTGTCTTTTGACACAGATTCTTGCGAGAATAGATTATTTACTAATAAAAAACTAATAATAAATAAATATGAGAATAATTTATGAGCCATATATAATATTGTTATAAATAATACAGATACAATTTTAATGCGTACAAAATAACACTTTAAAGTGATATTAAGAAATATATTAATCAAGATTTATACATACATTACTGTAACACAAAGTTCTAAACCTAATAAAGCTAAACAAAAATCGGTATTAATATAAAAAGAATTTACAAGAGTTAAGTGTAAGTTTTTTTATAACTTTGACAATTAATATACTAAACCATGAGCAGTATAGATATCAAATTTAACATAAAAGATAAGCCTGAATTCTTTAAAGAGTTAAAGAAGCGAGTAAACAAATATTTTACGGATAATAATATTACTAAGTATTCTAATCTTAGTATGAGAGTTAAAACTATCTTTATGATTAGTCTGTATTTTATTCCCTTAATTATTATTATTTCTGGCTTTGTTTCTTCTTTATGGGTTATGATAGCAATGTGGGTTCTTATGGGATTTGGAATGTCTGGCATTGGATTATCTATTATGCACGATGCTAACCATGGAGCATATTCTAAAAATAAAATTACAAACAAAATCTTAGGATATTTAATAAATTTTCTAGGCGCTTATCACATAACCTGGAAAATACAGCACAATGTATTACATCATTCTTACACAAATGTAGAGAATTACGATGGCGATATAGAAAACCCTGTTATGCGTTTTTCTCCAAATCAAAAACGAAAAAAATTCTTCAAATACCAAATATTCTACGCTCCATTTCTTTATGGTATAATGACAATATATTGGTTTATTAGTAAAGACTTTGAGCGTTTGGTTAGATACAATAAGCGAAATTTACTAAAGACTCAAGGAATAACCTTAACAAAAGCAGTTTTAGAAGCCATATTTAATAAAATTTGGTATATTTCTTTAACCCTTGTTCTTCCAATAATAATGCTGGAATTCCCTTGGTGGCAAGTATTAATTGGTTTTTTATTTATGCATTTTATTTGCGGATCGCTATTAGCTTTAATTTTTCAACCTGCGCATGTTATAGAAGAAACCGAATTCTTTGTAGTTGATGAAAATAATAGTTTAGAAAATAATTGGGCAATACATCAATTTAAAACTACATCTAACTTTGCGAAAGATAGTAAACTATTTTCGTGGTTTGTTGGTGGGCTTAATTTTCAGGTAGAGCATCATTTATTTCCAAATATGTGCCATATACATTACAGAAAAATTTCTGATATTGTAAAAGCAACAACCAAAGAGTATGGTATTCCTTATCATCAACATAAAACATTTTTTGCTGCACTAAAGAGTCATTTTACCTTACTAAATAAACTAGGTACAGGAAAATATGATAAAGAAATGGCTAAAATTTAAATTAACAAAAGAATTATGGAAATTAGAAATTGTCCGCATTGTGGTTATAGATATCCTATTAATAAATATTATAAAACATTAATGTTCAAATTTGTTTGGTCTAGTTGGAAATGTGATAATTGCAAAAAAGATATAACCTTTAGTTTTAATAGGCGAATATTAATAGCATTAGGGTCTAGTGTTTTGCTATTTGGTTTTATTGTAATAAAAGATTCAATAAATATATATTGGTGTGTAGCGTTAATAATATTGCTTTTAATAGGCTCGTTGCTAATCTTTTCTTTTGATACTTTTAAAAAAGCTACTAAGAAAAAGCAGAACTAACATGTTTCTTGTGGTTTTTCAAGATATTCGCAATTACAATGATTTTTATTAAATATTTTTCTTTGTTAAATCACCATTGTATTTAATATCTGCAGCAGTTGCATTAGGGTCGTTCAACCAATCTGGAATTTCACTTGCACCTTCTAGTTTATCTCTAATTTCGTTTAGCTCATCTTCGCTATATGCGTACATCATATCGGCAGCAATAACATTTTTAAAAGCTTGTAATTGTTTTAGCTTGCCTATTTCTTCTTCTGTATTTTCACCTTCTATGGTTACTATAATTCTGCCTTTTTCGTCGTGTGCATGATACTCGCAGCAGTCTTTAGATTTAATTGCATCTACCACTCCTAAAGTGTTTTCTGGTCTTGTTTGTACTAATATTCCTGATATGTTCATTTCTTAAGTTAAAAAGTTTATA
>DAOVTE010000028.1 GCA_030627705.1 Bacteroidales bacterium
GGAAAAACTATTCAAGAATTTAAAATTCAGAATTCAGAGTTTAAGATTCAAATAGAAGATTTGCCAAAAGGAATATATCTTATTAAACTACAAACAGATAAAGGCATTGTTGTAAAGAAAATAGTTAAGCAATAGTTGTTTTCTTTAATTACTTAACAATCTTCATTGATTTATACAATTAATAAGAATAAAACTAAGTGTAGATGCATTCTACACTTTTTATATTTAAGCATTTGTAATGCTAAAAGTTGTAATCCACCCGTGAACTACACCATCTTAAATTAATTACTTTTACAACAAATAGTTAGTATAATAAAAGACAAAGTACTCTTATTTAGCTTGTTAAAATAATTGAAGTATTGCTATGCGTAAATGGTTTTTTTATATAGATTTGTAAAAAACCATATATTATGAAAAATAAATTATTTGCATTAATTCTAATTTTAAGCTTTACAAAAATCTTCTCGCAGCAAGATACTTCTGTAGTAACAATAAATGAAATAATTATTAAAGATGCTAAATCTGTAGATATTATATCCGAAAAAATTCAAATAAAAAAAATAAATATTCATATGCCAAGAACTGCTGGCGAAGTTTTTAAAGATATTCCAGGAGTAAATATTATTAAAAGATCTGGCTTTGCAACCGAACCAATTATTAGAGTTTTTAAAAACGAACAAATAAACCTAATGATAGATGGTGGAACAAAAGTTACACATTCGTGTGCAAACAGAATGGATCCAATGACAACTAGAGTTGCAGCAGGCGAAATAGAGCAAATAGAGCTTTACAAAGGACCTTACAGTGTAAGATTTGGTCAAACCTTTGGTGGCATTGTAAATATTTTGACACATAAAACAAAATCTAAAAAAGAGAAATATATAAATGGTAGTGTAGAAGGGCGATACGAACTTAATGGTAACGGAAAATCTACTTTATTATCGCTTAACGGAGGAATTAAAAAGTTTGATTTTATTGCAAATGCAAATTATAGAGAATTCGATAATTATTTTAGCGGTAGCGACCAAGAAATAGCTTCGTCGTTTACAGCTTATGATTATTCAGCAAAGTTGGGTTACAATATTACTAATAAACAACGATTACAATTATCGTTGCGACAAACATTTGCAGAGGATATTCTTCATGCAGGTTTACCAATGGACGTAGAAAGCGATAGAGGAGATATTATTGCATTAGATTATTCTATTAAGAAAATTAACAATTTAATTAAAGGTGTAAATGCAAAAGTTTATGGTTCTAAAGTAGACCATTTAATGACAAATGAGTTTAGACCAAACGCAAAATATGCACTTGCTATTTCTCCTGTTTTATCTGAAACAGTTGGTGGAAAAGTAGAGTTTGTACTAAACCCAAGCGAGAAAATTTATTTGTATTCGGGTGTTGATTATAAATATGCCACAAAAGATGGACAGAGAAATAGAACCGTTTACGAGAATTTCTGTACAGGGATGGTTTTTGCAGAACCAAAAGAATTTGTAGATTTAATTTGGCAGAATTCTTACGAAAAAGATTTGGGTGTTTTTACAGAAATGCGTTATCCTATAAACAATAAAATATTTCTATCGTCTGGTGTAAGACACGATATTGTTGAGGTAAACGCACTAAATCCCGCCGATGATTTTGTAGCATTATACAGTGGGCAAATGTCTGAAAATAATTATAACAATACTAGCTTTTTCGCAAATCTTAAGTATAAATTACCTAAAAATTATCAAGTGCAATTATCAGCAGGTAGAGGTAATAGAAATCCAGATTTATTAGAATTATACATTAATCATTTAAGTATTGGTTTAGATGCGTATGAGTATGTTGGTAACCCTAATTTAAAGTCTGAACAAAACAATCAAATAGATTTAGCAATTTCTAAAACCGAAGATAATTTAATGGTTTATGCAAATGTTTTTTATTCGTACTTTACAAATTACATTACCGCAAAGGTTGATACAACTATAGATAGAAAATTTTTACCGTGTAAAGATCCAGAATATACAAAACGATTTGTAAACATTACAACCGCAGAGCAATATGGGTTTGATGCAGGTGTGAGATATAAATTTAAAGAAAAATACTACATAAACACAAATATTAATTATACAATAGGAAATAATTTAGAATGGAACGAGCCTTTGGCTGAGGTTTCTCCATTAATGTCGGTTACATCTGTTGGATATAAATTTAAGAAACTACAGTTAGAGATTAAAAACAGATTTGCTGCAAAACAAGAAAGAGTTTCAGAATCATTTGGCGAAACAGAAACAGAAAGTTTTGATATTGTTGGATTAAGCACGTTTTATACACCAATAAAACAATTAAAGATAGGTTTTGCTATTGATAATATTTTCGACACAAATTATTACGAGCATTTAAATAGGCCATACAGAAATATGGATACAATGTCTATGTATTTCGAGCCTGGTAGAAACTATAAAATCTCGGTAAAGTATAATTTTTAGAATAGTATTTTTCTTATTATTTAAGTTTGTTTGTCATTGGGGCTACTTTCTGCTATTTTATCAGTAGCACTAAACCTTATAAAGTAAGCTATTGTTCAAAGTTTCTCTAAGATTACTTAGCGTTTTACAAATAAATATTAGTTTGCCTTGATATTTACTATATTACTTTATCATACTTCCTTGTAATGATATTTTATTTTATACATTTGCACACTTTTTAATTTCAAGAAAAAAATAATAAATGATTACAGTTGCAGATTTAAGAATACAATTCGGAAAAAGAGTGCTTTTTCAGGAAGTAAATATGAAATTTACAGCAGGAAACTGCTATGGCATAATAGGGGCAAATGGTGCAGGTAAATCAACTTTGCTAAAAGCTATTTCTGGCGAAATTGATAGCACATCTGGTAGTATTTCTTTAGGTTATGGCGAACGACTTTCAGTTTTAAGTCAAGATCACTTTGCTTTCGACGAATATACAGTTCTTAATGCTGTAATGAACGGTCATTCTTTACTTTGGGATATTATTCAAGAAAAAGACGCAATTTATGCAAAGGAAGATTTTTCTGAAAAAGACGGAATAAAAGCCGCCGAATTAGAAGAGCAATTTGCCGATATGGATGGCTGGAACGCAGAAAGTGACGCTGCATCTTTACTAAGCGATTTGGGAATTAAAGAAGAGTTTCATCACATATTAATGAAAGATATGAGTGGTAAACAAAAAGTTAGGGTTTTACTTGCTCAAGCACTTTTTGGTAAGCCAGATAATTTATTATTAGATGAGCCAACAAACGATTTAGATTTAGAAACAGTAAGATGGTTAGAAAATTATCTAGCAAATTACGAGAATACAGTTTTGGTTGTTTCTCACGATAGGCACTTTTTAGATACTGTAAGCTCGCATACTGTAGATATCGATTTCTCTAAAATTCAGATGTTTGCAGGGAACTATAGTTTTTGGTATCAAAGCAGTCAGTTGGCTTTAAGGCAACAACAAAAACAAAACAAAAAATCTGAAGAAAAGAAAAAAGAACTACAAGAATTTATTGCTAGGTTTTCGGCAAATGTTTCAAAATCTAAGCAAACAACATCTAGAAAAAAGATGATTGAAAAGCTTAATATTGAGGATATTAAACCATCAACAAGAAAATATCCTGGAATCATTTTTATGCCAGAACGCGAGGCAGGAGACAAAATCCTAGATGTAAGTGGATTAACAGCAAGTGTAGATGGAAAAATCTTATTCAAGGATGTTGATTTTTATACAACAAAAGGTGATAAACTTATTTTCTTATCGAAAGATCCACGAGCAATGACAGCTTTTTTCGAGATAATTAACGGTAATCAAAAAGCAGATTCAGGAATTTATCAGTGGGGACAAACAATTACATCTGCATATTTGCCACTAGATAATTCATCGTTTTTCAGAAGCGAACTTAGTCTTTTCGATTGGCTTTGTCAGTTTACAAACGACACAACAGAGCTATACATTCGTGGATATTTAGGAAAAATGCTTTTTGCAGGAGAAGAAATTCGCAAGCGAGTAGATGTTCTTTCTGGAGGCGAAAAAATGCGTTGTATGATTTCTAAAATGATGCTTACAGATGCAAATGCTTTGGTTTTAGATACTCCAACAAATCATCTAGATTTGGAATCTATTCAAGCATTTAATAATAATTTGGTGAAATATCCTGGCAATGTATTTATGTCGTCGCACGATCACGAGTTTATACAATCGGTTTCTAATAGAGTAATAGAGCTAACTCCAAACGGAATTATTGATAAACTTATGGATTACGACGATTATATTGTTGATGAAAAAGTTCAAGCATTACGAGAGAAGATGTACACAGTTTAAATTAATGTGTAAATTTTTAAATGTGCAAATGTGATAATTGAAACCTATATAGATAAAATAATAAATCAAAATAGAATTATAATTTCCGTGAGAACGTGAAACTACTAAACATTTTTCAAATATAGCAAATAAAAGTCTCACCCTAGCTCTCTACAAATTAGTGAGAACTGCTACATAAATGGAGAGTCTAGAAATTTATGAAAAGGTAAAACTGTAAATAATTCCCCCTTAATAAAGGGGGCAAGGGGGATTTGTGAAATTAACACCACCACATTACAAAACGGCATTTATATTTATAGAATTACAAATGCACAAGGCGAGGTTTTAAAAACTGGTAAGTGGGTTAAGCAGTAGGCAGGTCATTGTTTAGTAAATTTTTAACTGCACAAATGTGATAAAACTTTAAAACATTATTACTTTGCAACCTTACAAATAATATAATAATGAAAATTGCAATAATAGGTGGGGGAGCATCAGGTTTTTTTTCAGCAATAGCTGCAAAAGAAAATCACCCAAAATCTACAGTTGTAATTTTCGAAAAATCAAAGAAAGTTCTTTCAAAAGTTAAATTAACAGGCGGAGGTAGATGCAACGTAACTAACGGCTGCACTTCAATAAAAGAGCTTACCTTGGCTTACCCCAGAGGTGGCAAAGCAATGAAAAAAGCCTTAGCCAAATTCAGCACAAAAGATACAATGCAATGGTTTGAGTCTAGGGGGATTTCGTTAGTTACTCAAGACGATAATTGCGTATTCCCACAGTCGCAAGACTCGCAAACAATTATAGATTGCCTAGTAAACGAAGCAAAAAGCTTAGGCGTAATAATAGAATTAGAAAAAGGAATTAACTCTATAAAGCAAGTAGAAAATGGCTTAGAATTGTATTTTTTAGACGAAAAAACTAAGCCGCAAGTTTTCGATAAAATAATTGCTGCTACTGGTGGCTCTCCAAAAAGAAAAGGTTTGGAATGGCTAGAGAATCTAAATCACAAAATTGAAAATCCTGTACCTTCGTTGTTTACTTTTAATATGCCAAACGAACCAATAACCGAACTTATGGGAATTGTGGTAGAAAATGCTTTGGTAAATATTCAGGGTACAAAATTAAAAGCCGAAGGACCATTGTTAATTACCCATTGGGGAATGAGCGGACCTGCTATTTTAAAGCTTTCGTCGTTTGGAGCAAGGTTTTTAAGCGATAACAATTACGAATTTAATGTTCAGGTAAATTGGACAAATAAACAAAACAGTAACTTGGTTATAGTCGATATTTCTGATATTATTGAAAAGCATACAAATAAAATTCTTCAAAATATCCGACCTTACTCTTTACAAGAAAGATTATGGTTGTTTTTACTAGAGAAATCGAATTTATCTGCAAAGAAAAAGTGGAGTGAACTTGGTAAAAAAGGTATTAATAAATTAGTTAATATACTCACAAATGACATTTATACTGTAAAAGGAAAAACAAATTTTAAAGAAGAGTTTGTAACCTGCGGAGGTGTTAGTTTAGAAAGTATAAATACTAACACAATGCAAAGTACAGAGTGTAAAAACTTGTATTTTGCAGGTGAACTTACCGATATTGATGGAATTACAGGAGGCTATAATCTACAAGCTGCTTGGACAACTGGTTTTATTGCTGGTAAACTAGAGTAATTATATTGTAATTCCTATTATAGAAATATCGTCTATTTGTTCGTAGCCTTGCATCCATTCCTTCATGATGTTCCAAATAATTTTTTCTTGTTCTGCTGCTGGCAATCCGTATACAGATAGTAATACATTATGAAAATTCTTACGTAGGAATTTTTTATCATTTTTGCCTCCAAATTGGTCTATATATCCATCAGAAAAAAGAAAAACATTATCGTTTTCTTGTAATTGAAATTCAGTTACAGTAAAGTCTTTCATTTTCTCGAAAGCACTAATAGGTTGTTTATCTGGAGTAGTAGAGTAAAGTATTAAGTCTTTATTTTCTGCTAGTACTTTTAGGTTATTTATTGTTTTTTCATTTCTTTTTCTAACAATATAAACAGGATTGTTTGCGGATGAGCATTGTGCAATCTTAGTTTTTATATTTAGCCTTAAAATTGCTATATCCATGCCATCTCTATTAATAATAGTATTATCTGGACTTATTTGTCCAAGTTTATTAATAATTCGAGTTCTAAGCTCATCTAAGATATGGTTTGTGTTATGTTTGGTTTCTATTATTTCGCTTAATAAAGATATGCCAAGTATACTAATTAATGCACCTGGCACTCCATGTCCGGTACAATCTCCAATAGATAAATAAATTTCATCATCGTTTTTATATCCCCAATAAAAATCTCCACTTACGCTTTCTTTTGGCTTATAAATTAAAAAGTTATCTTTAAATACTTTTGCCCAAACATCATATTCTGAGTTTTCTAATATTACATCTTGTATTCTTTTTGCATAAGATATACTTTCTAGCAACTCTTGAGTTTGAAGTTCAGCAAAATTTCTTTCTTTTAAATATTTTTCTGATAATTTTTCTAGATCTTTATTAATTATTACAATTTCAGTTGTTCTTTCTTTAACTTTTCCTTCTAAAATTTTTCTTAATTTAATGCTTCTTTTGTTAAATATATATACTGCTATTAAAAAAATTATTATTATTGAAGATGCTACAAGTATATAAAACCAATATTGTTTCCAATATGGCTTATGTATTTTTACGTTTACATTTTTAGATATTCCGGTGTATGTATTATTAATAAATAATTTTACAATAAAGTTATAATTACCGTCTTTTAAGGATTGGTATCTTGCAAAAGTTTTATTGTAAGATAGGGTAGTCCAGTTTTTATCAAACCCTTCTAATTTGTATTGGTAACTAATAGATTTTGTTTTGTTTAATAATACGGCTTTAAAATTAAAATCTATAAAATAATTTCCGTAAATTAAATCTATTTCTTTGTTTAGATTAGCTTCTTTTTTATTAATTACTATTTTAAAAATTTCTAGATTAGGAATATGTTTTTTGTCAGATAAATATTTTATTGGTAGTAAAATAGCTCCGTTTGCTGTACCAATCCATAGTTTTTTATTATTGGCAATAAAACTAGATCTATTTAATATATATTCTAATTCGTTTATTTGTCCGATATTAAAGAAATTGTAGTTTGTATCGTTTTCTGTTTTTATTGATAAGCCATTTTTATGACCAATTATTATTTTGTTACTATCTGTTTTTGTTATAAAAAATATATTATTAGTGAGTAAGCCATCTTCTGTAGTGTATTGTTTAAACGTATTACCTTTATATACAAAGAGGCCGTCGCTAGATGTGGTTATCCAAATTTCTTTCTCTTCTATTTCAATAATATCGGTAATATCAAATAAGGTAAATCCATTTTTCGTGTGGTATTCGAATTTACCGTCTTTGTACGAGTATAGCGGGCTATTAGGCGAATCGAACCAAAATGTACGTTTAGAATCTATAATAAAATTTTCTATTACATTATGGGCTAAGCCATCGTATGTTGTAATGTTTTGTGTTGTATTTGTATTGTATTTATATATATATAAGCCGGTATTTGTTGCAACTAATATAGATTGTTTTTCGAATTGAATACAATTTATGGTTTTAGGTTGTATAGGCACGTTAAAAAAGAAAGGTGTAATATTGCCATTTTGAAGATAAAAAAGCCCATTGTTTTTTGTTCCTATCCATAATTTATCTTTATGTTTTTTAAGTTCAGTAATTTGAGCATAAGGAATATATTGCTCTTTAATAAAACGGTCTTTATATAGTATTTTTAGCCCGTTGTCTGTACCAAAATATATATTATTATCAAACTCTTCAATTATATTAATATTTTCGTTTTGGTGTTCGTATTTGCTCTTATATGTAGATATTTTTTTATTAGGTAGCATTAATATACCGTGATCAATGCTGCCAATCCAAAGGTTACCCTCGTTATCGAATAGTGTACATCGTATATTATTGCTTATTAATCCATTATTGGTTCTAAAGTGTTTTGTAGAGTATGTTTTAAAATTATTATCGAATTCATATTCTATAAATCCATTGTTTTTAGTTGATATTTCTACAAAGTTTGAGAAAAAATCAATATTTGTAACTTCTAATTTAAATTGTTCTAAAGATATTTTGTTTAATTCTGTTAAATATCCTACAGTATCTAATTTTATAATATGTAGGTTAGAATTTGACATTAAACTTATAATATTCTGTTCTTTATTTATTGCTAGAAAATTAACAGCCTGAAATATTTTTAGGTTGCTATTGTTATTGTCAGAATAATATAAGTTTTGTTCATTATCTAAATATATGTATTGTTCTTTATTGAAATAATGTATTTGAGTAGTTGGTATTTTTTTTACATCTTTTAGGGTATCATTTATATATGTTAGAATTTTTCTTTCTGTAGATATTCTAATCTCGTTATTTAAACGACTACTAAAATCTAAAACAATTTTGTTGCTATCTAAGTTTACAATTTTTTCGTCTTGGATATAACCAAATCCTCCATTATAATATGCAAACCAAACTTTATTATTACCGTCGAAAAAAAGTTTATCAATAAAGTTATCTAGTAATTTGTCTTTTATGGTTAGTTTATTAAATCTAATTCCATCAAATATTATTAATCCGTTTGACGATGCTATATAAATTAGATCTTTATCATCTTGTTTTATATCATATATAAAATTTGATTGTACCTCTTCATCATTAAAATATTTGAAATTATAAATTTGAGATTGCCCAACAACTGTTACAATAGTAAGAAAAGTTAATATTATATATTTCATTGAAATTATTTAGAATTTATATTTAACTTTTACTTTGTATAAATATTTTGGTTTTCCTCCGATTGGTATTGTAAATAATGGCATTGTTTCTTTATACTGATTTAAAATACAGACAACCATATCATTACTGTATTTCGAGTTTGTTTTTTTACTTAGTTGGATATCTATTGACGAATTTATTTCTTTATCGTCTATAAGAAATGTACTAGAACTCCATAAACCATCTAAACTTACTTTTGAATTAACTAATTTTCTGGCAATTGATGTAAGTCTAATAAATATATCGTTATCGGCATCAAAATTTCTAACAGTAATAGATTTAATGTCTTTTGTAATAAAAGGATATACATGTGCTACTTGTGCTTTATTTCTGTATAGTTTAAAGCTCATTTCGTAAGTAAAGACATTACCGTTTTCTATTTCTATATTTCTGTCTTTTTTATAGCTTAAAGAATATCTATAAGCATTTCCGTCGTCCCCAGTTAATCCAGTACATATCATTTTAAATATATATCCATTAAACTGCTCGGAGTATTCTCCTTCTTTTGGATTAATTGGTCCAAATGTATACCATTTATTATTGTATGTAAGCTCCGACCCAAATATTTTCTTGTAAAGTACTTTTCCTTTATCGTAACCAGGAATTGGATCTATAGACCTAGCTGCTTTTATTGAGTAAGCCCCTTTTCCGCCGTATATTACGAAAGAGGTTGTTGTATTAAAAGTATTATTTTTTGTGTCTAAATCGCCACTAATATCGGGGTCGTATACACGAATATATACCGATTTTGTTTCGGTTTTTGGTATTACAAAGAAATGTACTTGCGAATGGTCGTCGTCTCCCCATGTATCATCTGCTTCTTTGCCAAATGTAATTAAAGATTCTACATTTTCGAATGGTGTAGGCGATATTTGACTATATGTTATTTGATTAAAGATACTAAACAACAATATAATTAGTATTAATTTTTTATTCATCTTTTTTGTAAATAGTAAATTCTACTCTTCTGTTCATTTTTCTACCTAAATAATTATCTTTTCCGTTAGGTAATTTATTTGGTTGTTTTGGTTTCGTTTCTCCAAGATTAATAGTTCTATGTATTCTGTTATTATTTAAGCCGTGATTGTTTAAATACGTTTTAGCACTGTTAATTCTTCTTTTTGCTAGTTTGTAATTATACTGATTGCTTCCAATAGCATCTGTATGCCCGTATATAATTATTCTTGTATTTTCATTGTTTTTAAGGTAATCAAACAATAAACTTAATATGTTTTCAGATTCTTTTGTAATATTATATTTATCGAATCCAAAATAAATTGGCTTAAAACTCATGTTTTCTGATACAATATTATTATCGAGTAGATTTGAAACAGATTCTTCTGATAGATTATTATTTAAGCTGTCGTTGTTGTTGCTTTCTGTAATCTCAATATTATTATCTGTATTAATACTACTTATATTTTCTGATACAATACTACTATCAAGTAGATTTGAAATAGATTCTTCTGATAATAATTTATTAGTAGAAATATCTGATAGATTATTATTTATGCTGTCGGTGTTGTTGCTTTCTGTAATCTCAATATTATTATCTGTATTAGTCACATCTTGGTTGTAATAGTTGCTTGCATCAACAACATAATTACATTTATCTAATTCTTCTTTTATTAATATTAAATCGTAAATAGAGTCTATTCTTGTTTTTTTGATTTCGGATTGTTGTATTACATTAAATGCCTTAGAATAACAGTAACTAGCGAACTCGTTATTGTTGCGTGTATTAATTTGTAGAGAAACTGTATTTGTATCTAGTTTTTCAAATTTATAATTAAGAATTGCTGATTGTTTATCTATGATAGAATCGTTTACTTTCCAAAAATATTCAATAATTTCATTATTTTCTATATATGAGATTGATGCGTCAAAAGTGTAAATATTATTATGTACAATTCTATTAGGGTATTTATAACCTACAAAGTTTACACTATCAATTATTACTTCTTCTTGAAGTTCTTTGTATTCACCTTTTTTAGATTTTTTCTCAATTATATTTAAAAAAAATGAATGAGTGCCAGGATATGGAAATGTCTTCTTAAATATGGTTCCATAAATAATTTCATCATCGTCGAATACCCATTCGTAAATTATTTTCACAGAATTAGTATCAATACTTTGCGAAATATCAAAGTTTGCAGTTAAATCTGTGTTTATTATGGCGTTACAATTAAAACTTGGTTTAGGAGGAAAGTCTATTTTGTAAATATCCATTAGCCCATATCCTCCATCTCTGTTTGATGATAGGTAAGCTTCTTTTTTTGCGTTTATTGCAAAATAAATATCGTCTCTTGACGAATTTATTGGGTAATTTAAGTTTATTGGTTTTGTCCAAATACCATTTTTAAAGTTAGACTTATATATATCGTAACCTCCAGAAGAATTAAATCCTTTAGAAGAAAAATAAAGTGTTGTATCGTTATTTGCTAAGAATGGGCTATCCTCGTCGAGTTTTGAGTTAATAGTATTAATTTTTATTGGATCAGTCCAGGTGCTATCATTAATTTTATTTGATGTATAAATATCTAGGTCGTCGTTTTCTGTTTTTCGTGCGCTAAAGATAAAGGTTTTTTGATTTTTAGAAAACACTCCTGTTGGTTGATAATAGAAATTACTTAGATTTTCTGGCAAGGCAATTTTATCTGTAAATGAATTATTAATATATGATGATATCCAAAGTTTATCTTTATAATAAACAATTATTGAGTCGCTATTATGAATAGAATTAACAATTGCATAATGTGCATCATTATTTTGTGTTTTAGCATTGTTGGAGAAACTGCTATCTACATAGTCCGAGGTAAAAAAGTAGATATTTTCTAAATACTGATTATCTATAAACTTATATTCTTTTGCATTGTCTTTATGTCTTGCATTAAATATTACAGTACTTCCATTTTTTATAAAAACAGTTGTATACTCACTTTCCTTAGAATTTATTCTATTACCTACGTTATTAACAATTATTTTTCTTGTAGAGTTTGTTATTTTTATCTCAGTTACCTCGCAATTAGCCTTATATATAGATAATTCTTCCTGTAGAAGAATGTCAGACTGGTCTTTAACAAATACGTGTTTTTTTTCGAAATATTTATAGTATTCTAATGCTTCTTTGGGTCTGTTAAGTAAGCGTAGGCAATTTGCGTATTCGTAATAATTTAGAAAGTTGGTGTCTTTTTCTGGATAATCGATACATTTTTTAATGTATATACTTGCCGAATCGTATTTATCTAGGTTGTATAGGTATACGCCTGCTAAGCCGTAGTTAGCATCGTAAAATAAGCTATCTTTATTTAGAATGTTTTTGTAAATTGCAATTCCCTCGGTATATAAACCTCGTTGTATTTTTTGTTCTGCCTTAATTGATGATAATTTAAGGTTTTGAGCCTCAAGTTTAGTACCAATAAAAACAAAAGCAAAAAACAGTATAATAGTTTTAGCTTTTATTCTAAATAACAACTTTATTATATTTAGTAATATTCTCATATTAATGATATATATCACAAATATAATAAGATATATAACCTATTACTAACAAATTGTATATACTTATTTGTTTGAATATTGTTATTTATAAACATGATTTATTCAAAAATTAAGTAAATACCGTTTTCTTTTATTTCAATAATTTTTTTCCTGTAAAGTGAGCCAATAGCCTTTTTAAATGTTTTTTTGCTCATTTGTAAAGAGTCTTTAATATCCTCAGGACTACTTTTATCGTTTAAAGCTAAAAATCCATTTGCTATATTAAGCTTTTTAATAATTTGTTTAGAAACATCGTCAATTGCATCGTAACCAGGCTTTTGAATTACAATATCAATTTTATTATCTTCTCTAATATTTTTGATATATCCTTTTAGCTTACTGCCTTCTTTAAGAGGTTTGTAAACCTCATTTCTGTAAATTAAACCTTTGTGCTCGTCGTTAATAATTACGTTAAAACCTAAGTCTGTTTCTTCGTAAACAAGTAAATCTACTTCTTGGTCTTGCTCTACTGTTAAGTTAATATGCTGCAAGAACTTAGAAATATCGCTAGAAGCAACGAGTTTTTCAGATTCAGAATCTAAATACATATAAACAACATACGAATGTCCTTCTTGCATTCTTAGTTTTTGCTCGCTGAAAGGAACAAACAAATCTTTAATCGGACCCCATTCTAAAAAAGCACCAAACTTATTAGTCTGGTTTACTTTAAGATAAGCAAATTCGTTTAATAATATCTTAGGCTTATCTGTGGTAGCAACAATTCTATCTTCGGAATCTTTATAAACAAAAACGTCGATTTTATCGCCAATTTTAAAATCTTCGTCTACATATCGTGTAGGCAGTAAAATATCATTTCCTTCTTCGTCTGCTAGATACATACCAACAGTTGTGTCTCTAAGAATCTCTAAATTATTGTATAGTCCAATTTCTATCATTCTGCAAAATTACAATTATCAATTAACATTTTATCAAATAATTTAAATTAATAAGAATAACATATTTGCACATTCATTAATTAAGACTAAATTTGAAGATTAATTTTTAAAACTATGATAAATTGACAACATTTTTAGAATTAGGCATATCAAAGAAATATATTAAAGCGTTAACAGAAAATAATATTATTGAGCCTACCGAAATACAGGTTAAAACTATACCATATTTATTATCAGAAGGTAAAGATTTTGTTGGTCAAGCACAAACAGGAACAGGTAAAACTGCTGCTTTTGGCTTGCCTCTTTTATCGTATGTTAATCCTAAAAGCAATAAAACACAAGCTTTAGTATTAGCACCAACAAGAGAACTAGGTCAACAAATTGCAAAACAATTATTTAGATATACAAAATATTCTGATAAAATATTTACAGAAGCTGTTTATGGAGGCGAAAAAATAGATAAACAGATTTCTAATCTACAGCGAACAACTCATGTTATTGTTGCTACTCCTGGTAGATTGGTAGATTTAATAGAACGTAAAGTTGTTGATTTGTCTGATGTTAAAAAAATTGTATTAGACGAAGCCGACGAAATGCTAAGCATGGGCTTTAAAAAGGAAATTACAACAATATTAAATCATATTAAAGAATACAATACTTGGTTGTTTTCTGCAACTATGCCTCATGGAATTCAAAATATTATTAGCGAGTATTTATCCGAAGATGCTTTAAAAATAGAGGTTGCCAAAAAAGATGTAGTGAATAAAAATATTCATCATCAATATTTAATGTGTGATAAAAATGAAAGAGTTTTTGCATTGTTGCAATTTCTTAAATCGCAAGGAGAGAACCGAGGTGTAGTTTTTTGTAGAACTAAGAAAGATGCACAAGTGCTTGCTAAACAATTAATTAGCAAGAATATATTAACAGATTCTATTCATGGCGACTTATTACAAAAAGAAAGAGATAAGGTAATGCGTGCCTTTAAAAATCATAGTATTAGAGTCTTAGTTGCAACAGATGTTGCAGCTAGAGGTATTGATGTAGAGAATTTGTCTTATGTTGTGCATTATCAATTACCAGATCAATTAGATTATTATACACATAGGTCTGGAAGAACTGCACGTGCAGGTAAAAAAGGTGTTTCGTTAGCGTTTGTATCTACTCCAGAATTAAAAATGATAAAATTTTTCGAGGGTAAGTTAAATATTTCGTTCGAGAGAATTAGATAATTAATGTGTATTATTTAACAACAGACTTTATTTTGCCATTTTTTAAGTGAGTTTCTATTATATCACCTTCTTTAATTTCGTTTTTATATTTAACAACCTTATTATTATGGTAAGTAACAGAATAACCTCTTTTTAATAGCTTTTCGGGGTTTAAAAAATTATTTTTATTTTCGAAAATTTCTAAACTATTTTGTTTATTTTGTAATAATTGTTTAACCTTAGACTTTAGCAACAATGCTTTGTTATCTATATCTGTATTGTTGTTTCTAATTATTGTATTAGTAATTTGTTTAGTATTTTGTTGTAAAACGTTTAATTTGTAATCGCTTCTGCTTAAAAGCTCAGCTGTTGCATTCTGAAACTTATATAATTTACTTTGTAAAGAGTTTTTATTGCGATTTAAGACGTTTCTGCTAATTAGAACTAAATCTGTAGCAGCTTTCTGCAAATAATTATTATGATTAGCGATATTATTCTTAATTAGGTTTGAAAATAAATCTTGCTGTTGCATAAGGTTGTTTTCTAACTCGCTAAAAATAGAAATCATAAAATCAGCTGCAGCAGTAGGTGTTTTCATCTTTGTATGCGAAACAATATCTACAATAGTTTCGTCGCGTTCGTGTCCAATTCCTGATATCACGGGCAAAGGAAACTGAGTAATATTATAAGCTAACCAATAAGAATCGAAATACGAAAGATCTGCTTTTGCTCCACCTCCACGAACAATTATTACAACATCAAATAAATGCTCTTTATTATAAATTTCATCTAATGCATCAATAATAGATTGTTCGGCATTATTACCTTGCATAAAGGCGTTAAACAGCTTGTATGAGAATTTGTAACCGTAATCGTTATTTTCAATCTGATTTACAAAATCTTCGTAACCAGCTGCTGAAGCAGACGAAATTATAGCAATTCGCTTTGGTAGAATAGGGAATGCTAGTTCCTTGTTCATAGAAATAACGCCTTCGTCTGTAAGTTGCTGAATTATTTTCTGTCGCTTTAGTTCAATATCGCCAATTGTATAGCTTGGGTCAATGTCTTTAATATCAAGGCTTAAACCAAAAACATCGTGAAAATTAACTTTAACTTTTACAAGAACCTTTATTCCATCTGATAAGTCGTAACCAGTTGATGTTTCGAAGAAAGGTTTCAGCATTCGGTACGTATATGACCATATAACTGCACGGATTTTAGAAACAATTTGCTCTGAATTATTATCTTTTTCAATAAGCTCTAGGTAGCAATGACCACTTTGATTTTCTCTAAGTTCGCTTATTTCTGCAATTATCCATGTTTGTTCTATTTCGTTTTCTAAAACACCTTTTATACGTTGTGTTAATTCTGATAACTTAATAGATTCTGTAGACATATTATTGTTTAATTATTTTATGCTTATAAGTTTTATTAGTAGTAATGATATTGATGATATAAATACCATTACTTAAGTGCTTTAAGTTATAATTATATTGATTAAATGAATTAGAATTTACAGTTTTTGTTTCTGTTAGCATTTGTTTGCCGTAGATGTCATAAATATTTATATTAACATCTTGACTGTCTACTGAATAAAAATCTATATAGAACCTGTCTGATAGAGGATTTGGATAAACATTTACTAAGCTTTCTGTATCATCTTTTCTGTAATCTACACCATTCAGTATTAAACTAGCATAAGCGAAGTCTGGTATTCCGTAACCTAACAATGAGTCTGGATTTGCATATTGACTAGCGCTTTGTTCTATTACATCTTTTAATTCCATATTGGTTAATGCAGGAAATTCTTGCCATAAACAAGCTACTAAGCCTGCCGTAATTGGACACGAGAAAGATGTTCCGGTTCCATACGAAATAATGCCAGAAGAAGTAACTATTGCAGATGCTTCTCCTTGTGCAGTAATATTTGGTTTTATTCTGCCATCATAAGTAGGACCAGTAGAACTAAAGGAAGCGTAATTGCCCGCTCCATTAACTGCCCCTATACTTAATACGCTGTCTGCATCAGCAGGAGCGCTAATATAATGCCAAGCAGAAGCTCCATCATTACCAGCACTAGTTAAAACAAGAATTCCTTTAGAAGATGCAATATCTGCAGCAATAGAGACTCGAGTTGTATTTCCATCCATGTCGTTGTAGGTATGGCTCTGAGAAGGGTCGTTAAAAGTAGTGTAGCCTAACGAGGATGTAATTATGTCTGCTCCAGCGCTGTCTGCATATTCTGCTCCAGAAACCCAATTATCTTCTTCTACTAAATATTCACTAGAGGTATCTTCTGTGCGCAAAAGCATATACATAGCTTTTGGCGCTGTACCTACCAATTGTCCTGGTAAATTACCTCCCATTGTAGAAAGAACAGCCATTCCATGTGTGCTTGATGCAAAATTTAAAGTATCGTTATTGGCTACAAAATCGTGGGTTGCAATAATCTGATTATTTATCCATAAGCTATCAAAAATTTCTAGGCTATCCACATTATTAAAGCCTGCATCCAAAACTGCAATAATTTTACCGCTGCCCGTAAAACCATGATTATGCAATATGTGTCCGTTTAACATCTCTATTTGATTTGTGCCAGCACCATAATCATAAAAATTAGTTTGTTTTGATGTATATAATTCATTGTTTAATTCTATGTTATTATTGTTTACATTAAGTTTTAATTGAATTGATTTTGAATATCCACTAACAAAAGATAAATAATCAATAGTATCTATAAGTAGTGTGTCGGTAGTGTATACAGTAGCATTATTAAACCATTTAGATGTATTTAATACTGTTAAACCAAGACTTTTTAAGCTATCTACATAAGTTGAATTTACTGGCAAATCATTATCTGTAATTAATATATTTTGATTTGCTCGGCGCAGAATTGCTCTAGCAGACAAGAAATCTTGTGGCTGAGTTATTGAGTATGGAGTCCCGTTTTTATCAGTAAATTGAATTAAATATTTATTTGGAGCTGTCTGCGAAAAAGCAGCAGTAGCCAGCAAAAGTATAACAAATGCAGAAATAAAAATTTTCATTTTGTGTGTTTTAATTTATTGGTATCAAAATTAGTTTTTGTTTTACTAATTTAATAATAATTTGTGTTAATTCTCTGTTTATAAATAGTTCCGACAGTAATTCGTTGCTCTATTGGAACAGAAATATCAATAGGCTCGCCATTTATTGGTTGCGAGTTAATATTAATCTCAAATTTTTCTACTAATCCTACGTTTTTCATATAAACCTCGTAAAACTCCTTTTTATCAATTAAACTTTCTTCGTTAATTTGCTCTACTCTTAAAAGACTATCAAGATAATTAGAGTTTATAGAGTCACTATAATTAATTCCAGTAATTGTGTAATCAGTTTTATCTAAAGTATTAAAACTGTTTCCGTTCCATGAATTTTCATCTACTACAGGAAATGTCATTTTAACATAAGAAATATTTTCTTCTACTTTAACAACAATATTGTTATCTATATATACAATCCATATATCATAAATTTGCCAAGAACTTGTTTCGTTTAATCTAATATATCTTTCTAATCTGTATTCTGTTTTGCCAGATAACCCCATATACTCCGATTCTACTATTTCTTTAAGCTGATATTTTGTTGTATCGTATATTTCTAGTGGCTTATCAATGTTTATTTCTGTTATATCGTAAATTAAATAATTTCCAACAGTAATAGGATAATAACTATAATCAATGTTTTCAATATTATTACTGTCATCCTTTTCGCAAGAAATTATAGCGAAAGTAAATAATAGTATGAGTATTTTGTATTTCTTAAAGCTCATTATTAATTATTTTCAACTTCTTTTAATGTAATATCCTTATCTGTAACCCATTCTGTATAACCATTTGAATTTCTTCCTAATATCATGTTCGAAGCAGCGCTAGGACTTGAAAAAACAGTATTTTCAATAAACTCATAATACTCACCTTTATCTTTCAATATATCAGTCTCTAATAATTTTTGTCTAAGTTTTTTGTAAGTTATAGTACAAGATTTAGATAAATTCTTTTTTGCTTGAGAACCTTTTGTAACAATAAATCCTTTATTGTTAATGTACATA
>DAOVTE010000032.1 GCA_030627705.1 Bacteroidales bacterium
AAACTGCTATCTATAGATTATCAGGTAGGACGAACAGGTGCAATTACACCAGTGGCAAATCTAGAACCTGTACAGCTTGCAGGAACAATTGTAAAAAGAGCATCCCTGCATAATGCCGATCAAATTGAGTTGCTAGATATTAGAGTAAACGATTTTGTATATTTAGAAAAAGGTGGAGAAATTATACCAAAAGTTGTAGGTGTAAATATCGCAAAACGAGAATCTAATTCTGAGCCTGTAAATTACATTACAGTTTGTCCTGATTGCGAAACAAAACTAGTTAGAAGCGAAGGCGAGGCAAAGCATTACTGTCCGAATGAAGAAAATTGCCCAACACAAATTAAAGGTAAAATTGAGCATTTTGTTAGTCGAAAGGCTATGAATATTGGTTTGGCAGAAGCTACAATAGAGCAACTTTACGATAGTAAATTAATTAATAATATTGCAGATTTATACACTTTAAACAAAGAACAATTACTTCAGCTTGAAAGATTTGCTGATAAATCTGCCGATAATTTAGTAGAGAGTATTAAAAAATCAATAGAAGTTCCTTTTGCTAGAGTTTTATATTCTTTAGGAATTAGATTCGTTGGCGAAACCGTTGCAAAAGTGCTTGCAAAATCATTAAAAAATATTGAAAATATCAATAATGCAAGTCTAGAACAATTAATTGAAATTGATGAAATTGGCGATAAAATTGCAGAAAGCATTATTGTTTTCTTCAGTATAGAAAGCAATAATACCTTAATTAACAGACTTAAAAATTATGGTTTGCAATTAGAGGCAGAATATAAAGAAGAGTTCGAAAACATTTTTAATAAAAAAACTTTCGTAATATCAGGAACATTTGAAAAGCACTCACGAAACGAATTAAAAAATCTAATAGAAAAATACGGAGGCAAAAATACAAGCTCTATTTCAAAAAAGACAGATTACTTTCTGGCAGGCGAAAATGTAGGCCCAAGCAAACTAGAAAAGGTAGAAAAATTTGAGATAAAAAGAATCTCCGAAGATGATTTTATTAAAATGATTAATAAAAAATAATTATGCCAAACACATATTCTCAAATATACATTCAGATTGTATTTGCTGTACAGAATAGAAATGCTCTAATTAAACAATCTTGGGAAGAAAGATTATATAAGTATATTACAGGAATTGTACAAATCAAAGAACAAAAGATGATTGCTATAAATGGAACAGGAAATCATATACATTTATTTATAGGAATAAAACCAAATTGTAGTATAAGTAATTTAGTAAGAGAAATAAAAAAATCTAGCACCGTTTTCATTAACGACAATAAACTATCAATTTTTAAATTTAATTGGCAATCTGGTTATGGTGCCTTTTCATATAGTCAATCACATATAGATGCTGTGTATAGGTACATAATGAATCAAAAAGAACACCATAAAAGTAAATCATTTAAAGAAGAATATATTGAGTTCTTAAACAAGTATGATATTCCTTTTGATAAAAATCATTTATTCGAATGGATTGATGGTTAGACAGATACTGTAGGTATCAAATGTTTATAAAATGGAAACCTATAATAGTGTTCGACCCCGTAGGGGTCGAAGAAGATGACAAATCCTTGTTTTTTATAAACGTAAAATCCCTATGGGATTAGTACTAACCAAACTAATAAACTACCAAAAAGGATACCAATATAGAAATTACGTAGATTAAAATTTAGACTTAATATACAATATCCCTTTTAATAAAAAACATTTATTCGAATGGATTGATGGTTAAACAGATACCGTAGGCATCAAATGTTTATAAAATGAAATGCTATAATAGTGTCCGACCCCATAGGGGTCGAAGAAAAGAACAAATTCTTATATTTTACAAACGAAAATCCTACTGGAATTAAATAATATGAATAAATATTTTAAATCTTTATTAAAAAGAAAAACATTGATATAATTTTTTTTCTTATTTTGCAATAAAAATTAATTAAATGCAGTTTTTACAAAACACAAAAACAAATATAGGTTTAACAGTTTTAAAATTTAAGGTTAAAAAATTAAATAGAAAACGAGGCGTTTATAACCTAAATAATGCAAAAAATATTGGACTAATATACAACGCAACAAACCAGTCTACATATAATTCGGCAATAAAACTTATTAAATTTTTACAAGAAAAAAATATTAAAACAAACTCTCTTGGATATGTAAATTCTAAAGAAGTTTTGAACTTTTACGAAACTTCAAAAGGAGTAGACTTTTTCTCTAGAAACAATCTAAATTGGTATGGGAAACCAAATAACCCAAACACTAACAATTTTATAGAAAAAGAATTTGATATATTAATTGACCTTAGTCTAGATGATGACTTTCCTTTACAATATATAATTGCTCTTTCTAAAGCAAAATTTAAAGTGGGAAGATTTACGTCAAAAGATGGTTATTATGATTTTATGATAAATGTAGAAGAAAAAAAAGAATTAAATTTTTTGATAGATCAAATTAAACATTACTTAACTATGATTAAATAAAAAGTAAACAATTCGCCGCTTGCAGACTGTTTATTATTGAAAAAACATCAGACAAAAATAAATACATCTTCTACAAAATAAAAAAGAAGATTAACATAAAAAACAAGTACATACCAAATCTCCTCTTTTTTAGGCGAGAGCAGGTTTAAGCTTTTTAAAACAATTTATAAAATGACAAACAAATTCAAAGGTACAGGTGTAGCAATAGTTACTCCTTTTAAAGAAGACTTAAAGATAGATTACAATGCATTATCAAAACTATTAGAACATATAATTTCTAACGGTGTAGATTTTATTGTTGCTTTAGGAACAACATCAGAAGCAGCTACATTAACATCAGAAGAAAAAAACGAGCTAGTAAAATTTATTGTTAAAGAAGTAAACGGGAAATTACCTATAGTAGTTGGAATAGGTGGCAATAACACAGTAGAAATTGCAAATAAAATTAAAAATCTAGATATTACAGGTATTGATGGAATCTTATCTGTTGCTCCTTACTACAACAAACCTAGTCAAGAAGGAATTTACCAACATTTCAGAGAAATCTCAAAAGCATCATCTTTACCAATTATTATTTATAACGTACCAAGCAGAACATCAAGTAATATAAATGCAGAAACAGTTATTAGATTAGCTAACGATTTTAAAAATATTGTTGCAATTAAAGAAGCTTCTGGCGATTTTTCTCAAGTAATGGAGATAATTATACATAAACCAAAAGGCTTTGAAGTAATCTCAGGAGAAGACGCTTTAACAATGCCATTAATAGCAGTTGGAATGTCTGGCGTGATTTCTGTAATAGCTAATGCTTTACCAAATGAAATGTCGACTATGGTTAATCTATGTTTAAACAACGAATTTATTAAAGCACGATCTTTACATTATAAAATTTTAGATATAACAAACAGTATATTTGAAGAAGGCAACCCTTCTGGTATAAAAGAATTATTATGGCATCTAGATATTTTAGACAATAAATTTAGGCTACCATTAGTTCCTGTAAGCAATGCATTAAGTGTAAATATTAAGAAATTATCAGTAAAATTTGATAATTAACATCATATTTTACATTAATCATTAAATAAATAGTAAAAATATTATAAATTTGTAAATCAAAAAAATACTAAAACACAAAATTATTATGAAATTAGGTATTCAATTAGGATTATTTGTTGTTATTGTTTTGTTAGCTTACTTTCTATACGAAAGCATTGCTGAACCAATGAGATTTCAAGCAGAAAAAGACAGAAGATACGCAAAGGTTATACAAAACCTTAAAGATATTAGAACAGCAGAACTAGCTTATAAAGATAAATATGGTTTTTTTGCTGATAATTTTGATAAACTAGAAAATTTTGTAAAATTTGATTCTTTAGAGTTTATTAGAAAAATTGGTGAAATTCCTGATCATTTATTAGATTCTATAACTGAATTTGAAGCTATACAAATGGACTTAATAATAAGAGATACATCAAAAATCTCTGTTCTAGACACATTATTTGGCAAAAGTTA
Organism: Bacteroidales bacterium; assembly: GCA_030627705.1. Lineage (GTDB taxonomy): Bacteria > Bacteroidota > Bacteroidia > Bacteroidales > JAFGXI01 > DAOVTE01. Next base: position 4,019 of record DAOVTE010000032.1, read on the forward strand.
TTATATAGACTCTTTAAGATTTGTGCCATTTACAAGCGGTGCTATTTTTAGTTTAGGGGCTGGCGAAATAGAAACAGGTTCTAGAGTAAAAGTAAAAGTTTTTGAAGCTAAAGACACAAAACCTTACGATCCTAATCACGTTTTACAAGTAGGATCGCTTACAGAAACAACTAATAACTCAGGAAACTGGGAGTAAAACATTGCTTTATGCAAAGCTTTTCACATATAGACGAAACTTTTGATATTGATTTATCACTAAATTATAAATTATCCATTCAACTTTGTTTGAATGGATTTTCTTTTTCTGTATTTGATACAGCCAGAAAAAAATTTATTTATTTAGAACACATAAATACATCTGGTTTAAATACTTGTGATGAATTATTTGAAAAACTAAAAATAATATTAAAAAATAACGATTACTTAAATTTAGAATACAAACAAGTTAAAGCAATTGTTCACGCTAATAAATCTACAATTGTACCAAGCGAATTATTTAATATTAGTTCTGCCAAAGATATTTTTAGTTTTAATCACAACAGAAATCCAGAATCTGAATTATTTTATAATTTAATTGTAAATAACGATTCATTTTTAATATCAGAAGCAAATTCAAAAATTATAACATTATTAAAAGAGAAATTTAATAATGTTAAAATATATCATCAAGCAACATCTTTTATAGAAAGTAATTTATCTTTATTTAAAAACAAATTATCAGTACCCAAAGTATTTATAAATAAAAGTAAAGATTATGTAGATATTATTGTTCTAAAAGATAATAAGCTACTATTACACAATACTTTTAACTATAAATCCCTAGAAGATTTCGTTTTTAATGTGATGTATATATATGAGCAGTTAAAACTAAATTCAACAGAAGTAGAACTTTTAATCTCTGGTAATATAGATAAAAAAGCAGAAGAAATAAAACTGCTTAAGAAATACATTAAAACAGTTAGCATTCTATTTCCAAGCAAAATACACACTTATAGTTACACTTTTAAACAAATCCCAATACAAACGTATACAAATCTATTTAATTTACAAGCTTGCGAATAATTAGCGGAAAATATAGAGGTAGACCTATAAAGCCAAATAAAAGCTTTAAAGCCCGTCCAACTACAGACAATGCAAAAGAAGCTTTGTTTAATATATTGAACAATACAATAGATTTTGAGGATCTTATAGTTCTAGACTTATTCTCTGGAACAGGTAGTATAAGTTACGAATTTGTTTCACGAGGATGTAAAGAGGTATACTCCGTAGAAAAGAACTTTAAACATTCTAAATTTATTAATTCTGTTGTTGATAATTTAAAAATTGACAATATGAAAGTAATTCTTGGTAATGTTTTTATATTTATTAAGAAAACACCGTTACAGTTCGATTTAATATTCGCAGATCCACCATTCGACTTAAAAGAAATTAACACCATTCCTTTCAAAATTTTCGAACAAGATATATTAAAACCAGATGGCATTGTAATTATTGAACACTCTCCTACCACCGATTTTTCTGCACATTCAAATTTTAAAGAAACTAGAAAATATGGTAAAGTTAATTTTAGTTTCTTTAAATAAAATATTACGTTTAGGTTACAAAATTAACTTCTAAAATAACAACTAACTATCAAACCATATTGAACGTCTGGTACTTAAGTGAACTATTTATTACAATATTTAAAGTATATTTGTATTTAAACACAATCACTAATAATGATAATAAAAAGAAAAACAACGATATTTAAACAAATTGTTGTAAGAGTTATCTTCCCTGGCATGATTGCCTTAATAATACTTGGAGTATTCAATTATTTTAACACAAAAAATTTAATTGTAAAGTCACAAATAGAAAAAAAAGAAATAATTGCTGAACAAATACAAAGTATTCTTGAAATGCAAGATATGTCGTTAAATATTTTGGAAGAACAAATAGATACGAAACTTGAACAAGCTAGTAATAAGCTAGTAAATAACTATTTTCAAAATACAGATATTCTAAAAACTATTAACCTTAAACCAATAAGAAAGAGTCTAGATTTTAAAGCAAATTATACTGACATTTATATTATTAATAGAAAGGGTTTTGTTATAAATACTACTTTTTATAAAGATTTAAACTTAAATTATTTTTCGTTTGGTTTAAGTCATATAGAACATCTGCTGCAAATATTTAAAGATAAAAAGTTTGTTAGTGAACGTTTTACTACTGAAAGCTCAACAGGCAGATTAAAAAAATATACATACCAACCAACACTAGATGGTAAATATATTATAGAAATAGGTAGCTATTCTAAAAAAGCCGATAAAATAATAAAGTTTGTAAATAATTCGTTAAATAAACTTGCTAATAACAGAGCCGAAATTATTGATGTTAACCTATTTATTGAAGGCGATGTTCTTTTTCCAATAAATCCTGAAACTAAAATAGGTGATTACCATAAAGATATCATTAATAGATTATTAAAAAATAAAGGCACTGAAATTATTAAAGAAAAGGTTAATGGAGTTGAGTTAATTTACGAATATCGTTTTATTGAACGTAAAAACACTGATCTTTACAAAGGCTCTGTTTCAGGAATAGTCTACGACTACAGCAACGACAAATCGGTAATAACTACAGAAATCATAAAGACTATCGCTATTTTTAGTATAATAATAGTATTATTATTATTTCTTATTCACAAAAATGTAAAGGAAATAACAGAACCTATAAAAAGGCTTGTTTCAAGTATAAATCAAATATCACAAGGTAATTTTGATAAAAGAACTAAAGTAGAAGGAAATAACGAAATTTCTATTTTATCTGAACACTTTAATATAATGATAGGTAAAATACAAGAGTATTATAATGTATTAGAAGATAAAGTGCGAGAAAGAACTACAGAAATAGTTAAGAATAAAGAAGAAATAGAGAGACAAAATAAACATATAACAGAAAGCCTTAATTATGCCCAAAAAATTCAGAACATTATAATTCCCAAAGATAAAAACATACAAGAATATTATAAAAATTCATTTATATATTTTAAGCCTAGAGACATTGTTAGTGGTGATTTTCCTTGGATTTTTCGCAAAGATGAGTTTATTTATATTGCAGCAGTAGATTGCACTGGACATGGAGTACCTGGAGCGTTATTATCAATAATTGGATATTTTGGATTAAATAATATTGTTGATAAAAAGGACAACTTACATACTGGTGAAATTCTGAACAAATTGCACTCTTATGTTAGGAAGTCGCTAAAACAAAATGCCAAAGATGCAAAATCAAGAGATGGAATGGATCTTGCCCTTTATAAGATTGACACTATAAAGCAAGAAATTGAATTCTCTGGTGCACACCAGCCATTATATATTATTAGAGATAATAAACTCATAGAACTTAAAGGCGACAGAAAGGCTATTGGAGGAATCCCAATTAAACGTAAAATAGATAAAGAAGAAAAGAAGTTCACAACACAAAAAATTGAATATAAAAAATTAGACAGACTCTTTGTATTCTCTGATGGTTTTCAAGATCAAATAAATAATAATAAAGAAAAGTATAAGACTAAGAATCTTAAAAAATTATTATTAAATAATAATGATGGTAATATTATTAACTTAAAAAAGACACTAAATAACGAGTTAGTTAATTGGAAACAAAGCTCTAATCAAATAGATGACATATTATTTATTGGACTTGAGCTATAACTCAAAGAGTTCTTTTTTCAAATCTATATTACTTATTTAACAATTCTTTAATCTTGCTAGCAAATATATCTACATCATTTTTTGTAGTATCCCAAGAGCACATCCAACGTACAATATTTTCGTTTTCGTCCCATTCGTAGAAGAAATATTCGTTTTGTAATTTACTAATTATTTTTCTAGGTACTTTTGCAAAAACACCATTAGATTGAACTGGATATACAATGGAAATTTCTGGTATTTTTTCAATTGCAAGTTTTAATTCTTGTGCCATTAAATTTGCATGAGTAGCAGTTTCTTTCCATAAACTATCTTTTAAATATGCACTAAACTGAGCACTTATATATCTCATTTTAGAAGCAAGCTGCATTCCTTGTTTTCTTATATATTTAAAATTCGTTGCTAATTTCTTATCAAAGAAGATAATCGCTTCCCCGTACATCATACCATTTTTTGTTCCACCAAATGATAAAACATCAACACCAGCATCTGCGGTAAACTCTTTGAATGACATATCAAGGCTAATTGCTGCATTTGCAATTCTTGCTCCATCCATATGTAAAAGAAGATTATTATTATGTGCAAAATCTGCTATTTCCTTTATTTCTTGTTTTGTATAAACTGTACCAAATTCTGTTGCTTGTGTTATTGAAATAACCGATGGTTGCGAATGATGTTCAAAACCAATTCCTTTTAAATGCTCTTTTATGTCTGAAATTCTTAATTTTCCATCGTCAGTTTTTATAGGCAGTAGTTTTACTCCACCAAAGCGTTCTACAGCACCACATTCGTCTTCGTAAATATGAGAGCTTTCTGCACAAATTATTGCATTAAATGTATTTGTAATTGCGTTTAAACCTAATACATTTGCTGCGGTACCTAAGAAAGTAAAAAATACTTCTATGTTATTGCCAAAAACACTTTTAAATTGTTTAATTGCATTTTCTGTGTAAATATCATCACCATAACCAATTACATGGCCATTATTCGAATCCGAAATAGCTTCTAAATACTCGTGGTGCACACCAGAATTATTATCACTTGCAAACGATCTTTTATTTTCCATACCCCAAAAATAAGAAAAGTGAACTGTTTTCACAATTCACTTTCACAAAAAATCAATTATTATTACTAAAACTTACTTATTATTTTATTTTCTATCGGTTTCATTAACAACTTTAAACTAGGATTGTAAATAAAAATATACTTTTCGCTAATCCTAAAAATTATTTCAGAATGTATTTTACCAAAATTATTTGTAGCCCATACAATTAAATTACTAAAATCATTTAAACTCAACCATCTGTATGATTTCGATAATTCTCGTTTAAAAAGATCTTTACTAAAACTTACTTTCTCTAATATTGTCTTTTGGTAATCGAGCATTTTCATATTTATTGGTATTAATTTTATACTTATTAAACTTTGATATTGCTTTATTATTATCAAAATTATAACCAAAAAATACTCTAATTTGCTTAAATACCAATATTCGTATTTGTTACTAAAATATATTTATTCTTTTTTAACAGATAGTGACATTTTGTCTTTTATAAGTTAATTTATGAGCACAAAACTACTTTTCAATTCGTATTCTAGCATCAACCGCTACAACTTTGCTTGCTGAGCCTAAAAGTGGATTTAAATCCATCTCGAAAATTTCCGGTGCTGCATTTACAAGAGCCGAAACTCGTTGAATAATATCTGCAAACATTTCTTCGTTTATGCCTTCTTGTCCTCTAACACCTTTAATAATTCCATAACCATTAAGACTTTGAATCATATTATTGGTTTCGTTTAGCGATAGAGGTGCCAAACCTGCTTGTACATCTTCTAGAACTTCTATAAAGATTCCACCAAGCCCACAAAGTACCATATGTCCAAATTTTTCTTCGCGTTTTGCACCAACAAATAATTCTGTTCCAGAAAGCATTGGCTGAATTAAAATAGCTGTTGTATCTTTAATTTTCATCATTCTTTCGAATTCGGCAGCAATAGTTTCGTTATCGTTCACGTTTAAAACAACTCCGCCTACATCAGATTTATGAACGGGACCCACAACTTTCATTACAACTGGTAAGCCTAGTATATTTGCTTGCTCTACAGCTTCGTTTTTGTTGTTTACAACAGCTTCACCTGCACGTGAAATTCCTGCTGCATCAAGTAATCCCATCATTTTATCAGAATCTATATATCCATTATCGCAAGTATCAATAATTGCTCTAATTTTATCTTTATCGATATTTGGTAAGCTAATATTTTCTTCAACAGGAGCAGTTGTATTATAAACTTTTGCTAAAGCTTCGCCAAGAATTACTTCGTCTGGGAAATTAATTCTTCCTTTTGCAAGAAAGTGTTTAATTTCATCGGCAACATTAACAATTGAAGGCAATACAGGATAAATAGGTTTTCTGCTTGATTTCATCTTTTCGTCAAGCAAATCGTATACATCAAAAACTGGAAATAATCCTGGGCTACCAAATACTACAACCATTGCATCAATATTATCAAAATCGTTGTTTACAGAATCAATAATATCGCCTAATTGCTGAGCCGTACCTGTTGCTAAAAAATCTATAGGATTTGCAGCCGACGAGCCTGGGAATAGTTTTGTTAATAATTCTTCGGCTTTTTCGCCTTCGATATGAGGTATTTCCAATCCATTTTCAGACAATGCATCAGTAAGCATAACTGCAGGACCACCAGCGTGAGTGATAATTGCGATGTTCTTCCCTGTAAGTTCTGGATGCATAAAAACAGAAGCTACGGTTGTAAGTTCTTCGCGAGAATGGCAACGTACAATTCCTGCTTTTTTAAACAGTGCATTTACTGCAGTATCAGAACTAGCTAAAGCTCCTGTGTGTGACGATGCGGCACGACTCCCCGCCTCTGAACCACCAGATTTTACTGCTGCAATTTTACATCCTTTTCTAATTAACGACGATGCGTGTTTTAGTAATTTTGCTGGTTTATCAATATTCTCTATGTAAAGTAATTTTACTAATGATGATGTTTTTGCATCGAAAGTTTCATCTAGATATTCTAAAACTTCTTCAACACCTAATTGTGCCGAATTTCCTACTGAATATACTGAGTTAAAAGTTAATCCCTTTGGTACACCAGACTCCATAATAAAAACAGCTGTTGCTCCAGAACCTGAAATAAAATCTACACCTTTTGGATCTAAACTAGGAATTGGTGTTGTAAAAACTCCGTTGTAATTTGTGTTTAATAAACCAATGCAATTTGGTCCTATTAGCGAGCCATTATATTTATTAATTTGTTCTACAATCTCATTCTCTAATACAGCACCTTCTTCGCTCTCTTCACTAAATCCTGCCGAAAGAATAATAAATCCTTTTGTTAATTTTTGCTCAGTTAATGATTTTATTGTTTGAGGAATATATTTAGCAGCAATTGCTATTATTGCTAAATCTACTTGTGGCAACTCTTCTACGTTATTATGTACCTTTAAACCTTGTATTTCGTCTTTTTTGGGATTTACAACAAATAAATTACCTGCGAAATTCCCATCAATTAAATTCTTTAAAACTTTTCCGCCTGGTGCATGAATATTATCTGTTCCTCCAACTACAACAATGCTTTTAGGAGATATTAATTCGTTTGCTATCATATTTTTTAATTTATATTTTGGAAATTATTATTAGATAACAAAATTAATTATTTTAATTAAAAAACAATTTATTAATATGAAAGTTTATTAAGTAAAAAGATTTTAGTGAACAAGCAACTTAATATTAAATAAAAAATATTGTATTTTTGAGAAATAATGAATTCTGAAATATTCATTCAAATATTAATATAAATTAAATTATGTCGGAGTATATAAACAATAATCAAGAAAGAGTAGAAGATTTTTATAAGTTCTCGTTGGGAATAATAAATGGTGAGAATGGTACAGAATTAATAAAAACGCACAAATTATCATTAGATAAAATTACACCTACCGATATTATTGCTGTTGTAGATAAATTAATGATTGATAAGATTCCTTTTGATAAACTAAAAAAAGGAATAAATAGAATATTAAACGTTGTTTACAAAACCATTAATGAGTTCCCGTACGATAAACCTACAGATGCATTTTTCTCGCACATGATAGCAGAAAATAACGAATTAGATATTAGACTAAAAAAAATAATGCCTCTTATTAAACAAATTAATAAGAATTTAGACAATAATATTGTAAGCGAATTAAAAGAAAAAATTACTGATTTATTGCAATTTAATAATCACTATGTAAAAAAGGAAAATGTATTATTTCCATACATAGAAAAGATCCTACCCGATTATAGATGCGTAAATTTAATGTGGCTTTTCGACGATGATATTAAATCTGACATTAAATTAATTATTCAGGTATTAAATTCACAAAATATTGACATTAAAGAGCTTAATAGGCTATTTGGAACATTGTATTTTACCATGTATGCAATAATTTTTAGAGAAGAAAAGCTATTGTTTCCTATAGCAATTAATGCTTTAGAAGAAAATGAACTAAACGAACTTTACGAACAAAGTTTCGAAATTGGCTTTTCATTTATAGACACACCTGAAAAGATTAAATTTAAGAAACAAAAAACTCAGCAAATACTAGATATTGATTCTAAAAACACAGTTCTAGATTTTGAAACTGGGAAAATGACTTTAGATCAAGTTCTATTAATTTTCAATAATTTACCTGTTGATGTTACACTTATTGATGAAAACGACGAAGTTAAGTTTTTTTCTACTCCCCCACACAGAATATTTACCAGAACAAAAGCTGTAGTAGGTAGAAAAGTTCAAAATTGTCATCCACCTAGTTCTGTTCATATTGTAGAAGAGTTGCTAGAAAGCTTTAAAAATGGCACAAAAGATAGAGAACTATTCTGGATAGAAATGGGTAAAATGTTTGTTTTTATTCAATATTATGCTTTACGTGATGAAAATGGAAAATATATAGGAACACTTGAAGTTTCTCAAGAAGTTTCAGAAATACGAAACTTGAAAGGAGAAAAAAGATTACTTGACGCTTAAGTTTTTCTTAAATGCAAAAATTATTAATACATTTTTTACTAGTTAAAAAAATATTTATCAGATAAATCAGTTATTCATAATATATAAATCAAAATTGTTACTTTTGTAGATTAAACAATTATTATTTTCTTGAAAAAAATACTTTTAATAACAGCAATAATTATTACTAGCACATTTCTATCTAATGCACAGTTAGAAAGAGCTAAGAATTTACCAAAATACGATTTTCAATCTATACATTTTGGGATGGCACTAGGCGCTAATGTTATGGATTTTACAATTCATAATTCTTCAAGTTTTTTCTTGCTAGATTCTGTATACTCTGTAGAAAATGTACCTAAAGTTGGCTTTAATATAAATATTGTATCTAACCTAAATTTGCATAAATATTGGTCTCTTAGGTTTATGCCAGGTTTATTATTTGGACAAAGAAATATGGAATATATTATTTACGATCCAAAAGATGATGTTTTTGAAAAAACACTTATGAAGATAGAATCAACATTTCTTGATTTTCCATTATTAATTAAATATAAATCACAGAGGCTTAACAATTTCAGGCCTTATTTAATTGGAGGCGGAAGCGTAATGTACGATTTAGCAGCACAAAAGAGAGTAGACAATACTTATGGTGCAATGATTAAACTAAAACCATATAACTATAATTACGAATTAGGTTTTGGTACAGATTTCTTTCTTCAATATTTTAAATTTGCAATGGAAATCAAATTTGTTGTTGGTATTAACAACATACTTATCTCTGACAATACACAATATACAACTGCAATTGAAAGAATGAATTCTAAGATGATTATTTTCTCATTTCTTTTCGAAGGTAGCGATATACAAACTATGTCGTTTTTTAGCAGAAAATAATTTCATCTTTTAACCTAATTAATTTCTATAAAAATGAAAGAAGTAGAATTAAAACTCACACCAAAACAAGCAGCACACGAAGAATATTTTTTGTCTATTGCAGCAAAGATATTAAAATCAGAGGCTTCTAAAATAAAAGGTTATAAAATCATAAAAAAGTCCATAGATGCTAGAAATAAAAGCATTAAGGTAAATATGAAAATATTAATCTCTTTTGATAAAAAACTAGAATCTGCAAATCAAGAAATTGAATACAAAAACGTTGAGAATCAGCGAGAAATTATTATTATTGGAGCTGGTCCTGCAGGATTATTTGCAGCATTACGATTAATAGAACTTGGCTTAAAACCAATTGTTTTAGAGCGCGGAAAAGCAATTAAAGAACGTAGGCTAGACATAGCAAAAATTAACAGAGAACATCTTGTTAATCCCGAATCTAACTATGCTTTTGGCGAAGGTGGAGCAGGAACTTTCTCTGATGGCAAACTGTATACAAGATCGAAAAAACGAGGTAGTACAGCTAAGATTTTAGAAATTCTACAAGCACACGGAGCGCACGAAGATATTCTTTACGAATCGCATCCACATATTGGAACAAACAAATTACCAGACATTATAAAAAATATTAGAGAAACTATTATTAATGCTGGTGGACAAATATTATTTAACACAAAAGCTACAGATTTAATTATTACAGATAATCAAATAAAAGGTGTTATTACTGAGAAAAACGAGAAAATCCTTTCTGATAATGTAATTTTAGCAACAGGACATTCGGCAAATGATATTTACGAATTACTACATAAAAAGAACGTTACTTTAGAAAGTAAATCTTTTGCAATTGGTGTAAGAATAGAACATCAGCAAAGCCTTATAGATTCTATACAATACAGCTGCGATATTAGAGATGAGCATTTACCTGCAGCGGCGTATAAACTTGTAAATCAAGTAAAAAATCGTGGAGTTTATTCGTTTTGTATGTGTCCTGGCGGATTTATTGTTCCTGCAAGCACTCACCCTGAAAGAGTAGTTGTAAATGGAATGTCACCATCAAAACGAGATTCAAAATTTGCAAATTCGGGAATGGTTGTAGAAATTAAGCCCGAAGATGTAGCCGAATATTCAAAGCATGGAGTTTTAGCTGGATTAAAATATCAACAAAACATAGAGAATTTGGCTTTCTTAAATTCTAATAAAACACAAGCTGCTCCTGCACAAAGAATGAACGATTTTATAAAAAATAGATTTAGTAATACTCTACCTGAAACTTCTTATGTACCAGGTACAACATCTTCTAATTTACACGAGTGGCTGCCAAAACACATTTCTTACAGATTACAGCAAAGTTTTAAATTCTTCGGCAAAAAAATGAATGGTTACCTTACAAACGAAGCAATAATTTTAGGTGTAGAATCTAGAACTTCGTCGCCATTACGTATTCCTAGAGACAAAGAAACTTTACAACACGTGCAAGTTAAAGGTTTGTATCCTTGCGGCGAGGGCGCAGGATACGCAGGAGGAATTGTTTCTGCTGCTATAGACGGAGAAAATTGTGCTAGTAAGATTTTTGAGGGATTATAAAGTTTTATTTCAAAACAATAAAACAAATTTGTATTTTTGATTTATGAATAATCTTAAACTTTGTATAGCCGAAAAGCCAAGTGTAGGTAAAGAACTCGCTAGGATTCTTGGAGCATCGTCGCGCAAAGACGGTTATTACGAAGGAAACGGTTATCTTGTGAGCTGGACATTTGGGCATTTATGCACACTAAAAGCACCTGATGATTATACCGAAAAATGGAAACGTTGGAATCTAAATTATTTACCAATGATTCCCGAGAGGTTTGGTATAAAACTAATTGATAATACTGGTATTAAAAAACAATTTTCTATTGTAGAAAGTCTAGTAAAACGATGTTCAGAGGTAATAAACTGTGGTGATGCAGGTATAGAAGGAGAAGTAATACAGCGATGGGTTTTGCATAAAGCAAAGTGCTCAGTTCCAATAAAAAGGTTATGGATTTCGTCGCTTACAGATGAAGCTATTATAGACGGTTTTAAAAACCTAAGAGATAGTTCAGAATTTGATTCGTTATATGCTGCAGGTAATGCACGAGCTATTGGAGATTGGCTTTTAGGTATGAATGCTAGCAGACTTTTTACATTAAAATACGCAAACAACAAAGGTGTTTTATCTATTGGCAGAGTACAAACCCCTACCCTATCTCTTATTGTAAATCGCTATAACGAGATACAAAATTTCGTTTCTAAAACATTTTGGGAAATTCGTACAAAATATAAAGATGTATATTTTAACTCTACAAAAGGGAGATATTCAAGTAACGACGAAGCAACTAGTATTATTGATACAATTAAGGATAAGGAATTCGAAATTGTTTCGTTTACAAAGAAAAAGGGTAAGGAATTCGCTCCAAAACTTTTAGATTTAACATCACTACAGGTAGAGTGCAATAAATCGTTCAGCTTTACTGCCGACGAAACTTTAAAAATAACTCAACAATTATACGAGAAGAAACTATTAACATACCCAAGGGTTGATACAAGTTTTTTACCTGACGATATGTATCCAAAAATTAAAGGAATATTAGAAAAACTTAAACCATACGAAAAATATACTTCTCTTATCCTTAATGATAAAATTAAAAAAAGCAAGAAAGTATTCGATAATAAAAAGGTAACAGATCATCACGCAATTATACCAACAGGAGTTTTTCCTAATGCTCTTAATTTACGAGAGAAACAAGTTTATGATATTGTTACTAGAAGATTTATTGCAGCATTTTTTCCAGAAAGTATAATCTCTAATACTACAGTTATTGGTAAAGTAGATATACACGAATTTAAAGCTACAGGTAAAATTATTTTAGAAGATGGGTGGCGAACCTTGTACCCAAAAAAGGCTTCAGACAAAAAGGAAGATTCTCAAATTATGCCTGCATTCGAAAAAGGCGAAAAGGGGAAGCATTTTCCAGATCTACAAGAAAAGCAAACTCAACCACCGAAATTATACACCGAAGCAAGCCTACTTAGAGCTATGGAAACTGCAGGAAAACAGATAGATAACGACGAACTTGCAGAATTAATGAAAGAGAATGGAATTGGCAGACCATCTACACGTGCAAATATTATAGAAACACTTTTTAGACGAAAATACGTAACCAGAGCTAAAAAAAATCTTGTACCAACAATTACAGGAATAGAACTAATTGCTACAATTAAAAACGATTTGTTAAAGTCTGTTGAACTTACCGGACAGTGGGAAAAAAAGCTACGACAAATTGAAAAAAACGAATACGATGTAGCGATTTTTCTAACCGAAATGAAGCAAATGGTAAACGAAATAGTTTACGAGGTTAAAACCGAGAACTACAAAACTATTACTATAACAGAAGATGATAAACCAAAGAAAGTTGAAAAATCTGTAAAAACAGAAAATAATATTTGCCCTAAATGTAAAAAAGGCACAATTATTAAAGGTAAATCTGCGTATGGTTGCAGCGAGTATAAAAATGGTTGCACATTTAAGATAGATATAAATATCTATAATAAAAAGATGACCGAAAAGCAAATTCTCACACTAATACAAAAGGGTAAAACAACTAGCATTAAAGGATTTACTTTCGAATCAAAGAAAGTTGAAGGCAAGCTTATTTTAAATAATAATTACGAAATTAGTTTAGAAATAAAGCAGTCTAAAATAAAAGAGGGCGATACTTGCCCTAAATGTGAAAAAGGCACAATTATTAAAGGTAAAACAGCACTAGGCTGCAATAGGTATAAAGAAGGTTGCGACTTTAGGGCTAAAGTATAGAGATTTATTTCAAAAATGTCATGTATTGAAAATCTTTAAATTCAAACTACTACTTGTCATGTCGAGCATAGTCGAGACATCTCATGCCACGGAGTTCTTTACAATAGATCTTCCACTACGGTCGAAATAACAAACAGCAATTTGTGAAAATTTGTGTCATTTGTGGAAAACCTTCAAGCCCGATTCCTGTCATATCTAACCTGCCGATATATCTCAAAACTACTTCTTGTCATGTCGAGCATAGTCGAGACAACTCAAGCCACGGAGTTATTTCAAACAGATTTCTCCACTACGGTCGAAAATGACAAACACCCCTGCAATCTATATGTAACCTGCAACCTGTAACCTTTTAAACTAATAAACCTCTTTGCATTTTAAAAAAATTAACTAACTTTAGAACTCAATAAACCTAAAACACCATGAAAACCCTCTCAATATTAGCCCTAACTTTCTACTTTTTACTTTCAAGTTTTAACTCATTTGCCCAACCCGGCAA
>DAOVTE010000099.1 GCA_030627705.1 Bacteroidales bacterium
AAAAATTTAAAGTTGGCGTTCAGCTTAATAGATTTAACAACTCTGAACACAGAGGATACCGTTGAAAAAGGGGAGTTATTTTGCGATAATGTAAATAGTTTTTCTTCTAAATATAAAGGAATTCCTAATGTGGCAGCAATTTGTGTTTATCCATCATTAGTATCAACAATACAAAAAAGGTTAAAAACCGAAGGTGTAAAAATAGCATCAGTAGCAGGTGGTTTTCCTGCGTCGCAGACATTTATCTCGATAAAAATTGCTGAATCTAAATTAGCAATAGAAAAAGGAGCAAACGAGATAGATATAGTTATGTCTGTAGGAACTTTTTTAGAGAAAAATTACGAAACAGTTTTTAATGAAATTAAATTGATAAAACAATCAATAGGCGATGTCCATTTAAAAGTAATACTTGAAACAGGAATATTAAAATCACCAGAGCTAATTCGTATAGCAAGCATCCTATCTATGGAGGCCGGAGCAGATTTTATTAAAACATCAACAGGAAAAACAGACCCGCCAGCAACATTAGAAGCAGTTTATGTAATGACAGAAGCAATTAATGATTTCTACAATAAAACTGGCAAAAAAATTGGAATTAAACCAGCAGGTGGAATTTCTACATCGCAAGATGCAATAGATTATTTATCGATTGTAAAACATAATTTAGGCAATGAGTGGATGAATAATAAATTATTTAGAATAGGAGCAAGTAGATTAGCAAACAATATTGTAGCAGACATAATTAAGATTGAAACAGGAAATATTGAAGAGATAAAACAGTTTTAAAGTATTAATGTGAAAAATATTGTAAATAAAATTTTTTCTATAAAAACAGAAGAGGAATTTAATGCCCTAGCTTTAAAAGTTTTTAACTTTCAAGCAAAAAATAATTTAGTTTACAAGACGTATATTAATCATCTAGGACTTAATGTAGACAATATTAAGACGATAGAAGAAATACCATTTCTTCCTATAGAATTTTTCAAAACCCATAAAGTAGTATCTGGAGTTTTTAATAATGAGAAAATATTTACAAGCAGCGGAACTACAGGAGAAAATACAAGCAAACATTTTATTCGGAATATTAGCATCTATAAGCAAAGCTTTACAAAAGGGTTTAATAATTTTTATAATAATATTTCAGATTATTATGTTTTAGCTTTATTGCCATCTTACCTAGAAAGAGAAGGCTCTTCATTAGTTTATATGATGAATCATATTATAGAGAATTCCGATCCTGAAAGTGGGTTTTATATAAAAAACCAAAAAGATCTTTACGACAAAATAATAAAACTAAGAAATAAAAATAAAAAAATCTTATTGATTGGCGTTAGCTATGCATTAATGGATTTTGCCGAGAAATATAAGCCAGATCTAAGTAATTGCATAGTAATGGAAACAGGCGGAATGAAAGGTAAAAGGCAAGAGCTAACAAAGAAAGAATTGCATAGCTTTTTACACGAAAAATTTAATGTTTCTGAAATCCATTCAGAATACGGAATGACAGAGTTATTATCGCAAGCATACTCATCAGGCAAAGGTATTTACAGAACTCAACCCTGGATGAAAGTATTAGTACGAGACATTTACGACCCTTTTTCTTATGTGTATAAAACTCAGAAAGGTGGGTTAAATATTATCGATTTAGCAAATGTGTATTCGTGTTCTTTTATTGAAACTAAAGACTTAGGAGCGAAACACAGCAAAAACGAATTTGAAATTACAGGAAGGTTTGATAATAGTGATATAAGAGGCTGTAACTTATTAATTCAATAAAAATAACACATTTTATTTTATTCTAAGAAACTTAATATTATCTTGTAAACGAAAAAAGAACAATAAAAATTATAAATATTTTATAGTTGTTGTTTGTATAAGTACTCAATTTTACAAACTTTCAACTTTACAAACTAACATACACCATGAAACAACCAACCGTAAAAGACACGCCTATAAATTTTGATATTGTAAACAAAAAAATTAAAGAAAGTGGATTAACTAATTTAGGAAAAGCATCAATAAGAGAAATTGTTAAGTTAGTAAATGAAATTGAGCAGGAATCTAATAAGAAATTTATTAGAATGGAAATGGGAGTGCCAGGTTTAAAACCGCCTGATATTGCAACAAATGCCGAAATAAAAGCCCTAAAAGCTGGAGTTGCAGCAAAATATCCTATGATTGATGGTATTGCACAAATTAAACCTGAGATTTCTAAGTTTGTAAAGAACTTTTTAGATATTGATGTAAAACCAAGCTCGTGTATCCCTACTGTTGGCTCTATGCAGGGAGGATTTGCAACTTTCTTAATGCTTAGTAAACTTGATAAAAAGAAAGATACTACTCTTTTTATAGACCCTGGTTTTCCTGTGCAAAAACAACAATTGGATGTCTTAGATTTAAAACACGAAACATTTGATGTTTATAATTTTAGAGGCAATAAATTAGAAGAAAAACTAGAACAATATTTGTCTAAAGGAAATATTTCTTCAATTATTTATTCTAACCCTAACAATCCGTCGTGGATTAGTTTTACAGAAAAAGAATTACAAATAATTGGTAAATTAGCAGACAAATACGATACAATTATTATTGAAGATTTAGCGTATTTTGCAATGGATTTTAGAAAAGATTATTCTATTCCCGGCGAAGCTCCATATCAACCTACAGTAGGTAAATTTACCGATAATTATATTTTATTGATATCGAGTTCAAAAGCTTTTTCGTATGCTGGACAAAGAGTAGGAATGATGGTAATTTCAGATGCGCTTTACAATAAAGAATACGAAACACTTAAGCAAAAGTTTGGCAAAGCTAGTTTTGGGTATAATATGATTTATAAGGTTCTTTATGCTTTATCGTCGGGAACAACACATTCGGCTCAACACGGACTATGGGCGATGCTAAAAGCTGTGAATAATAAGAAATTTGATTTTGTAAATGATGTAAGAGTTTATGGCGAGAGAGCAAAAATAATGAAAAAATTATTTACAAATGCAGGTTTTAAAATAGTTTACGATAAAGATGAAGATGAACTTATTGCAGATGGTTTTTATTTTACTGTATCTTTCAACGGTTTTAGTGGAAGCGAACTTTTAGGGTTACTAATTTATTATGGTATTTCTGCAATCTCTTTAGATATTGCTGGTAGCGATAGAAAAGAAGGTATTAGAGCTTGTGTTTCACAGACATCATCAGAGCAATTTAATGATTTAGAATTCAGACTAAATAAATTTAAAGAACACTATTCCTAAGATTTTTATCGCAAAAAAAGGTGTTTATTTAAATAAACACCTTTTTTTTTAAATATCACGTATTAGAATTTATACGCAAACCCAACACCAACAACTTCTTTCGATTGTAGTAATGGAGCATCATGATTTCCATCAGAATCAGTCCATTGGAAATGAGTATCGTCATCGTAAACTAAATGAACAAAAACGGTTGCAGTAATAAATTTATTAACTTTCATCGAAATTAATGTTTCCCAACTTACATCAATATTAGTAGGACTCTCAATATAATTAGAAAATAAATCTAGCTTAGTAGCAAGGGTTACATTTTTCATAAGGTCTTTTTTGTATGTTAGTCTCAAATATCCCCCAAATTCTGATCTTACAACACTTCCCGAATCTACACCAAATGCACCCGCATCAGATAAAACTTCGTCGTTTACAATTGTAATTTTAGAAGTAATAGGAGCAATAAATGCAGAAAAGTTATCGTTTGGTTTATAATCTAACCCAATTGCAGATAAAACATAAGCAGGAGCAAGAAGATTAGAAATTGGAATTGAATTACTTTTTTCATAATCGTAACCTGCCGTCATTTGAGTCTTAAAGTTTAAAAGAGCAGCATAATAAAAATTATTAAATGCTTTTTTTCCATATTTAGATGCAAAATCTATTTTATCATCAGTTTTCATTATGTCTGAATCTTCACCTTGTTTAAGTAAACCATAGCCAATATCTAGAGAATTATCCCAGGTATAATTATCTTTTTTATAGTTGGCAAATAAACTAACTAAACCATTTGCCGAAAATGAATTTTGTCCACCAGCTGCCCAATTACTTAGAGAAACTTGGCCAAAATTTAAAGATATTAACCCACCTTTTTTCCAACCTTCTACAGTATCTGTATTTTGTGTTTTTAAGTCTTTTTCTGCATCAGTAATTTGTGCAAAAATTGCAGAGCTAAATAATATAGCAATAAGTGCAAATCCAATTTTTTTCATTCTTTATTGTTTTAATTAATTTATAAATTATTTATTATGAACATGAACATCCATTTGTGGATATGGTATATTTAATCCCTCTTTATCGAAAGTTTTATAAACATTTTCATTCATAGCAAAAAATACCCCCCAATAATCAGCAGACTTAACCCAAGCCCTTACAGCAAAATTAACGGAGCTATCAGCAAGTTCGCTAACACCAACAAAAGGAGCGGGATCTTTTAATATTCTGCTATCAGCATCAATTAATTTACTTATAACCTCTTTGGCTTTATCAACATCATCACCATAACCAATACCAACAGTCCAATCTACTCTTCGTGTTTCTTGATTTGAGTAGTTTACCATAGAGCTATTAGATAAACCCCCGTTTGGTATAATTATTATCTTATTATCAGGAGTTTTAAGAATTGTATTAAAAATTTGAATTTCTGATACCGAACCAGCATAACCTTGTGCTTCTATGAAATCTCCTACTTTAAAAGGCTTAAAGGTTAATATCATTACTCCGCCTGCAAAATTTTGTAGTGTTCCTGATAAAGCCATACCCACAGCTAAACCTGCAGCCCCAAGTATTGCTATAAAAGAAGTCATTTCTATACCAATCATCGCCATAACACTTATTACGAGTAGGATCTTTAATAAAGAGGAAATAAGGCTTTTTAAGAATGGCTGAAGTGAAGAATCAAGATCTCTTTTTTCCATTAATTTACCTATACCTACGTTCAATTTTTTAATAATCCACAAACCTAATAATAAAACTATAATAGCACCTATAACAGTAGGGCCATACAATAATAAAAAATCAATCAATTTGTCTAAATATTTTTCCATAACTTTTTAGTTTTTAATTTCCGCAAATGTAGTACTTAATTGCTTAATTCAAAAAGAATTATTGTATTTGTTATTAAAATTTAATTTATTAAATTGTGTATATAAATAGGAAGGTGTCGCTATTAACTAAAATCATTTTAAAAATCAACAGAATATTCTTACCTTGCATTTTATAAATGGTTTAGTTTTTGGTACACAATACAAAAATCTTTGATATGAGGAATCTTAAAATACTATTATTAGTAATCATTTCGGCAACTAGCTTATATTCATTTGCTGGAGGATCTGACACTCAAGCAATTAACGCAGCACTTAAATCTGGAAATTCTACTGCATTAGCAAAATATCTTAACACAAATGTAGAAATAGTTATTTTAGACAACGAAGATGTTTATAGTAGAACACAGGCACAAATTATTTTAAAAGATTTCTTTGCAAAAAATAAACCTTCGAATTTTACTATCCTACATCAAGGAGGAAAAGAAGGTGCAAATTATATAATAGGAAACCTTACAACATCTACAAAAACATATAGAGTTTATTACCTACTAAAAAAATCTGGCAATAAATCGTATATCCAACAACTTAGAATAGAAGATGAATAATAACGAGTTCGAGGCATTTATTAAAAATGCACTACACGAAGATATAAGAGATGGCGATCACACAACACTTTCGTGCGTTCCAAAAATAGCCAAAGGAAAAGCAAAATTGCTTGTAAAAGAAAAAGGTGTATTAGCAGGTCTTGAAATAGCAAGAAAGGTTTATAATTTATATGATTCTGATATTAAATTCAATCAGTTATTAGAAGATGGTGATAAAATTAATGTAGGAGATATTGCTTACACAGTTGAGGGAAACTCGCAAACAATTCTTACCACAGAAAGGCTAATTCTAAATATTATGCAACGCATGTCTGGTATTGCAACGCAAACAGGCATTTATGTAGATAAAACAAGAGGAACAGATGTAAAGTTATTAGATACACGAAAAACTACTCCAGGAATGAGGTTGCTAGAAAAAATGGCAGTTAAAATTGGAGGTGGTGAGAATCACAGAATTGGACTTTACGATATGATTATGATAAAAGACAATCATATTGATTTTGCAGGTGGAATTAAGCAAGCAATAGAAAAAACAAAGAATTATCTTGACGAAAATAAACTTAAACTAAAGATAGAAATAGAAGCTAGATCGTTTGATGAAATAAATGAGATTTTGTCTATTGGTGGTATTGATAGAATTATGATAGATAATTTTACACCAGATAATTGTAAAAAAGCAGTAGAGATAATTAATAATAAGTACGAAACAGAGGCATCTGGAGGAATTACTCTAGAAACCATTTCTGATTATGCTAAAACGGGTGTAGATTATATCTCTGTGGGAGCATTAACTCATCAAATAAAGAGTTTAGATCTTAGTCTTAAAGCATATTAATTTTATTAAATAGAGTATATAATGAATTTTAGTACATATAAAGGAAAGATTAATGATGTAGTTTTAAAACTTACAGAACTAGCTCAAAAAATAACTTTGCCTGGAAAAAATAAATTAAACTTGTACGAGGTTGGGTATTTTATGGTTAAAGCCTTACAGCAAGGTAATATTCCGACACGAGCTTCTTCAATTTCATTTAAACTTTTTTTAGCCGTTTTTCCTGCAATAATTTTCTTTTTTACGCTTATTCCCTATATTCCGGTTGATAATTTTCAAGCACAGCTACTAGGGATGTTCGAAGATTTCTTGCCAGCAGGAGCCTACGAGTCTATGAAAGATACCGTTACCGATGTTGCAATGCACAAAAGAGGAGGGTTATTGTCCTTTGGTTTCTTAATTGCACTTTATTTTTCTACAAACGGAATAAGTGCAATAATAACAGCTTTTAATGAAACCTCATTATCTATAGAAACGAGATCTTGGTTTAAAAAGCGATTAATTTCAATTCTTCTTGTTGTGATATTATCATTGTTAATTACTACTGCTATTTTGGTTACAACATTTAGCGGTATAGCATTGTCGTATTTAGTAGATATTGGATTTTTGAAATTAAACATTACGTTCTATTTATTAATTGTAGCCAAATGGATTATTGTAATAGCAATGTTTTATTTTTCAATATCATTCTTATATTATTATGCCCCTGCAAATAAGAAAGATTGGAAATTTTTGTCTTTTGGCTCAACAATTGCCACAGTTCTTACAATAGTTGCCTCATCTGGATTTTCGCTATTTGTAAATAACTTTGGACAATACAATAAACTATATGGCTCAATAGGAACATTAATAATAATATTAATTTGGATGTATTTAAACGCATACATTCTCCTTATAGGCTTCGAAATTAATACAAGCATAAAAAATGCAAAGGCAAAGAAAAATTTAATTTAAAAAATGAAGTTAATAATAAAGACATGAAAACAATTACTCTATTCATTTTTATTCTATTCTCTATAGGAGTGTTCTCTCAAGATAAGGTTGATTATTCTAAATTAACACTTAAGGAAGGAAAAATGTATTTGCCTGAAGCAGCGATACCTTTTACTGGGCAGTGCTTCACCCTTTATAAAGGAGGCGAAAAAGGTTTAGGCGGAAACTATAAAGATGGCATAAAACATGGAGATTGGATCTGGTGGTATAAAAATGGTGAGAAAAAACGCCACTCCGTATTTGTTGATGGTAAATTAGATGGTAAAAGCACGTATTGGTATAAAAATGGAATTAAAAAATCAGAAATTTATTTTAGCAAAAACCAAAATCTAAGACAGATATCGTATAACGAAAAAGGAAAAGTAGTTCCAAACCCTTCTTTTTCTAAGTTTTAATAATATTATAAAATACATTCAATAAGAATTTAAAGAGAATTATATTGTGGCAAAAACTAAAACCGTTTATGTTTGTCAAGAATGTG
Source organism: Bacteroidales bacterium (assembly GCA_030627705.1). Taxonomy (GTDB): domain Bacteria; phylum Bacteroidota; class Bacteroidia; order Bacteroidales; family JAFGXI01; genus DAOVTE01. The sequence continues at coordinate 7,977 of DAOVTE010000099.1, forward strand.
GCGCAGAATCAGGAAAATGGGTAGGGAAATGCCCCGCTTGCAAGCATTGGAATACCTATGTAGAGGAAATATCTATAAAAAATTCTAAACTGGATAAAATAAGTTTTTCTTCTAAAGACAATAGACCTCAATTAATAACAGAAATATCTGCAAAAAATTCAGACAGAATAATTTTAAAAAATAAAGAAATAAATAGAGTTGTTGGCGGAGGAGTGGTTCCCGGCTCATTAATACTTTTGGGTGGTGAGCCTGGTATAGGAAAATCTACACTAATGCTTCAAGTAGCAGTAGAATTTGATAATACAAAAGTTCTTTATGTTTCTGGTGAAGAAAGTGTAGAACAAATAAAAATACGAGCAGACAGAGTAAAAAACAAACTATCTAACACCTATATTTTAAGCGATACGCATCTAGAAAACATTCTTGCACAAGCAAAAAACATTAATCCAGAATTAATAATTATAGACTCTATACAAACGGTTTATACCGACAGACTGGATTCTACACAAGGTAGTGTCTCGCAAGTAAAAGAATGTGCAAATATTATTTTACGTTTTGCAAAAGAAACAAATACAACAGTTTTCTTAATAGGGCATATAAATAAAGACGGAAATATTGCTGGACCAAAAGTCTTAGAGCATATTGTTGATACAGTTCTTCATTTCGAAGGCGACAGAAATTATATGTATAGAATTCTGCGAACAGTAAAAAATAGATTTGGCTCAACATCAGAATTAGGAATTTTTCAGATGGAAAGCACAGGCTTAAAAGAAGTTTCTAACCCATCCGAATTATTGCTTTCTAGTAATAACGAAAACTTAAGTGGCACAGCAATAGCAGCAACAATAGAGGGTGTAAGACCGTTTTTAATTGAGATTCAGGCACTTGTGAGTTCGGCAGCTTATGGTAATCCGCAACGCTCTTCAACGGGGTTCGATACTAGAAGATTAAATATGCTTTTAGCAGTTCTAGAAAAAAGAGTGGGTTTTAAGCTATCTACAAAAGACGTATTTTTAAATATTGCAGGCGGAATTAAGGTAAACGATCCATCAGTAGATTTATCCGTAATTGCAGCTATTTTCTCATCAGACCAAGATTTAGCAATAAACAAATCTATTTGTTTTGCTGGCGAGGTTGGATTAACCGGAGAAATTAGACCTGTAAATCGTATAGAACAAAGAATTAGCGAAGCCGAGAGGTTAGGGTTTAAACATATTTTTGTTTCTGCTCTTAATAAAGGGGTTTCCCAAGCAAAACACAAAATAGAAATTCATTTAGTTTCTAAAGTAAATACCTTGTTTAAGGAAATATTTAAAATATAGAATAAAGGCAAAGGAAAGTAATTTGTTAGATAAGTGCTATGTTTTAAAAATGAGTCAATATAGTTTTAACATATTTTATTCAAAAAGTAAAGTACTTAATAATAAATTAAATTATTTTTGTTCACATTAGAAATAATAAATAAATATGGCTTCAGAAGATACGTTTAAAAAAATAGTTGCACACGCAAAAGAATACGGATTTATATTTCAATCTAGCGAGATATACGATGGCTTAGCAGCTGTTTACGATTACGCACAAAATGGTGTGGAATTAAAAAATAACATTAAAGAATACTGGTGGAAATCAATGGTTCTTTTAAACGAAAATATTGTTGGGATAGATACCGCAATTTTTATGCATCCTAAAATTTGGGAAGCATCTGGTCATGTTGGAGCTTTTAACGACCCATTAATAGATAATAAAGATTCTAAAAAACGTTACCGTGCAGATGTATTAATTGAAGATCAACGAGAAAAATTTCAGCAAAAAATAAATAAAGAAGTTAAAAAAGCAGCTAAACGTTTTGGCGATTCTTTTAACGAAGAAGAGTTTTTGAAAACTAACGGTAGAGTTTTAGCAAATCAAGAAAAAATTAATGTGCTTACCGAGAGATTTCAAAAAGCATTAGAAGCAAACGATTTAGTAGAATTAAAACAAATAATTGTTGATTACGAAATTTCTGACCCTGTTTCAGGAACAAAAAATTGGACAGACG
>DAOVTE010000057.1 GCA_030627705.1 Bacteroidales bacterium
AAAATAGTATAAAATGAAAGGTATTACCAATTAACATCCTCTCTGTTTACGGGCATAGTCATACATCTAGCACCACCACCGCCACGAACAAGTTCTGAGCTTTCTAATGCTATTACTGCACGTTTATAATCGTTAGGATTCTTTATATTATTAACAAAATCTTTTGCCTTAATAATCTCAAATCCATGTTTATTTAATTCTTCTAGAGTATTGTAATTTCTTTCGTATCCAATAATTTTACCTGGAGCAAAAGAGAAAAAATTAGCTCCACTGTGCCATTGTTCTCTGTGTTGATTCCAGATATCTTTCTCCCCACCACAAATTATTGGTGAGATATCAAAACCAACACCATTTAGACCATCTATAAGATTATTTACAAGCTCTTTTTTTATTATCTTGCCGTTTTCTACAGTAACATGAGTAGTCCTAAAATTATTATTCATAATAACAGGCTTGTATATCATACAGCTGTTTTTATCTACAAAAGTAAAAACCATATCTAAGTGAATAAAACTTTCGGGCTTATCAGGCAGTTCTTGTAAAAAGAAATGTGCCTTTTCCATATTAGAGCTAAGTTGAGTTACAATAAAGTCTATTCCTTTTGTTGAGGTTCTAGTTCCGGTACCAATAAGCAATACATCATCTCTAGCAACTAATACATCGCCACCCTCTACACTACATTCAGAATTACAATAATCAGATACAAAGGGATTAAAAGTAGTAGCATTAAAGTATTTGTGATTTTTAAATATGTGATTCATTATTATTGCTTCGCGCTGGCGAACCGTATTTGCCATTTTGCCAATTAGCACATTATTACCAACAGAAATTGAAGCGTCTCTAGTAAAATAAAAGTTAAAAAGTGGTTTAATTACATATCGCTCTGTATTAGATGGAATATAATTCGCTATTTCCTGCCCTTGAATTAAGCTATTTGCAATATTTCTTGCCGATTGAGATACAAATTCATTAATATCTAAATTTATTTTTTCTAAATTAAATACTTGCGACACCAATTCTTTTCGTACACTTTCTTCTGTTAATATATCTGATAATAAATCCGTTACTTCTAATGTGTTTGCAACCTTAGAAAGGCTTTTGTTAAAGAGTGAATATTCTTTTTGTGATATCTTAAGATTTAATATATCGCTATAAAGTGCTTTTGTTGCATTTTCTGGTGTCATTCTTTCTATTTCTATACCAGGCTCATGAACTATTACGGTATTTAATTTACCTATTTCCGAATTAATATTTATATTAAATTTTTTGTTCATAACAAAGTATTTTCAAAAGTTAAGATGCTCAAATTTACAAAGTTTTTATTCAATTTTTTAATTTTATTAAATATTTCTATTCTTTATTTTTTGTATCAATAATTATTGTAATAGGTCCATCATTTACTAATGATACGCCCATTTTTGCTCCAAATTCCCCAGTTTTAACTTTCCCCGTTATTTTATTACTTAATTCCTTTATAAACTCTTCGTACAACGGAAGAGAAATGTCTGGTTTTGCTGCCTTAATAAACGAGGGTCTATTTCCTTTTTTTGTTTTTGCGTGCAGGGTAAATTGACTAATAATTAAAATATCACCTTTTATATCATTAATTGATAAATTCATTAAGCCCTCAGTATCGTCGAAAATTCTTAGCTGAGATATCTTATTTACTAACCATAGAATATCTTCGTTATTATCGTTGCTCTCTATACCTAGAAATATTAAATAACCATTGTGTATTTTAGATTTTATAATATTATTTATTTCAACAGATGCTGAACTGACTCTTTGAATTACTACTTTCATAAGGTATAAAGATAATTGATTATTGCAGTTTAATCAAAATTTTAAATTAGAATTATTAATTTTACAAAAAACCATTTATGAAAATAAGAAACAGCAACGCAACGTATTCTAAGATTACTGCTATTGGTGAGAAAATTAAGAGTTTAGAAAAATCATCAGGTAGAGAATATCTGTATCTTAATCAAGGTGTAAATAATGTTTGTAATATTGATATAAACAACATCGCTAAACAAATTAATTTTAATGCAAAAAGCATTCAGGTTTATCCTGCAATGCGTGGTAAAGCTGAACTATTAAATGCAATAAACAAATCATATTTTAGTAATAATTCATCTGCAGAAAATATTACAGTTACGGGAGGTGGAATGTCTGGTTTAGATTTAACATTTCAGAATATTGATGTAGATAAAATTGTTTTACCATCGTTTTACTGGGGTTCTTACGCAAATATTATGAAAATTCGTAATATAGACAATGATATTTACGAAACTTACGAAGAAATTAATGCTCGATTAGAAGAGTTAAAAAATTCAGCTGTTATTATTTGCGACCCCAACAATCCTATTGGCGATAAATTTGATGATAACAAACTATTACAATTAATAAGAACACTTAATAATAACGGAACAATAGTAATTATAGATAGCCCTTATAGAAGAGTATTTTTTAACGATGATGATAAGTTTTATTCGGAAATCTTTAATCTAGAAAATGTAATAATTATAGAAAGTTTTAGTAAATCTATTGGTTTAAGCGGACAACGAATCGGCTTTGTGCATTCAATAAATAATGATTTTAATAAAGAATTAGCTATTAGATTAATGTATGCTACAAATGGAATTAATGCTTTTTCGCAGATGCTTGTTGCCCAAATATTAAACTCCGAGGAAGGAAAAATAGCTGCAAATAATTTTAAGAGCACAACTATAAATGCTATTAAAAAAAATATTGACTACTTAATAGAAAAGAAATTAATTGCAAACAACTTTTTTAAAGAAGGAAAACCAATGGGAATTTTTACAATTGTAAATATCTCGGAAGAAAATTTGTTAAAAAATAGAATAGGAAGTGTCTCTTTGAGCTTCTTTACAAAAACACAAAAAGAAGAAGTTAAAAATTATTCCAGAATTTGTGTTTCGATACCTCACGAAAAATTTATTGAGTTCTTTAGGGTGTTTTAGTTTAGTACTTTATATTATTTATTATTTTCATAAAACAAATCTCCAAAAGATAAAGAAAATAGAAAATCCTGTTAGAAAAACAATTCCCACCCAAGCGTAAACCCTTAGCCAAGGTTTTGGTCTTGCCTCTTCAGGAACATGCTTGTTTGTTACTACTAAATAATTAAGAATTGCTAATATTGGTGCGGTTACAAAAGAAATTGTTGTAGCTAAATCTACCATAAATTTCATGTCTTCTGTAAAGAATATAAGTAAAATTAATGATCCTGATACTAAAAGAATCATCCAGAAAAGTATAGATTTTCTGCTAGTTTCTTTCAATTCGTAATTATTATCAGAAAAAATTAACTTTGTAGTTGTCGGAAGTACTCGCGAATATGCATCTAAACAAGTAAGAGTTGTGCTAAACATTGTTGTTAATGCTGCAATTGCAATTATTGCATAAGCCCACGATCCAATGCTTCGTGTAAACATATTTATTAACTGCCCGGCAAAAACTGATGCGCTAGAAGAAAACTCTTCGCCCGTTCCGTACATAAACAATGCTCCTAAGGCAAGAAATCCTAATGCTAGAATAATTGTTCCAATGTACCCTATATTAAAATCTAAAAGTGCTTCTTTTAAACTTGGCGAATAACCTGTTGTGCGTTTTTTTGCGATTGTCCAAAACGAATGCCACACAGAAATATCAAGAGGAGCAGGCATCCATCCAATAAATGCAATTAAAAATGCTAGGTTTAATGAGTCTGTCCAATCGAAATTTACTGCAAATTCTTGCGATGGTGAATATCCTGAAAACAATCCATTTACTACTGCAAGGACTGTAGTTACAGCAAGTGTGATAATAATAATTTTTATTAATTTATCTAATATGGAGAATTTTCCTATTATTAAAATTATCATTGTTATTACTAAAATAATTGCTGAAATAGAACTTGCACTTAGGCTAATATTAAATACACTACCTACTAAGCCTGCAGTTACTACGGTTACAGCAGCTTGTATTGCAAACATTGTAGAAATTGTAAGCAAAGCGTAAAGTACAATAGCCCACTTTCCTATTTTTTTGTATCCTTCTATTAAACTTTTTCCTGTTGATGCAGCGTACCTTGGTGCAAATTCGAAAAATGGATATTTTATAATATTTGCTATTATTAAAATCCAAATAAAGTAAAATCCAAAGCTAGCACCTGCCCTTGTAGATTGTACAAGGTGAGAAACTCCAATTGCTGCTCCGGCCCATAATAAACCAGGTCCTATTGTTTTTAAAAGGTTTGTTTTATTCATATAGATACAAAGTTAAAAGAATTTTACTTATAGCCATTTTCATTTGGTTATTAAGGTGGTAGTAGTATTGAGAGTGCTTTATTAGTTCTTTGTAATGTCTATTGCACAGGGTTACACAAAGAACACTTAAAAAGGGTTAAGTGTTTTTGAGAATTTTTTATAAAAAGAAAAAGGCTGTCTTAAAAAAACAGCCCCTAACATTCACACACTATGAAAAAGATTTATTTGTATGACACGAATGTACAATGATTTTTCATCATTTTGTTTATAAAGTCATAACTAGCTTAATAAAATGTATACTATGTATGTATCATTTTATATTTGGTATACTAACTTAGTATTCTAAAAAAGGGTATTTATTTGTTACCTTAATCAATGAACTTTTTAGCTTGTTCATATTCTTTCTTAAAATTATAAATCTGATTCTCTTTCTCTTGGTTTGTCCAAGAAAAGGCTTGTGCCATATAGTCTGCTGCTGGATTTATTAAATCCGAAATCTGTTCGTAATTAAAATGCAGCATGCCTGTTCTACGTACAAAAAAATCGGAGAGGTTTATTGTCATTTCATGATTAATACTATACCAAATTTCAGCGTTTAACCAAAGGTTATTATTACTTTTATCCGAAGCTCTATATTCGTAAGCTTTATCAATTATTTTTGGATAATTATTACCATATTTATAGAATAAATTGTCGGAAGATTTAACATCAATATTTAGTTGGTGAGCCTCATAGAATAATTTTTCTGCGTATTCTATCACTTTATGTTTAGAGGGATAAAAGTTAAAATCTCCACCAGCTAATTTAATTGTTTTAGTTGAGCAAGCTACAAACTTATAGTTTTCTTCTTTCCCTAGTTGTTTTAATATAATATCGGTAATTCTACTTGCCATAAGTCTATAGCCTGTAAGTTTTCCTCCAGCTATTGATATTAATCCAGAATCTGAATAAAAAATTTCATCTTTTCTAGATAGTTCCGAAGCAGATTTACCCTCTCTTTTAATTAATGGTCGTAAACCAACCCATGTAGAACTAATATCAGAAACAGTGAGATTTAAACTAGGAAATAATCTATTTGTAGATTTAAGCAAATATTCAACATCGATATTACTAGCTCTTGGATTCTCTTTATTATCATTATAAAAGCTATCGGTGGTTCCAATGTAAACAGAATTTCGTCTAGGAATCACAAAAATCATTCGCTTATCTTCTGTATCGAAATATATTGCATGTTTAAGTGGAAATTTATTCTTCGAAACAGAAATATGTATTCCTTTTGTGAGCTGTAGTCTTTTTTTAGAATTCTTATTCTCAGATTTTCTAATATCATCTACCCATGGTCCTGTAGCGTTAATAATCTTTTTGGCATTTATTTTTATTTCATTATTGGAAATTATATCTATTGCTACAAGTCCGGAAATTTTATCATTTGTGTAAATAAAATTTTTAGAACAGATATAATTTAGTGAAACCGCACCATATTCGTGAGCTTTTTTTAGAGTTTCTATTGTTAACCTTGCATCGTCAGTTTTATATTCATAATAAATTGCACTACCCAAAACAATGTCTTTATTTAATAGCTCTTCTTTTCTTAAAGTACTAGCTTTATTAAGCATTTGCTTACGTTCTTTTTTATTAACTCCTGCTAATAAATCATAGATTGTAAGCCCAATATAGGTCATAAACTTATTTAATGATCCTCCTTTAATTATTGGCAACATCATTTTTTCTGGAATAACTATATGCGAGGCATTTCTATGTACAATATCTCGCTCTCTGCCAGATTCATATACTATTCTAAACTCATAATTTTCTAAATATCTTAAACCACCGTGAACAAGTTTTGTAGACCTAGAACTAGTTCCTGAAGCGAAATCAAGCTTCTCTATTAATGCAACTTTTAGTCCTCTTGATGCTGCATCTAAAGCAATACCTGCACCAGTAATACCACCACCAATAATTAACAAATCAAAAACTTCCGATTTAAGAAAAGTTAAGTGTTCTTCTCTATTAATATTAGAAAAATCAAGTTTGTTAATCATAAAATAATTTACCTTTGTAGGTTCGTAATTCATTATAAAGTTAAGATAATAATATATTGAAGTGAATAAATTAGGAATTTATTTTATATTTTTCGCAACAGTTAAAATATTAACCTCTTGCGCAAATGCAGGAGCTCCAACTGGAGGGCCAGTTGATAAAGAGCCACCTGTTATTAAAGAAAGCTATCCTGAAAATGGATCAATAAACTTTTCTAACGATAAGATTGAAATTACTTTTGATGAGTTCTTAAAACTAAACAATGTAAACCAAAAATTAATAGTTTCTCCTCCTCTAGATGAAAACCCAGAGATAAAACTTAAGGGCAAGACCTTAATTATTGAAATAAATAATGACTTAAAAGATAGCACAACTTATACTTTTAATTTTAACGACGCAATTACAGATTTAAACGAAGGAAATGCTATCAAAGAATATAAATATGTTTTCTCTACAGGCGAGTATATAGATTCATTACAATTATCAGGTAAATTAATAAATGCATTTGACCATAAGCCAGAAATTGAGTCGTTTGTGCTTTTATATAAAACTTACGAAGATTCAGTCCCGCTTAAGAAAAAACCATATTATATTACAAAAGTTGATAAAAATGGGGATTTTAAGTTTACAAATCTAGCAAGTAGCAAGTATCTTATTTTTGCTTTAGAAGATAAAAATAGTAATTATATTTTTGATTTACCAAATGAAAAAATTTCGTTTATCGACTCTCTATTAGAACCCAAAACTAATATAGAAATATTCTCAGATACTATTAAACTTGAGAAAATTGTTAAGAACAAAAATCTAGTTCCTGAAGATGCAATAATTAATATTAATGATACTGTGGGCATTACATCTTTTATTGATACAATAATTACAGATAGTATTTTTATTAGAGAGCAAATTGTTTATTCGCCAAATAATATAAAGATGTTAATGTTTGAGGAGTATTTCCCAAAACAATATTTAGTTTCTAGTAGCAGAATATCTAAGGAAAGATTATCACTAATTTTTAATATGCAACAAAAACGTCAACTGATACTAAGAGGATTAAATTTTGAATCGGAGAACTGGTATTTTGTTGATACAAATAAGACTAACGACACTATAAATGTTTGGATAACAGACTCGTTAGTATATAATATCGATACACTTAATTTAGTTTTAAATTACCTAAAGACTGATTCAATAAATAATTTTGTTGGACAACTAGATACAGTTAAATATAAAAAGCCTACAAAAAAGAAAAAGCGAGAAAAAATAGTAAATAATAACCTAACTAATTTTACTTTAAAGCCTAATTTTAAGAATAACGGAAAGGTTGAATTAGATCAAAACTTATATTTTACTGCCTCGGTTCCGATTGGGAATATAAATTATGATAAAATAAAATTATATGAACTTATAGATACGGTAGAAACTCAAATTTCAGCCAATATTTACTTAGATACTATTAACACTAAGGGTATAATAATTAGCAACGAATGGAAAGAAAACCAAAATTATTCAATTAAGTTTGATAGTTCTGCTGTAATCGATATGTATAATCAAGTTAATAATATTAATAATTATTTATTTAGCACAGGTAGCATAGAAGACTATGGAACTTTATTTTTTAATATAGAGAACATTACAAGCAGTATTATTTTGCAGTTAATGAACAATGAATCTGAAATATTAAAAGAATATTATATTGATAAAAATAAACAAATAAAAATTTCATATTTAAAGCCAGGAACTTATAGTTTTAAACTTATTATTGATGAGAATAATAATAAGAAATGGGATACTGGTAATTATTTAGAGAAACTACATCCCGAAAAGGTTATGTTTTACAAAAAACCAATAATAATAAGAGCAAATTGGGATATAGAAGAAACTTGGGATTTATTAGACAATAATATTGATAATAAAGAAAAAACTAAAAAGAAAAATAGTATAATAGGTAAATAATATTTTTGTATAAATCTTGTTTTAGTTTTAGTAATCAACAATTAATTTTAAAAAAAACAATTATGAAAACAATATTATTATTAGCGTTTACAATTCTTTTTTCTATTTCTAATGCACAAGGTTATAAGGCAACTGAAACAGAAGCTCTTTTAAATGTTTTGGTTACCGATTTTAGTGATAATCCTCGAGCTGGAGAAAAAATAATTTTTGCTGCAAATAAATCGAAACAAAATATTGCCATAGTCACAAACGCCACAGGCAGGGCACAGTTATTATTGCCAAAAGGCGATATTTACGATGTGAGGTATCAAAACATAAGTAAAGACGTAAAATATACGCAGATAGAAGTTCCTAATAAACCTGGTTTATTTACCTTCGATCTTAATATTAAATTCGAGCCATCTACTATTACCTTAGATAATGTTTTGTTTGATTCAGGAAAATCTTCATTAAAAGCTGTTTCATATAACGAATTAAACGAGTTAGTAACTGTAATGAAAAATAAGAAGAATATGAAAATTGAAATTGCAGGTCATACCGATAATGTAGGTAGTAAGGAGAATAATTTGATATTATCGCAAAATCGAGCAGAGACAGTAAAAGCTTATCTTATAAAAAAGGGCATACAAGCTGGTAGAGTAAAAGCTATTGGATATGGTGATACTCAACCTGTAGAATATAATACAACGACAGAAGGCAAAGCAAGAAATAGAAGAACCGAAGTTAGAGTTTTAAAATAGTAGAAAAAAAGCTAATGATGAAAGTCCTAAAACACAACAATATCAATAAAAGAAGTTTAATTATTACAATTACTCTATTATTTATTTTCACATCGGTGCAAGCGCAAAACAATAAAAGAATTGCTAGCGATGATGTAAGCGTTTCTGGATTTGGAGTTATTTACACAAATATTTCACAAATAGGAGGTAAGAAAGCAAATTATATTGGTGGTGGTGGTGCAATTCTAGTTAAGAATAGAATTTTTATTGGGGCATTTGGTTCTGGATTATTATCACAACCTACTGTTAACACAGGAGTTTATGTAAACAATACAATGGAATTAAGCTATATGGGATTATGGCTAGGACATATTTTTTTAAGAAATAAAAGAATACGCCCAATTCTTTCTGCTAAAGCTGCTATTGGAGGAATTTCACTTTTTGCAAATACCTTACCAGTATATGATTTCTATGATAATATTTCAACTTTTATTCCAATTTTAGAAATAGAATATCAACTAACAAAATATATTAGTATTTCAATAGGTGGACAATATTCATACTTAATTGGAGTAGATGATTTAGATGGTTATACAAACGAAGATTTTCAAAATGCAGGAATATATATTAGTTTTAAAGTAGGTTAGGTTAAATGCATTTACGAAAATGTAATTTTTACTAGTTCAAAAATAAGTTGCAATGCATATTAGCTTATTTCTAGAAATAATACATCCCGTTTAACAACACTTTTAGATAATTATTATTCTCTAATTGAGATTTAAGAACAGTTTCGTTTCTTGCAGAGATTAGTAAAACAGGGAAATCTGCCTCCTTATCTACCCAAAACAAAATACCATTATCTTCTGTTTTCTTATCTAGATCCTCAATTTTCATTTTGAACGTTTGCATTGCCATTTTTTCATTCATTCCGTCATCAGGAAAATGAATAATAATACCAATGTCTTTGTTGTCAATCCATTTGTTAAGCGATTGCTTATTCCAACTTATTGCATCTTTAGGTATGTCTTTTTGAATAAAATTACAAATATCGCTACTCGAATAGATTGTTCGTGTAATTCTATCAAGACTATTGTAATCTAATATCTTTTCGCTTTCAATTTGTTTAAAAATATCATGCAGGTACTCTACAATTAATTCTTCTCTTTTTCTTTTTTCGTGATGAAATGGATATAAGAAAACCATAAAAGTTTGCACCCATTTATTAAGCTCGGCATCACGCGTATAAGTTTTTATAAGCTCTTGCTTATGATTATGCACTTTAACTTCAACTAAATATTTGTATTTATATCTAATAGGCACAATTGTGGCAGTTATTGAAGAAACTATTGCTCCAAAAAAGAACTTTATGAACGATTTCTCTTTTGTAAAATTAATTTCTATAAAAAAATCATTTTCTTTTTTGGTACGAGCTAATTCCTCGCTTTTTTTCACATCATTAACATCTTTTGTCTCCATTGTTAATGAATTATACTTTTTAATATTGCTAATCTCATTTAAAGCATCATAAAAAATATCGTTAAAATTTTTTTGTGGTCTTGTAAGCTTAGGAATAGCATCAATACCTATTGTTTGTTCATAATGACTTAATATAAAAAGAACTTTTACTTTTTCGGCATTATCATTTTTTATCAGTTTGTGTTTATAGATGCCATTTATTGGAGATTTAAAACTTGCACAACTAGTTGTAATAATTAATAAAAAAATAAAGCTTAATTTAATCATTGATTTCATGGCATTTAGGTTTTAATGTTATAAGATCTATAATCTTCACGCTACATTATATGCTTACCATTAAAAATGGTGATGTCTAATCTTCTAATTAAGAGATAACTTAATAAGAAGCTACAGGTATACGTAATAAAAAACTAAAAGTTGCTTTTATACACAAATTTTTAAATTAATGTGCATCTAATTAATAACTAGGCTAACACAAATAATTAAGCCCTAAATTATCTAAATCTAATACTCTCTTATTACATTGTAAACAGAATCTCGCTCCAAAGGTTTTCTTTTAGAGGCTTTTATAAAGTCTACTAAGTTTTTAGTTGTCATTGTTGGAGTTTTATCTTCTACTCCTGCCATAGAATAGATTTTTGTTGTATCGTCTATTGTTCCATCTATATCGTCTACGCCAAAACCAAGCGAAATTTGTGTAGTATTTTTACCAATCATTGGCCAATACGCTTTTAGGTGAGGAATGTTATCTAAAAAGATTCTAGAAACTGCATAGTTTTTTAAATCTTCTATTGTAGAAACTTCGCCAATATGCGACATTCTATTATTTTCTTTTCTGTATTTTAATGGAATAAATGTATTAAAGCCTTGAGTTTTGTCTTGCAATTCTCGTAACCTACTCAAGTGGTCTATCCTGTTTTCGTATGATTCTACGTGTCCGTATAGAATTGTTGCATTAGATGGTAAACCAATACTATGAGCTGCTTCGTGTATCTCTAACCATTGATTTGTTGATGCTTTATCGTCACAAATTTGTTTTCTAATTTCTTCGTCGAAAATTTCTGCTCCACCGCCAGGAATGGAATCTAAACCATATTCCTTTAATTTTCTTAACCCATTGTGTAGTTCGTATCCTGCTTTACGAATCATAAATTCTAGTTCTACAGCTGTAAAACCCTTTACGTGTACATTTGGCAGAATCTTCTTTATTTCAGAAATCATTTTTCCATAGTAATGTAAGTCCCTTTTCGGATGCACTCCCCCAACTATATGAACTTCGGTAATATCTTTACCTTCGTACGATTTAGAAATCTCTAGAATATCTTTTAGAGAATATTCCCAACTTTCTTTATCTGTAATTTTCTTTTTATACGAACAAAATTCGCAATCATAAATACAAATATTTGTAGGTTCAATATGAAAATTTTTATTAAAATATGTTTTATCGCCATGCATCTTTTCGCGAATATAATTTGCTAAGCTGGCTAAAAATCCAATATCATTTGTTTTGTACAATAAAACACCATCAATTTTTGTTATACGTTCATTATTAAAAACTTTTTCTGCTATTAATTTAAGTCCAGTTGATATTGTAGAGTTTGAGATTATATCTTGAATATTATAGTTTTTCACTTTTTGTTTTTTTTATTTAATTCACAAACTTAATATAAGATTATACTTAAAAAATACAATTCAAATAATTATTTTGTAATTTAGCTGAATCAATATTTATACTTATGAGATATATATTAATAATACTTACATTTTTATTGCTTTCTACAAACTTTACTAATTATAAAAACATAACTGTAAAAGGAGATAAATTTGTGTCCGATATAATGGGTAATTTTTATATTACAACCATGCAAACAATTACAAAATATGATAATAACGGGCTTAAGGTATGCTCTTATAGTAATGGATCTCTAGGTTATATAGATTTTGTAGATGTTTCTAATCCCCTTGAAATTTTGCTCGTTTATACAAATTTTAATAAAATTATTGTATTAGACAATAACTTGTCAGAAATCAATGCTCCATATAATTTAGACAATATTGGTGTAGACCAAGTTGAGCTTGCATGTAATTCCAATTTTGGAGGGTTCTGGATATATAATTCTACTAATATGCAGTTAGAAAGATATAATACAAATCTGCAATTAGAACAACAAAGTACTGATTTATCTATTTTGATTGATCACGACGAGCAACCAAACTTTTTGCTTGAGAAAAATGATTATCTTTTTTTAAATTTTCCTAATAATGGAATAATGATTTTTGATTATGCTGGCAATTATTATAAAACGTTAGGGATTAAAGGAATTAAAAATCTATATGTAGATGGGAATATTATTACTTACTACAAAGAGAACAAGATAATTCAGAATAATATTATAAGTTTTACCGAAAAAGAAGTATTATTACCAGACACGGCTAATGTTTTAAATGCATCATTCATAAATAATAGACTTACTATTTTTAAAGAAGGGTGGGTTTCTATTTATACTACAATAAAATAACATTCTATTTTGTAACAGTGTGTTGCATTCTTTATTTTACTTAAAATAAATAAAACATCTCTAATTTCCACAGTCCATTAATCATAAATTTAGATTTATAATATGAACTTAGAAAAAAATTATATATTTGCACACCTTAATATCTTAATTAATTATTAGTTTACAAAATATGAAAAAAATACAAAGTATATTATTAGCAGGGTTAGTTCTATTTGGGATTTATTCTTTTGTTAATAATAAAAGTACAAGTAGCGATAACGAATTCGAGGTTCTTACATTAACACCTGAAGAAAATCCTGTAGTAGGAACATCTATTGGAAACAAAGCTCCAGAATTAAAATTTAAATCACCTAGCGGAAAAGAAATTGCTTTATCTGATTTAAAAGGCCAAATGGTATTAATAGACTTTTGGGCATCTTGGTGTAGTCCTTGTCGCAGAGAAAACCCAACTGTTGTAAAAGCTTACAATACTTTTAAAAGCGAAAACTTTAAAAGCGGTAAAGGGTTTACTGTTTATGGAGTATCATTAGATAGCAATAAAGATGCTTGGGTAAAAGCAATAAAAACGGATGGCTTAGTGTGGGAGAATCACGTAAGTGATCTAAAGCATTGGCAATCGGCAGGAGCAAAAACTTATAAAGTTAGAGGAATCCCTTCTAATTTCTTAATAGATGGGAACGGAATTATTGTTGCAAAAAACCTTAGAGGAAATGACCTAATAAAGACTTTAGGCAAATTTGTTGTTAAAATTCGTACCGACGAAGAAATATTTACCAATATAAACGAATGTATTTTAGAGTTAGAAGAAAAGCTTAAAACAGCAAAAGATTCAAAAGAAACTAAAGCTTTAAAAAAGAAAGTTGCTAAACTAAAGAAAACATTAAATAAGTAGTCTTACTAAAAAGATATTTTTCAAGAGCTCAACTATTTTAGTTGAGCTTTTTTTATTTGTATACAATAT